>DAOUTG010000050.1 GCA_030626845.1 Methylococcaceae bacterium
CCGTTTTACCCCCTCAAAATTCCAATGTCGAAACGCAACCGCTAAAAACAACTTTTGACACCTCGTTATTGGAGAATTATCCGCAAATGCCTAACAGAGAAAATCCCAGTAAGGAAAAGCCTCGCGGGGAAAATCCCAGCGTATATATAAATAAAGAGTGTTTACCTAGTATAGAAAAAACCACAAACCTTGATGAAAAATTAGCGTTACCTGAGCAATTGAGCCAACCACAAAAACAACAGGCTCAAAAAATAATCGCTGACGCGCCTACTGAACACCAACAAGCCATTTTAACCGTCCTAGCGACAGTGTTAAGCAAAGGAACGGTTAACTCACCTTTAGGCTATCTACGGGCTTTAGTGACCAAAGCCAATAACGGCACATTCGAGGTATTACCGAATCGTTCACAAGCTAAGCGTTCACGAGTTCCAAAACAAAAAAATCAAAAAATTGATAACACGTGGCATTTTACCGATTTGTTTAAACGCTTTGGTGACATCAATAACATTCCTAAGAATTATCGAGCGGCTGTTTTAGCGGCGGTTTAATAATATTTTAAAAAATCGTTGGGAATCAAGGGTTATGATTCAAAAAAAATTCTCCATTATCATTCCAACATTAAATGAGCAACAGGGTATTGAAACCTGTTTACAAGCTTTGCAAGAATTACGCCTGCAAGCAGAAATAATTATTGCCGATGGCGGCAGTCAAGATGATACCGTAACCATCGCAACAACGTGGGTAGATCAAGTTATTCATACAAAAAAAGGACGCGCAAAACAAATGAATGCCGCCGCAAAATTTGCAACAGGTGAAATACTCATTTTCCTACATGCCGATACTTTTTTACCTAATGATGCTTTGATATTAATCGAACAAGCATTGTCTACTGACAAACAATGGGGACGTTTTAATATTCGCTTAATAGGGGCTTCATGGGCGCTAAAAGTTATCGCGCAAATGATGAACTGGCGTTCTTGCTTAACGGGGATTGCAACGGGCGATCAAACTATTTTTGTTTGTAAAAGGTTGTTTGAAAAAATAGGCGGCTATGCAGAAATTGCTTTAATGGAAGATATTGCTCTATCCAGAACTTTAAAAACACAATCTACACCTCTCTGTTTAAAAGCAAGAGTACAAAGTTCTGGACGGCGTTGGCTACAATTTGGGGTGTTTAAAACAATATTACTAATGTGGAATTTACGCATTCGTTACTGGCTAGGACAATCCCCTGATAAATTGGCAGAGCTATATCATAAAGGTCAGTATTTCTAAATTATTTAGACTGATAATTAACAAATCCATCACGATTGGGCATTTTTACTTTAGCTAAGGTTTGAGCATCCATAATTTCTTTTTCACCAATAATATCATTCAAATACAATAAATAAGCGGTCACCGCATAAAGCTGACTATTATTTAAACTCCCTGGATTATTCAAAGGCATTGAACGGCGAGTAAAGTCGAAAAGAGTGGTCGCATACGGCCAATAAGTACCAATGGTTTTATCAGGTGGATTATCGGTTAATCCATGTTTTGCCCCTGCTAATTCATCGGCACTATCGCCTGTTCCCTTAACCCCATGACAACTTAAACAATATTGTTGATACACTTTTTTACCATAGGTTGCCGTTCCCTTTCCTGATGGCAGACCTTCTCCATCGGGGAAAATATCATTATTCCATTGTTCAACCAAGGCTTTAGAAGCAGGTTTTCCTAATTCAGGCGTTTCTTCGGCATAAAGTACAGGCGAGATTAATAAAGCTAAAATTAATAAACTATTACGCATAAACATGAGTAATGCTCCCATCTCTGTCAATTTCCCAACTTACAATGGCATTGTAATGAAAATAACCGTGCGTTCCTCGTTGTTTAACTAATTCCTCTCGCTCAGGTTGTACATAACCTGTCTCATCAATCGCACGACTTTTTAAAATAACTTTTTCGCCAGTCCATTGCCACGGAATCCGAAATCGAGTGAAACATTTACTTAAAACGGGTTCTTGTAAATCTGCGGTTGCCCATGTTTTGCCGCCATCGGCTGAGACTTCTACTTTTTTAATTTTACCGTGTCCACTCCATGCCAACCCACTAATTTGATAAAAACCTTGTTTATCTAATTTATGCCCAAAAGAAGGATGGGTGATTAATGATTTAGCTTCCATGACAAAGGTAAATTGTCGCGCTTTGCCTGAGGGCATCAATTCAGTGTATTTAGAGGTTTCATTGCGTGCCATCACAGGACGGTTGGTAATATGTAAACGTCTTAACCATTTTACATTAACCACCCCTTCCCAACCTGGGGCAATCAGGCGTAAAGGATAACCATTTTCAGGGCGAATACGTTCACCATTTTGATATAGGGCAATAATGCAATCATCTAACGCTTTTTCTAAAGGTAGGCTTACATTCATTAATGAAGCATCCGCGCCTTCTGCTACGAGCCATTTTGCGCGTCCTTTAAGTTTGGCTTCATCTAATAATAAACGTAGCGGTACACCCGTCCATTCACTACAAGAAGCCATGCCATGAAAATAGCCCAGTTTAGTTTGTATTGGTTTTGAACGCCAAGCCGCATTACTATTGCCGCCACATTCAATAAAACAAAGCAGAGAAGTCATTGGATAACGTAATAAATCTTCGACTTCAAATAATAGGGATTTATCCACTAACCCATGAATAAGTAACTGATGTTGTTGGGGATCAATCTCTGGTACACCATTGTGATGACGCTCAAAATGTAAACCATTGGGGGTAATCGTGCCTTCTAAATCTTGCAGTGGTGTCCATGAAACGCCATTTCCATCCGCCATGCTATTGCCCATAGTCCAGCGTATGGTTTCACGTTCATATTGGGAAGGCAGACCATAATTAGAAAAGGGTTTTCCTGCTATCTTTGAGCTGTCAGGACGATAATGTTCGCCTTGCGCTAAGACATCGGCACTTAGAACAACGGCTGAAAAAGTGAGTCCTTTTTTTAAAAATAAACGACGATCTAATAATCCGCCGCCTGCAATGGGTTTTAAATCATGTTTTGCCGTCATTTTATGCCTCTTCACTTTTTATCCGTATTTTGATTTGCAACCCCATGGGGAACATGTGCTGAGGTAATTTTATGTTGCGTTGCTGAGGCGCAATGTCCTTGCTGATCGTCAAAAAATATATCTGCACCAAAGGCATTTAAAAAAGCCCCTTTGGGTAATCCGCCTAAAAATAAGGCTTCATCAATGCGTATCCCCCATGATCTTAAGGTTCTAACCACGCGTTCGTGTGTAGGGGCTGCTCTTGCTGTGACTAATGCCGTTCTAATGGGAAGTTCTTCAGGGTCAAAATGCGCCTGTATCAATTGCAATGTTCTCAAAAAATTTTTAAACGGTCCGCCAGATAAGGGTATTTTAGCTTCATTACGCTCATTTTCAGTGAAGGCTTCTAAACCTTGTTGTTGGTAAATACGTTCGGACTCATCGGAAAATAAAACCGAATCGCCATCAAAGGCTATCCGTAGTTGTTTTGAATGATGTTCCGTTGTTCCTGAAACAATCGTTGCTGCGGCAAAACCTGAATCTAAGGCTTTGATAACATCATCGGTATTGGTTGATAAAAATAGATGGGCTGAAAAGGCTGAAATATAAGAATAGGGAGACCGACCGCTGGTAAATGCGGCACGAGTAATATCAAGTTTATAATGACGGATTGAATTAAAAATTCTTAAACCTGTATCCGCACTATTTTGTGATAATAAAATAATTTCAACCAAAGGAGATTTGGGAAAAGATTGATTAATGGCTAAAAATTTTTCAACGAGTATGAAGCCTAAACCAGGGTTTAAAATTTCATCTTCATGCTCTATTTGGTAGCGACAAAAAGCATCCTTGCCCTCCGTTTTAAAAATATGGTGTGAGGCATCTAAATCAAATAATGCCCGTGATGAAATGGCAATAATAAGCTTGGGGGCTTCCATTTAGCTTTGAATAGATAAGGCATCTATCAAATTAACCATAAATGCCATTTCCTCATCATCAACCTTGATCCAGGCATCAAAACCTAA
This sequence comes from Methylococcaceae bacterium, assembly GCA_030626845.1. Taxonomy (GTDB): domain Bacteria; phylum Pseudomonadota; class Gammaproteobacteria; order Methylococcales; family Methylomonadaceae; genus WTBX01. The sequence goes on from DAOUTG010000050.1 coordinate 4,049, forward strand.
GGCTCTTAATACATCTTGCCCTTCTTTATTTTTATCCATATCAATGAGTAATGATTGAATTTCATCTCGTTTTTCTGCTAAGGCGGGAGAAATCAAAAATGAATGATAAATTTCACCAACTTCACTTTGCAATAAAACTTTTAATTGTTTTTTTACCACCCAAGATAATTCATCATAGGCTTTTGCTAAAAAAAGTCCGACATCCGCATGACCTTCTAACAAGTTTTTAACAATTAATACATAATTATCATAGATAACTTTTTCAATATTACCGTCATTTAGATCAACAGCTTCCAATAACATCATCCCTATCATGTTGATATTAGGGTCTTCTGTCATGGCTAGTTTAAGATCTGGCTTTAAATCTGTGATACCATTTATGGGGGTATCAGAATTAACCACAATCACAGTTTCATCAAAATTTCCAGCGACCTTAGCCAAAGGTAAAAAACCTTTATCATGAACCAGCATTGAGGCATCAAAAGGATTAACATAAACTAAATCAGCATGACTATAGGTAACAATACGCTGCGTATAAAAATTGCCATATAATTCTAAATCAATTTTAAGTCCTGTTTGTTTCTGCATCCATTTATTAAAAAGATACCAACCTGCAAGATAATCAGGTGAAAAATCTGGACTCACTGTGAATCTATTTGCCATCATTTTGACCCTCTTAATGTTGGATAACGTTTAATAAATTCAGCAACGACTAAGGCAGAAGGTTTGCGACGCACTGATGTATAACCCACAATAACCCCATTTTTTATATTGGGGATAACGGTTGCTTTAACCCAGTAATAACCGCCATCTTTACGCAAATTTTTAATAATTCCCTGCCATTTTTTTCCAGATTGAATGGTATCCCATAATTCCTTAAAGGGCATCTTGGGCATATCAGGATGTCTTAAAATAGCGTGGTTTTTACCTAATAATTCTTTTTTCGTATACCCTGACATTTCTACAAAAACATGGTTGACATGCGTGATAACCCCTTTAGTATCACTGGTAGAAACAATGATTTTCCCTTCTGGATAAGGTGTTTCTATCTCCGTATAAAAAAATTTTCTCGCACCAATGGCATATAAATCAAGCGTAATTTGCTTATATTCACCCACAATATCGTTTATATTCATGTCTTCTAGCATAAGTATCTCGCTACATAATCAAACTATTACAATAATTCAGAGATGCTTTCTGCGGCACGTTTTACATCAAGAAATATTAAACCTAATTTTGCATTAGGTTTTGCAAGTACCGTTAAAACAGCCGCGTTACCTGCATAAATCATCAACACATACCCCGTAGCCCCTTTGATTAAAACTTGTTCTAAATTTCCTCTGTTAAGCTCCTGAGCTGTTCTATCACCTAATGATAGCATAGCGGCACTCATCGCTCCTACCCGATCTTCATCTATTCCTGGTGGAAGAGCTGCTGCAATCATTAGACCATCCGTTGAGATGATTCCTGATGCCTCAATATCGGATGAAGTACCATTTAACTCTGTTAATACAGACGTAAGCATATCTGCTCGCATGATTATTCCCTCTTTTGTTCTTAAAATTTAATAATTTACTATATTTTATAAAGCCGCATAAGTCACTATAAACTCATCAACTCAGGAATATTTATTCATCATTTTTTTATAGTTATCTCTACCCATTTTCATTCAAATGCCTAAAAATTACTTAAAGCCAAATTAAAGTGAATCCCGCTATTTTATAAATTATAGTCGCTTTTTTGACCTGTTTGTTTAATTTTATCACTTATAGCGTAAAACCTCGCCGTTCAGGGCGAGGATATAAGCAGATTAAAACATATTTCATACGATGAAATAACTATATTGTATTAAAGTTATGCATAATACAATGGCTACCAGAGGACGCTTAGGCTTGCTCTACGACGGCATTTAGATTTAAAAGTAAAGATTTTAAAATCACTTTCAGCGAAAATTAAGCGATAAGTGTGAAATCTCGAAAAACTATTAAAAAGTAAAAATAACCGTCGGATAGACGGGGCTAGTCTGTGATAAGTACCCACGAAAACAAATTAGGCAATGCGCTATCAAATAAACGCTTCGTGGCGATTGTGCCATCCTCATCCTTGATTCCGTAATGATGAATCACTGTTAATGCTTTTAAGTCAGATAGGTCGAGTTAGCGTAGCGAGATAGCGTAACCCGACATTTTGCGGTAATATAACCCTTATGTCCGATTACCTGCCTACCCTCTTAAAACGCTCAATGCAAACGCATGAAATTAACATTACTCGATCCAAACAACGCTAACGAATTATTTCCTTCTTTAAAAACTGCATTAACAGATCCTAATGGTTTATTAGCCGCAGGAGGGTGTCTATCAGCAACTCGACTTATTAACGCTTACAAACAGGGCGTTTTTCCTTGGTTTAATCCCGATGAACCTATTCTTTGGTGGTCTCCCGACCCGCGTCTTATCTTAACACCTCTGAAATTAAAAATATCCCGCAGTCTTGCAAAAACGATTCGACAACAACCCTTTGAGTTGACGGTAGATAAGGCCTTCATAGATGTTATTAACGCTTGTGCTATGATGCGTAAATATACACAGGGAACATGGATTAGCGAGGAAATGAAACAGGCTTATACAGAATTACATCATCAAGGTATCGCTCATTCCGCAGAAGCTTGGTTAGATGGTGAATTAGTCGGAGGGCTTTATGGCGTTGCTATTGGACAAGTTTTTTTTGGTGAATCTATGTTTCATACCCATAAAGATGCTTCTAAAATCGTTTTTACTCAACTAGTAAAAAAACTACAGCTTTGGGACTATCAATTGATTGATTGCCAAGTTCATAGTGATCATTTAGCCAGTCTCGGTGCTTATGAAATTAGTCGGAAACATTTTATAGAAAAACTGACTGCTTATTGTTGCAAACCTCCAGCCCCTACAGCATGGAGTAGCTTATGAGTTCTATCTCATTATTAGTTACCCCCCCTCAATCATGCAGTTATTTAGATGATAGAGAATCACAATCAGCTTTTGTTAATCCGGCATTGACCCTTGATACTAAACTTTATTCTCAATTAATTGCTCACGGATTTAGACGAAGTGGCGATGATGTGTATAGCCCTCGCTGTACAGAATGTTCAGAATGTGTGGCTTGTCGCATTCAGGTGGCAGAGTTTAAACCGAGTCGAAATCAAAAACGTTGTCTAAAGAAAAATAAACAAATGAGCGTTAATGTTCAAGCTGCTACTTTTAAACAAGAACATTATGATTTATATATGCGCTATCAACAACACAAACACCCCGAGAGTGCTATGGCATCTTCAACTCCTGAGGAATATCTTAGTTTTTTAGGAAGCTCATGGTGTAAAACGAGTTTTGTTGAATTTTATCTTGATGAACAACTTGCAGCGGTTGCTATTGTTGATTTTCTTGATAAAGGGTTGTCGGCAGTTTATACTTTTTTTGATCCAGATTTATCGACATATAGCTTGGGTATTTATGCCGTACTTTGGCAAATTGAGCAAGCACAACAAATGGGCTTAGATTATGTTTATCTAGGTTTTTGGATTGCAAATTGCAAAAAAATGGCTTATAAAACCCAATATCAACCTTTACAGGGTTTTATTAATCGCCGCTGGGAACTGATTAACTGATGTGACACAAGGGAATGAAAAAGCAAGTCTTTTCACTTTTGTATATAAAGGCGGAGTCCAATAGCTATTAACGAATGTTAACTGTTTATTATTTGGCTATTTGCAGTTTTTGCGTAACATCAGTGATTAAATAAAGGATCAACTTACTTTAATTTCTAATTATTCTATACTATTAATTTTTCTTAATCTAAAGCTATTATGAAAGCACATTTACGTGAATTTATTTTCCAAGAATTAATTTTTGTCGCCTCGGTTGAAGACTTTAGCAATGATGATGACTTACTTGAAGCAGGCTTAGATAGTATGGGCATTATGCGACTCATTATGTTTATTGAAGACAAATTTAATGTGGTTTTGCCCGACACCGAAATTGATCCTGATAATGTTAAAAGTATTAATACCTTGGAAAAATGGATTGTACGCCATCAGTCATGAAAATAGATAAAACGGGGGTTTTGCAAGCACTTAATCCCGCCGATTATTTTACTTTGGCAATGGATGAAGAAATTCGTAGTGAATCCATGCCAGGTAGTTTATGTGGTTTTGGTTTTGAACTTGATTCTATGCCTAAAATTACGTTATTAAGAGCAAGAATTGATGAGTTAAGCCAGCGATTTCCACTTATTTTGGCAAGTTTACAACAACGAGGGAATCGTTTTTACTGGTGTGAACGTCAACAAAATGAAGCTATTTTTTTTCAACATGATTATCCTGAAAAAGAAAAGAGTGAATTATTTATTCAAACGCAACTTGAAAGTTTATTGAATCATTCACAAAAGCGTGATGAAATTATGCCGTTAAGTTTTCATTTATTACACTCTAAAAATAAAACGGTTTTATTATTGCGTTGGATACACCCTTTGTGTGATGCTGTGGGCGCAAGTTTAATTTTACAGTACCTTTGTACTGATGATATTGAACAACGAAAACAGTTTAATAATCCAGAATCTGAGTCATTAGTTAATTTACAATTAAAAAAATTCAGCTTGTGGCAGAAAATAAAACTCTTTATTAAAGCTAAACGTTATATAACCACATTAGATCAGCAGCAAAGTATTATTCATGCGGCCGATAAAAAACCTAATAAATTACAATTAACCGCTTATAAACTTAGCATTGAACAAACAACAAAAATTAACCAACTCGCACGGAAGCACGTGGGGTTAATTGGGATAAGTTTATATTATATCGGTTGTTTTATGCGTGCATTGGAAAGAATGAACCCTGAGAAAACCGGCGATGCTTATTGTGTGCCTTATGCGTTTAATTTGCGAAAACAAAGAGTTTTAACGCCTTTATTAAATAATCATGTTGGGGTTTTATTTGCTCAAGCTTCGCGGGAACAGGTTAATCATCGTTCAGAACTTTTTGAACATTTAAAATCACAAAATAAGCAGGTTATTCGCCAGCAAATAGATTATGCTTTTTTACCGATTATGTGGGCAGCTAGTTTTTTGTCCTTAAAAAAGCATGGTGAAAATTTACGGCTTTCTTATCAACATAAAACAGAACGTAGTTCATTTTGGTTTTCTAATGTAAATTTATCTGATTTGGGTAAACAATCGTTGTGTGGTACTAAAATAAAAGGCATTTCAAATTTGTGTCAAATCAGTAGCCCACCGGGAATTGCTTTATTAACTTGCGAATATCAACAACAATTAAGCTTAAATTATAATTATATTGACCCTTTATTTAAACGTAGTTTTATAGATGAATTACATCAATTAATGCTTGAAGAATTATTAACCCCGTAGAGTAGGCATTGCCTACCCTACGCCTAAAACTTTTAGAGAACGATTAAACTATGACCCTTGCAAACGACTTATTTACTCAGGCAAAACAAGTAATCCCTGGTGGTGTAAACTCCCCTGTCCGTTCATTTAGCAGTGTCGGTGGAACACCCGTTTATATAGATCACGCACAAGGTGCCTATTTATTTGATAGCACGGATAAACGTTATATTGATTATGTGGGATCATGGGGACCGATGATTTTAGGACATGCGCATCCTGAGGTGATTGCAACGGTTAAAGAAACCGCTGAAAAAGGCTTAAGTTTTGGCGCACCGACCGAATTAGAAACCCAAATGGCAACCAAAGTATGTGAATTAATCCCTTCGATTGATTTAGTGCGGATGGTAAGTTCAGGGACAGAGGCAACCATGAGCGCCATTCGTCTTGCCCGTGGGTTTACTGGACGCGATAAAATCGTGAAATTTGAGGGGTGTTATCATGGTCATGCAGATTCATTATTAGTTAAAGCAGGATCAGGCGCATTAACCCTCGGCGTACCAAGTTCCCCAGGTGTTCCAGCCTCTGTTGCCGCAGATACAATGACTTTAACCTATAATGATATTGAAGGAGTTAAAGATTTTTTTTCGCAACACGGTGAACAAATTGCCTGTATTATTGTTGAACCTGTTGCAGGTAATATGAATTGTATCCCGCCTATCGCAGGATTTTTAGAAACGCTGCGTAGTGTTTGTAATCAATATGGTGCGGTGCTTATTTTTGATGAGGTCATGACAGGGTTTCGTGTTGCTTTAGGCGGCGCGCAAGCGGTTTATAATATTACACCTGATTTAACCACCCTAGGTAAAGTGATTGGTGGTGGAATGCCTGTGGGAGCTTTTGGCGGAAAACGTGAGATTATGGAACATATCGCGCCTTTAGGGGGGGTGTATCAAGCAGGTACATTATCAGGTAATCCGATTGCAATGGCAGCAGGTTTAAAAACCTTAGAACTTATTTCTGCCCCTAATTTTTATGAAAAATTAACCCAAAAGACACAAACTTTTGTTAGTGCAATGCAGCAACGGGCAACCAAGGCGGGTATTCCGATGACAACTAATACCGTAGGTGGCATGTTTGGGTTATTTTTTAGTGATGAAAACAAAGTAAGTTCTTTTGCTCAAGTAATGAAATGCGATCAAGCTCGATTCAAAACTTTCTTTCATGGAATGTTAGCAGAAGGTGTTTATCTAGCACCCTCCGCTTTTGAAACAGGTTTTATCTCAGCGGCTCATACAGAAGAAGATTTAGAACAAACACTGAATAGTGCAAGCACCGTGTTTAAAACTTTGTAATTTTTATGAACAACTCAAACTCAAATAAAAAAATTATTTGTGATTGTACGGGAACAACACAAGCTAAGATTGAAGAACTGATAGCTAAAGGTAAAAGTACCGTTGATGAGATTGCATCAGCAACAGGTGCTGGAACAGGCTGTGGCTCATGTGATGTTTTAATTATTGAATTATTAAAAAGGTAACAAAATGTCCACCGCTAAATCTGTTAATGATGTTGACGTTCTTTGTCTAGGTCATGCTTGCTATGATTATATTTTTTCAGTCTCTCATCACCCTTTAGCAGATGAAAAAATGACCGCAATCCGTTTTGCTGAATGTGGGGGCGGGCCTGCGGCAAATGCTGCGGTAGCTGTGGCTAGATTAGGATTAAAATCAGCTTTTGCTGGATATTTAGGTAATGATAATCAAGGTGACAGTCATTATAAAGAATTACTTTCCTATGGGGTTAATACACAACTAATAAAGCGAGGAAAATCCCCCACGCCTATTTCAACCATTTTAGCAAAAACTAATGGTGAGCGTTCATTAGTAAATTACAAAGGCGCAACCAAACCATTAGCGGCAAAAAGTATTGATTTTTCAACTATTAATCCTAAAGTGATTTTATTTGATGGTCATCAACCTCATGAATCCACCGCACTGTTAAGAAAAGCAAAGGCTAAAAAAATCCCAACGATTTTAGATGCAGGTTCGATTCATGAAGGGACATTAGCTTTAATGAACAAGGTTGATTATTTAATTTGTTCTGAGAAATTTGCATTACAAAAACATCAGACCCTAGCGTGTGCTTTAGAAAAATTATCAAATAAAAACCCTGCTGTAATCATTACTTTAGGCTCAAAAGGATTAATTTGGAAACGGGGTTTAGAGACAGGTTCACTAGATGCTTACCCTGTTAATGCGATTGATAGCACAGGGGCAGGGGATGCCTTTCACGGTGCATTTGCTGCCGCACTGGCTTTAAATAAATCATGGGCAGAATGTTTAGTTGATGCGAGTGCAGTTGGAGCTTTATGCTGTACTGAGATGGGGGCGAGGTTAGGTTTACCCACACAAGAATGGCGGGATAATTTTTTAATGAATCAAGCTTTCAAAGGGAATATATAAATTTTTTCTCCTTTCCAAACTCTACAGCCCTCAAGCTCTACTGGTAGCAAACCCACTCTACTTAGCTGATTACAATGGCTGTTTAATAAGAAGAATGAACCAACAAATTAACCAAGCACTTTCTTAAGTTGTTTTTTTAGCCAATTTTTAACCTTCTCTAACGTTAATTTCCCTTTATCTTTTAACGGGTATATTTTTTCTTGAGCTATTTTCTTTGCATCTGCTCCTAATTTTTTTAAAACTTTAAAAGCATTTTTAAATTCTTTATCGCTGATATTATCAAGTGTTTTTGCATAATCAATTTTCCAAACATCTGTTTTTGGTCTGCGAACCAGATAGGTTTTAAAGGAAGAACGACTTGCTGCTGATTCTTGAACAATGATGGTTTCGACTGTTGCAACATCATAGTCAATTTCAACTGCGCTTATCTGTAAAGAAAAGTTATGCCGTTTTTTATCAAATAAGGTCTCAGAACCTTCAGTACTATATTCTTTTGCTTTATCCCATTCGTTTTCAGATAAAGCCATCCAAAACATAATAGTGACATCTTTAGGATCAGTTTCTTTTAAGCACCCTGACACAAGACATAACAAACAAAAAAGCCCAATCAAAATGATTGGGCTTCTTTGAATGTGAGAATAAAAGCTTAAGCCTTTAATCGTTTCCACCTACAACGCCTAAAATTTGTAATAGACTGAGGAATAAATTGTAAATAGTGATATATAAAGTAATGGTTGCTAATATATAATTAGTTTCTCCGCCATGAATAATTTCACTGGTTTGATAAAGGATTAATCCAGACATCAATAAAATAAACATCGCTGAAACAGCAAGTGATAATCCTGGAATATTAAAGATGAACGCGCCAATCCCTGCTAAAAAAGCCACGAGAATACCAATCATCAAAAACCCGCCCATAAAGCTAAAATCTTTACGAGACGTTAAAGCATAACCTGATAAGCCTAAAAAGATAATCCCTGTTCCGCCTAATGCGGTCATAATTAATTCGCCTCCATTGACGAACGCGCTTAAATACATATTTAGAATAGGGCCTAAGGTTAATCCCATAAAACCTGTTAACGCAAAAACAAAAATAATACCAATACTACTGTTACTAAACTTTGTCGTTAAGAATAATAATCCAAAATACCCGCCAAAGGTAATAAGCATTCCAAAATGTGGCAAATTAAGATACATAGACAACCCAGCCGTCATTGCACTAAAAACTAACGTCATTGACAATAGTAAGTAAGTATTTTTTAGCACCTTGTTGGTTGCTAAAATACTGGCTTCGGATTGAACCGTTGAGGTTTCAAAATTCATAATTTATCTCCTGTGGAGCGTAATTGATAATGTTACAAGAAGGTCTTGTAATAGGTTTCAGTGTAGTAAATGTAAATTAGTTAGGCAAACTTTTTATGACAATTCGAGGTAATAGTTAGTTATATGGGATAATAAATCAACATTATCAACTGTTGTCGTCAATTATTTTTGAGGGATTTATGAACGAACACGATTGTTTACGCCGATTTTTATTTGAAGAGTTAGGGGTTAGAGGCGAGTGGGTGCATTTGCAAACGAGTTTTCAAGCTGCAAAACAGTATCAATCTATGTCAGAAAGTGCAGCCTTACAGTTAGGGCAAGCTTTAGCCGTAGTGACTTTACTTTCGGCAACGATTAAGTTTAAAGGTTCAATGGTTTTACAAGCACAAGGTGAGGGTGCTTTACGGACTTTAGTGGCACAAGCGACCGATCAACGTGAAATTCGAGGTCTGGTACGGGGAGATGAGAGTGCTGAGGGTACTTCTTTGCAGCAAATGATGGGGCAGGGGCGATTAGTCCTGACAACAGAATCGAAAATAGGTGAACCTTATCAAGGGGTGGTTTCTTTAGAGGGTAATGGGCTAGCTGAAGTGATTGAAAACTATTTTCAACAGTCAGAGCAATTAGCAACACGTTTATGGTTATTTGCAGATAAAACGCAAGTTGCAGGTTTATTTTTGCAAAAAATACCGACACAAGAAAGTGATGACTTGGATTGGCAGAGAATTACAACGTTAGCGAACACAGTGACTGCAAATGAACTCTTAAATTTAGAATGTGAAAATATTTTGCATCGTTTGTTTAATGAAGAAAAGCTTCGATTATTTACCGCTGAAACGGTGACTTTTAAATGCCAATGTTCACGGGAAAAAATTGCAACTACATTACGGGCTTTGGGGCGTAAAGATTTGGAAGAAGCGATTAAGCTGCAAGATGAAATTAAAGTAAATTGCGAATTCTGCGGGCAAAAATATTCGTTTGATACGCAAGCGATAGAAGCTATTCTTGCGTTCTAACGAAAGCTGGAGTACAAAGGACATTTTGTACTCCGAATAATTGCTTAAGTTAGCTAGATTTTTGTTTTTTCTCTTTCATATGTTCTAATTTAGTAAACACCTTCAAGATATCAGTTGAAGTTAAAATACCCACCAATTTTTCATTTTCAACGACAGGTAACGCGCCTATTCTATGTTCTGTCATTAAACTAGCCGCCTCTGATGCAAGGGTTGTTGGGGTCACAGTAATAATTCCCCGTTTCATAATATGTCGTACTTTTTTGACGACGACATGAAGTTCGGTATTATCATTATTAGCTTCAATGACCTTTGAATTACTTTTAGGTCCTAACGCTTTATACATATCTCTATCAGAAATAATGCCCACCACCTTTCCTTTTTCAACCACAGGTATATGACGTAATTTTTCATAATGAATTAAAAAAAAGACTCTATCGATCAAATCATTGGGGGTGACAGTGAACACTTTAGGGGTCATAAGGTCTTTTGCTTGCATAGGTTATCTCCTGATAATATTAACCTGCTAAGAATAAGTAATTTTAAGCATTTTTACAAGAGATTACGCATTTAAAGATTTTTAGGCTAAAATAAAAAGTTTTGTCGTTATTGCTTGGGTTTTAGGTTAAGTGATAGCATTTAAGTTTAAAATTTTTTGGAGTCATTTATGCGTATTATCCTTTTAGGTAGCCCAGGTTCGGGTAAAGGAACTCAAGCCCAGTTTATTACTGAGAAATACGGGATTCCTCAAATTTCTACTGGGGATATGTTACGTGCAGCGGTAAGAGCGGGAACATCACTGGGTTTAGAAGCTAAAAAAGTTATGGATGCAGGGGGGTTAGTCTCAGATGATATTATTTTAGGGTTAATCAAAGAGAGAATTACGGAAAATGATTGTACCGATGGATTTTTATTGGATGGTTTTCCACGCACGATTACACAAGCAGAAGGCTTAACCGCGTTAAACGTTGTGATTGATGAGGTCTTAGAAATTGCGGTTAATGATGAAGAAATTATTAAACGCATGGCAGGTCGGCGTGTTCATTTATCTTCGGGACGAACGTATCATATCCAATTTAACCCGCCTAAAAATGCAGGGTTTGATGATGTCACAGGAGAGGCACTTATTCAACGTGATGATGACAAGGAAGAAACCGTGCGTAAGCGTTTAGCCATTTATCACCTGCAAACAAAACCTTTAGTTGATTTTTATGCTGCAGATTCTCAAACGGCTAATTTTGCCTCCATTGCAGGCGTAGGTAGCGTTAATGAAATTACCCAAAAAGTATTTTCTGCCCTTGCAAATTAAAAACTTCCTCTTACAACTTAACGAATAAAAAATTATGTCAGCACACACTTTATACGATAAATTATGGCAAGATCATGTCGTTTCAACCTACGATGAGGGTTCATGTTTAATTTACATTGACCGACAGTTAATTCATGAAGTCACGTCAGCACAAGCTTTTGAAGGGTTACGATTAAGTAAGCGTGGGGTATGGCGGTCATCGCGTAATTTAGCGGTAACAGACCATAACGTGCCAACAATTGACCGTGATAAAGGCATTACTGATCCAGTTGCAAAGTTACAAGTTGAGACTTTAGATAAAAATTGTACGGAATTTAATATTGTTGAATTTGGCATGAGCGATTCTCGTCAAGGGGTTGTGCATATTATCGGGCCTGAACAAGGTATAACCTTACCAGGAATGACGATTGTTTGTGGGGATTCCCATACGTCAACGCATGGTGCATCAGGGGCTTTAGCGTTTGGTATTGGCACGTCGGAAGTTGAACATGTTTTAGCAACACAATGTTTAGTTCAGAAAAAATCTAAAAATATGTTGATTAAAATCAACGGAAAAGTCAATGCAGGGATTACCGCTAAAGATATTGTCTTGGCCGTGATTGGTGTGATTGGTACAGCGGGTGGCAATGGGTATGCGATTGAATTTGCAGGCGATGCGATTAGTGCATTATCTATGGAAGGCCGTTTTACTATTTGTAATATGGCGATTGAAGCGGGTGCAAGAACAGGTTTAATTGCAGTTGATGAGGTCACGATTGATTATTATCGTAATAAACCCTCATCGCCTAAAGACGGCGATTGGTTTGCCGCAGAACGTGCTTGGCAAGATTTGCATTCTGACAGTGATGCAGTATTTGATAAGATACTTGAATTTGATGCGGCTGAAATTAAACCACAAGTTAGCTGGGGAACATCACCTGAATTAGTGATTGCGATTGACGAAACGATTCCCGATCCTACTAATGAAAATGATACGGTTAAAAAGCAAGGGATTGAGAATGCGTTAAAGTATATGGGATTAAAAGCAGGGCAAGCGATTACCGATATTCAATTAGATAAAATATTTATTGGTTCTTGTACTAATGGTCGCATTGAAGATTTTAGAGCGGCGGCGGCTGTGGTTAAAGGTAAACATATTGCAGATACGATTAAGTTAGGGTTGATTGTTCCAGGGTCTGGTTTGGTTAAAGCGCAAGCGGAAGAAGAAGGCTTAGATAAGATTTTTATTGATGCAGGCTTTGAATGGCGTGATCCAGGTTGTTCGATGTGTTTAGCGATGAATGCCGATAAATTAGAAGCGGGTGAGCGTTGTGCCTCTACGTCTAATCGTAATTTTGAAGGACGACAAGGTTATGGTGGGCGTACGCATTTAGTGAGTCCTGCGATGGCGGCAGCGGCAGGGATAGCTGGACATTTTGTGGATGTTAGAGATTTATAACATTCCTAATAGTATAGGGGGTTTAAGTGTATGTTAAGCTCCTTAAGAAACTTAAAAATGATTAACAAAGTATGATTGAATCCATTGAAATTAAAACCTTTCGTTGTTTTAAAGACACTAAAATTGCTAAATTTGGTTTAGTTAACCTTTTCGGTGGATTGAATAATTCGGGAAAAACAGCTTTATTGGAAGCAATACATTTAGCTCAAAATCCTGATATTGAGATTATCCGAGGATTACAAAGTCAAGTTAGACGTGAAAGTAATTTGTTTATAAAAGCGAATCCTGAAAGTGCTTGGGATAATTTTTTTTACCAACAAAATACAAAAGAAATTATCTCAATTAATACGACGAATAATGAAAAAATAATTAAAAAGGTATTATTGAAATGTGATGATGATATTACAGATTGTGTAAATCTTAGGCAAAAACTAGGTAATAAGGAAGATGAAGACTATTTTCAGGATATTTCTATTTCAAAAAAATCAGTATTACATCTTAATGCCGAAGAGAATGGAAAATCAGTCGTTTCTGCTTTTTTAATTGCCAACGAACGAAGAGGCATCACAGGAGATTCTAAATTAAGGCAAAAAGGACAAAAAACTATATTTTTATTAACTGGTTTAAAGCTAGAATTAACCTCTCATTATGAACAAGCACGATTTGATGGGAAAGCAAATATTGTATTAAACGCAGTGCAAATAATAGATAACACGATTGAAAAAATAGAGGTTTTTAATATTGGTGAGCCAATAATATATTTAACCAAAAAAGATGGCGTGCGTATGCCACTTTCACTTTTTGGCGATGCTGTGAATACTGTCTTAAAATTTATTTTAAGCATTATAAATAATCCAAAAAAGATTATTTTAATTGACGAAATTGAAAATGGCATCCATTTTACTAATCAAGAAAAGCTATGGAAAATGCTATTTGATTTAGCGATTGAATATAAGGTGCAAATTTTTTCAACAACCCATAGTTTAGAAATGATTAAAGCATTCGCTGCTGTAGCACAAGAATTTTCAGATAAATCAGCCTATTTTGAAATGGTTAGAAGTCAAAAAACACATAAAATAAAAGCGATAAAACATAATTTAGACACGTTAAATTTTGAACTTGAACGAAATATTGGAATTAGAGGGGATTCGTAATAATGAAGAACCTTTTACTTGTAGAAAGTGAAAATGATAAATTATTTTTTGAAGCGATTATTAAAAATTTAGGCAATGAGTATTTAATAGATGATTGGATAAATATAGATTATGAATGTTTAGGAGGCGAGGGAAATCTTAAAGCTTCATTAAATGTTCTTAAAAATAAAGCCATCAAAAATGATGAAATAAAGAAAGTTGGAATAATTCTTTACCAAGATAAAAAAACAAAAGAAAAACGGTTAACAGTAATTAATAGCTTTATCCAAAATATTTTTACTCAAAGTAATGCAGAAGTTCTTGAGGATACACACAAATTTATTACGCTTGTAGCAGATGAAGATACAGAATTTGAATTGGCTTGTTATTTTGTTAATTTAAATGAGGAAGGTGAGTTAGAGCATCTTCTCAAAGAAATAAAAACGAGTGACTCACCTCATTCAGATTGTTTAGAGGGGTGCTGGAAAAAATGTCTAAAGGGTAAAAAGATAAATTTTAAAGAAAAGGATTTATTGAAAGAATGGGTTAGGTTTTATATTCGCTATGATACCTGTAGTAATAAAGAAAGAAAACAAGCTCACCGGAAGTGTAATTTTGAAAAATCATTAGAAAAACCTGTTTGGAATTTTGAACATGAATGTTTAAATGAATTAAAAGGTTTTTTAAAATTATTCAAAAGTGAAGTTGTCGTTTCGGAGTAATTTATTGTGTCCTACAAAAAATTCACCCTAGAGAAACTTAAAATCCAGTTTGAAATTGAAATCCAAAAACAGTCTTTATTTACGAATATTGAAAGTTTAGAGCAAAGCGCGTGGTTAATCGAAAGTTTAAATATAGCTAACTTAATTCCGCTTACGAGTGAAAAGGCTAAATCTGAATTAGTTATTATGCCGATTTTAGCGGAAATTTTAAAAAAAAATCAGCATAAAATTTCACTTTATTCAGGTATTTTATTAAATGCAGATAACAAACAAGGCTTAAATGGTGAATGTGATTTTATTTTTAGTAATAACCCACATTCTTATTTCTTAGAAAGTCCCATTTTTGCTTTGGTTGAAGCTAAAAATGACAACATTGATTATGGTATGGCGCAATGTATTGCTCAAATGATAGGGGCTGACCTCTTTAATCAAAAACATGATATTTCTATTCCTTGCATTTACGGTTGCATTAGTAATAGCGATGCGTGGCAATTTCTTAAACTGGAAAATAAGCAAATTATTATTGATAATAAACGCCATTATTTAGATAATGTCGGTGGTTTATTAGGTATTTTTCAACATATTATTAACACTTATTCTTAAAATAAAGACATAAAAATGCGAGCATTTACAACATTAACTTCAATCGTAATGCCATTGGACAGAGCAAATATTGACACCGATGCCATTATCCCTAAACAATTTTTAAAATCCATTCATCGTA
>DAOUTG010000059.1 GCA_030626845.1 Methylococcaceae bacterium
CCGTTCTTTCCCAATTACGAAATGTCGTCGGTGTTGTACCTAAGAGTTTTGCCGCCTCACCAATTTTTACTAATCTTCTATCCATAACGATATATTATCATAGATTTTTATAGATTAATAGCTTCTGTTACTAACCTTTATTAAGACGGTTATTTTTAGGTTTAATTATCAACCAGTGATTCAATAAGGTTTTTTTCAAATTTATTAATTGCATTTTTAATAGCCATTTGTTTTCCTTGAAACGCATCAATATATCATGAAGATGAATAAACTTGAGTATTCACGACAAGATTGTTTTAAAAACGTTTCTTGTACGTTGATTGGCTTGTGTCTACTTTATGACTGAGTATTACTTTCATTTTTTAACGCTTTTTTTAAGGTTTTTTTATAATTTCTCAGTCCGTAAAGCCTATCACTAAAGGTATGAACAATAGCGAGCAAATCTTCAATCATTTCTTTTTCTGGCGACAAAGACTCTTGATTAATGACTTCCAGCTCACAACCATTAACACTGCAAACATGACTAAAATAATCAAAACCAAACCGTGAGAGCCTGTCTTTATGAGCAATTAATATTTTAGATATTTCACCTTTAGCAACATCATCCATAAGTTGTAAAAATTTTTTCCTTTTAAAATTCATGCCGCCGCCAATTTCTTTTATCAGTTCATCTATCTTTATCCCATTTGATGAACAGTAAGACTCCATTGATTTAACTTGAGATTCTAAATCATCTTTTTGGTTGCTAGAAGATACTCTACAGTAAACAATCATCTTTCTATCTTTCAAAGGTGTTAAGTTTAAAAGACTTCTTACGTCCGACTCATCGTAGTAACGATGTCCTGATTTATGTTTTTTTGCCTTAAATTCGCCTGTTTTATCCCAGCGTCTTAATGTTGATGATGAAACATTAACCTTTTTTGCAAATTGGCTTATCGTATATAATTTATCCATATAACTAATTATACATGATAATAGTTAGTAATTAAAGAACAGTTGGTATCTCCCATTTGCGCCGTGTATATCTTCGTCCTTGAACCAGCGGTTCAAGTGGAAACATTGTTTGCTAAATAAGGCTGCCCAAACAAAAGGGTATGCTCACCATTAACAAAACCAGTATCCGAGGGTAATACAGGTTCAGGAAACACCCGACACACCTCGAACGCTACAGGAGATACAGATTCTATTCTAACCTGTTTTGTTAATTATCTAAAACATTTTCTATCTTATAGCTTAAATTACTAATATGAGCCGCATATTCTTGCTCTGGTGTGTCTCGTTTTGCTTTTAACTGTTCAAATTCGTGCATAATATTGAGTGAAACCATCACCGCTGTTCTTTCCCCTCCATTGATTTTTCCAGAATCTCTCAGTATACGCATTTCTCGGTCAAGTTTATTTGCTGAAAGTAATAAAGTTTCTTGTTCTTCTGCGGTACAAACAATATTATATTCTTTACCTAAAATATGGACCGCAATGGGTTTTCCTACAGCTTTCATGAGTTTTCCTCCATAGTTTTAAGACGAGTAATCATGGCTTCTACTTTTGTTTTTGCTAAGGTCGTTTTAGCCAATAACTTTGCTTTTTCTTTGACAAGTGATTCTTGTTTAATTTTCAATGACTGGTTTTCAGTTTTTAAAAACTGATAGCGTTTAAGCAATTCATCTATTTTTGCTTCCAGCTCTTGTATTTCTGTTGCAGGTTTTGATATTAAATCGGTCATAGTTATAAATATTTTGAATCATTTAAAATGAATAGGGGTACGATGATTTTACTATAATGAACCATCGAAAAAAGCTAATTAAACCACAAAAGCAGTTAATGCTATTATCCAAGTAATAAATCAATGGTAGCATAAGCACTATATTTTTTTTAGCGTCCAACTTATTATCAATAGGAAACCATGGCTTATCAAATACTTAGCTCTATTTTTCAACGCTATAATAGCGATTTATCTGTAGCACAATCACATGGAATGGCAACAGCAATGCTTTGTGTTAACCGTCATAGCGACGCTATAAACTGGCTTCATGAAATTTTTGAAGCGCATGAGCAACCTATCGAGGAAGATAAAGCACAGATAGTTAATTTATTTGAACAAACTCGGAATTTATTAGATCCTGACGACTCACTCTTTGAATTTGATTTATTTTTACCAGAAAATGTTAATTTATCTGAGAAAGCAATAACATTGGCTAATTGGTGTGAAGGTTTTTTATGGGGAATAGGTTGTTCTCAATCAAAAGCGGATTGGCAGAGGGAAACTAATGAAATTTTACGTGATATGGTAGCATTTACCAAATTAGATAACGAAGTTGAAGATGATAATGATGACGATGAAGCCGCATTGACCCAAATCCATGAATATCTTAGAGCGGCTGTATTAATTATTCGCGATGAATTAAGCTCAGATTCCAATAACTAACATTAATAAGGATGTACTAATGAAACCAATAGATTTTGAAAAACGCCGTAAAACCGTTATGGCGCAAATTGGGTTAGGTAATATTGGATTAATTCCTAGCGCGCCAGATAGAACTCGTAATCGGGATGTTGATTATCCTTTTAGACAAGATAGTGACTTTTATTATTTAACAGGCTTTAATGAATCAAGTGCTTTGGCCGTTTTTATTCCTGGGCGTGAACAAGGAGAATATATTTTATTTTGTCGGGAATTTGATGAAAAAAAGAAACTTTGGGAAGGATCTCATTCAGGTTTAGAAGGGGCTATAACGCATTATTTAGCGGATGATTCTTTTCCTATTGATGATCTTAATGATATTTTGCCTGGAATGTTGGAAAATAAGCATAAGGTTTTTTATCCTATGGGACGAGATAGTGAACTAGATCATAATCTACTCGAGTGGATTAATCATCTAAAAAAGCAATCACGGAACTGTGTTAATGCACCAGGTGAATTAGTGTCTTTAGAGCATATTTTACATGAAATGCGCTTATTTAAAACGACGGCAGAATTAAAATTAATGCGGAAAGCGGCACAAATTTCTGCCAAGGCACATATTAGGGCAATGAAAAATTGCAAGGCAGGAATGTATGAATATCAAGTCGAAGCTGAGATTATCCATGAGTTAATGCAATCAGGTTTAAGAGCGGTTGCCTACCCTTCAATTGTCGCTGGTGGTAAGAATGCTTGTACCCTGCATTATGTTAAAAATGAGTCTAAGTTACGTAAAAATGATTTACTCTTAATTGATGCGGGGGGTGAATGTGAACATTATGCGGCTGATATTACCCGTACTTTTCCGATTTCAGGAAAATTTTCAGTGGCACAAAAACAGCTTTACCAATTAGTTCTGGATGTGCAGTTAGCTGCAATTGAACAGATAAAACCTGGAATCGTCTGGAATGATATTCACCAACTATCTATTAGAATGATGACCACAGGGTTGATTAAACTTGGGCTGTTAAAAGGCGATAGAGATAGTTTGATTGAAGATGAAAAATATAAAGAATTTTATATGCACCGGTTGGGTCATTGGTTAGGCATGGATGTTCATGATGTAGGAGATTATAAAATTGAAGAGGAATGGCGAGTACTAGAAAAAGGCATGGTGTTAACGATTGAGCCGGGGGTTTATGTTCAACCTGATTGTGAAACAGTGGTCGCTAAATGGCGGGGTATTGGCATTCGTATTGAAGATGATATTCTAGTTACCCAACATGGCTATGAAGTTTTAAGTGTCGATGTACCAAAAACAATCGAAGAAATAGAAACCTTAATGCAGGAAAACTAATGCAAGATGATTATGACTTATTAATAGGTGGCGGCGGTTTAGCGGGTAATTGTTTAGCGTTGGCATTAAAAGATTGTGGATTAAACGTTGCTTTAATCGAAGCGGTTAGTCGACAACAGTTACATGATTCTCCTGCAGGTGATAGAGCTTTAGCTTTATCGGCGGGAACGGTAATAATGTTAGAAACTTTAGGTATTTGGGAAGAAATAAAGACAAAAGCCACCGCAATTAAAACTATTCATATTTCAGATAAAGGGCATTTTGGAAAAATGCGACTTTCAGCTAAACAACAAGGCGTTACCGCTTTAGGCTATGTGATTGCTGCGCGTGATATAGAAACACCCATTGCTCAAATGGCTAATGATGCGGGAATAAGGCAATTTTGTCCTGCGCGTATTGAAAGCTTAAATATTAATAATGAAACTATTCAGGTTAATTTAAAGCAAGAAGAAAAATTGATTAAATTATCAGCAAAATTATTAGTAGGGGCAGATGGGGGGCAATCAACGATACGCAAATTATTGGAAATAGCCCAACATAAAACTGACTATGGGCAGACAGCGATTATTACGACGGTAAAGACGACTAAAGCGCATCATAATAGGGCTTATGAACGTTTTACACGTTCGGGCCCTTTAGCCTTATTACCGATTGATTGTTATCACTCTGCTGTAGTTTGGACACGAAATCATGAAGAGGCCAAAGCATTATTATCGGTATCAGAAACTGAATTTATTAATCATTTACAGCAGTGTTTTGGTTATCGTTTAGGTGAATTGAGCTTAACAGCCACGCGGCTTGCATTTCCATTAACTTTGATTCGGGCTGAAAAAATGCTAGGACAACGCAGTGTCATTATTGGGAATGCGGTGCATCAATTACATCCCGTTGCAGGGCAGGGGTTTAATTTAAGTTTAAGGGATGTAGTTCAATTGGCAGAAATGTTAATTGAGCAATATCAGTTAGGGCATGATATTGGAGATGCTAATTTTTTACAGACTTATGCGAAGACTAGAACTCAAGATCATAATAAGGTGATTAATTTTACTCACAGTGTGGTCAAAATATTTTCCAATCAATTATTGCCATTGACAGCACTTAGAAATAGCGGGTTAACTTTGTTAGATCATATTCCTGCGGCTAAAAGTTTATTAGCCGCTCACGCAATGGGGTTGTCAGAAGGTTTATCGCTTATTAGGAAGTAGGCAATAAGTATAAATTATTAATATTGCTAAATGGATACTTATGCTATCATGGGCGGTTTTAAATTAATTGGAGCAATCTCATGGCAAAAGAAGACCAGATTGAAATGGAAGGTAAGGTAATAGATACATTACCTAATACCATGTTTAGAGTTGAACTTGAAAATGGTCACGTTGTTACCGCACATATTTCAGGAAAAATGCGTAAACATTATATTCGTATTCTAACCGGCGATAAAGTTAAAGTGGAAATGACCCCTTATGATTTAACTAAAGGGCGAATTACTTTCCGTATGCGCTAATTTTGCTTAAAACAAAATAGCGCAATTTTAATTTAATTCTTCTCAGTAGTAACACTTAGGCTTTTGCTTTCAATCGCAAAACAAAGCGCTTGGTTTTCAACGTAAATACGGACATGTCCACCCTGTGCAAGTTTCCCAAATAATAAATCATTTGCTAGTGGCTTTTTAATTTTTTCTTGAATTAAACGCGCCATCGGTCTTGCACCCATTTGAGGGTCACACCCATTTTCTGCCAACCATAAACGCGCATCAGCGTTTAATGAAAGTGTTACATTTTTTTCATCTAATAATGCTTCTAATTCAAAAATAAATTTATCGACAACACTACCGACAACTGAAATATCCAAGGATTTGAACTGTACAATGGCATCTAAGCGGTTACGAAATTCAGGTGAAAAACTTTTTTCGATGATTTTCATACTATCAGAGGTATGATCTTGATGAGTAAAACCGATGGAGGCGCGGCTACTTTCGGTTGCCCCCGCATTAGTGGTCATGACTAGAATTATATTTCTAAAGTCTGCACTACGGCCGTTATTGTCGGTTAAAGTTCCATGATCCATTACCTGTAGCAATAAATTAAAAACATCCGTATGTGCTTTTTCTATCTCATCTAAGAGTAATACCGCATGAGGATGTTTGGTGATTTGCTCAGTTAATAACCCCCCTTGGTCAAACCCTACATAACCTGGGGGCGCACCAATTAAACGCGAAACGGTATGGCGTTCCATATACTCAGACATATCAAAACGAATGAGTTCAACACCTAACACTTTTGCAAGTTGGCGCGTTACTTCTGTTTTTCCAACGCCTGTCGGTCCTGAAAATAAAAATGAGCCAATGGTTTTCGATGTATCTCGCAATCCTGCGCGTGATAATTTAATTGCAGAGGCCAATGAATTGATTGCTTCATCTTGACCAAAAACTAACATTTTTAGATTCTTTTCTAAATTTTTCAAAGTATCTTTATCTTCTGCAGAAACCGATTTTTCAGGGATTCGGGCAATTTTAGCAATAATTTCTTCGATTTCTGCACTATTAATGGTTTCTTTACGCTTATCTTCTGGAATAATACGCTGTTTCGCCCCCGCTTCATCAATAACATCTATCGCTTTGTCAGGTAAAAATCGATCGGTAATAAAGCGTTCTGAAAGTTCAGCGGCAGATTTTAAAGCGGCATCACTATATTTAATTTCGTGATGGGTTTCAAAACGAAATTTTAAACCTTGTAAAATTTTAAAAGTTTCTTCAATAGTCGGTTCACTTATATCAATTTTTTGAAAACGTCGCGCAAGGGCATGATCTTTTTCAAAAACACCCCGATATTCTTGATAGGTTGTTGAACCTATGCAGCGTAATTGTCCAGAAGCCAGCATAGGTTTGATTAAGTTAGAAGCATCCATAACGCCGCCAGAGGCCGAACCTGCGCCAATAATAGTATGAATTTCATCAATAAATAAAATTGATTTAGGCTGCTTTTTTAATTGATTCATGAGTGATTTTAAACGTTTTTCAAAATCACCTCGGTATTTAGTCCCTGCAATCAACGCCCCTAAATCAAGGGAATAAATAACATTGTCATTTAATATTTCAGGTACTTGTCCATCAACAATTCGTTTTGCAAGTCCTTCTGCAATCGCTGTTTTACCCACGCCTGCTTCACCTACAAATAATGGATTATTTTTACGGCGACGGCATAAAGTTTGAACGGTGCGTTCAATTTCAAGTTCGCGCCCAATGAGAGGGTCTATTTTATCTTTTTTAGCTTCCTCATTAAGATTAACGGTATATTTTTCTAAAGGGTCATTAACAGGTTGTTCTGCTTCCGTATTTGGGACTGCTTTTCCAACTTCTTCTTTTCCCGTTCCTTCTTCTTGCTCAATTTTTGAAATACCATGAGCTAAATAATTAACCACATCTAAGCGAGTAATATCTTGTTTTTTAAGTAAAAAAACTGAATGTGATTCTTGCTCACTAAAAAGGGCGACTAGAATATTCTCCCCAGAGACTTCTTTTTTATCAGAAGCTTGAATATGAAAAACTGCCCGTTGTAAAACACGCTGAAAACCTAATGTAGGTTGTGTTTCACGTTCTATTCCTGATGGAATTAAAGAAATGGTATCTTCAATATATTGAGTTAGTTCATCAGCTAAGGTACTAATATCGCAAGCACAAGATTTTAAAATAGGCTCAACAGATGTGGTATACAATAATGCAAGTAACAAATGTTCAACGGTAATAAATTCATGCCGCAGCTTATGAGCTTTGGTAAATGCTTGATTTAAAGTAATTTCTATCTCTCGGCTTAACATTTTTATTTTCCTCGTTTAAGCTTTTTCCATTGAACACATTAAAGGGTGATGATGTTCTCGTGAATACTCATTCACAAGATAAACTTTGGTTTCTGCAACCTCTTTAGAAAAAGTGCCGCAAACACCGACACCGTCCTGATGAACTTGTAACATGACGCGTGTTGCTTTTTCATGATCTAGATTAAAAAAATCAGTTAAAATTTCAACAACAAAATCCATGGGTGTAAAATCATCATTTAATAACAAGACCTTATATAAAGGGGGGCGTTTTAATTGTGGTTTACTTTCCAGAACGGCTAAATCACCGTCATCATTGTCATTATCAAAGGGAACACTATTAGACATCGCTTTCATAAATTGTTAATAATAAAACATTATTAGCACTTACCATAGGGGTAATTAAGATAAATTTCAATCTTTAGGCACATATTTGTTATAAATCAAGTAAAATGACGCGTTTTTACGATTAAGCTTTACTATGATTTGGAAACCTCATGTTACCGTTGCGGCTGTTATTGAAAGCGAGCAACGTTTTTTATTAGTTGAAGAACAGGTCTCATCAGGGATTGCATTTAATCAACCTGCAGGTCATTTAGACGAAGCTGAAACATTGATTGATGCGGTCAAGCGCGAAGTTATGGAGGAGACCGCTTGGAAATTTGAACCTGAGCAAATTATTTCTATCCAACTCTGGCGAAAGGATTCACAAGCAGATAGCTTCTTAAGAGTTTGTTTTTCAGGTAAAGCTCATAGCCATAACCCAACACAAAGTTTGGATAAAGGTATTATTCAAATTCATTGGCTAACACGGGATGAGGTCGCGGCTAAAACTGCGTTATTACGGAGTCCTTTGGTTTTAGAGTCAATAGATGATTATATCAAGGGTGATTTTTATCCTTTATCATTATTAAAGTCTAGTTTAGATTTATGAATAAAAAAAATATTATTGTCGGGATGTCAGGTGGCGTTGATTCTTCAGTGACGGCATTGGTTTTATTAGAACAAGGTCATCAGGTTACAGGCTTGTTCATGAAAAACTGGGAAGAAGATGATGGCACGGATTATTGTACGGCATTAGAAGATTTAGCCGATGCCCAGCAAGTGTGTAATAAATTAGGGATTAAATTAAAAACCGTTAATTTTGCGGCTGAATACTGGGATGAAGTATTTGAAGTTTTTTTATCTGAATTTAAACTAGGACGCACCCCTAATCCTGATATTTTATGTAATAAGCATGTTAAGTTTAAAGCGTTTTTAAATTATGCGATTGAAGACCTAGGGGCAGAATATATTGCAACAGGGCATTATGCCCGTATTGGCTTGCAAAATAATGAGTATCAATTATTAAAAGGGTTAGATCCTAATAAAGAACAAAGTTATTTTTTGTATACCTTAGGGCAACAAGCCTTATCTAAGACATTGTTTCCCATTGGTGGCATGATGAAGCCAGAATTACGAGCTTTAGCAAAAAAAGCAGGCTTTGATAATTATAAAAAGAAAGATAGTACAGGGATTTGTTTTATAGGTGAACGTAAGTTTAAAGAATTTTTACAACGCTATTTGCCCACCCAAACGGGCGAAATGCGAACGCCTGAGGGACAATATATCGGACAGCATCATGGTTTAATGTATTACACCTTAGGACAACGGCAAGGATTAGGTATTGGCGGCGTTAAAAATGCCCCTGATGAACCTTGGTATGTTTTAGAAAAAGAGTTGGATAACAATATTTTAATCGTAGGACAAGGACATGAACATCCTTTAATGTTACATAATTCATTAGAAGCAGGGCAATTAGATTGGTGTGATAACCAACCCTTGATAGAGGCAAAACAGTGTCGAGCTAAGACACGTTATCGGCAACAAGATCAAGTCTGTTATTTAGAACCCTTAGAAAATAATCGTTGTCGTGCTATCTTTGAACAGCCTCAACGCGCCATTACCCCAGGACAATCGGTGGTTTTTTATCAAGGTGAGGTTTGTCTAGGCGGTGGGGTGATTGAATCTAAAGCTAATTTATGAGTTTAAAGGAACAGAAAAATGTCTTTTAGTCAATTTAAAACAATTGAAGAAGTTGCTCAGAAATTTGATATTGAGGTAACGGATAAAACACGTTTTGTCAGTGAAAAAGAAATTACTATTTCTGATGGTATAATTTCCATGATTATAGAAAACATGAATGATAATGTTAGTTTTACCAATGAAATAACAATCTGTGAGCGGATTATTAGTCCTATTTTAAATAGTGTTTCAAGACAGTATAAAGACTTAAATGTCTGGTCACATGTTCCTTATAATATAGATGAAAAGCAGGGGCTTGTGGGTGAACCTGATTATTTAATTGCAGGAAGAACAAAATATGGGGGCATGGAGAAACCTGCGCTTTGTGTTATAGAGGCTAAACGTGATGATTTTGAACTAGGGTGGGCGCAAGCTTTAGCCGAAATGGTGGCATCCTCTTTAGTCGAAGCTCGTATTTATTATGGAGTCGTGACAACAGGGAAATTATGGGAATTTGGTAAATTAGAACAAGGGGTTTTTACGGTTGATAGTAAGCCTATTTCCGCGATGAGTGATTTACAAAAAACTTTTAATTATTTAAATTGGGTTTTTAATCAAATATTAAAAAAATATTGAGGGTTTAGATAATGAATTGGCAAGAGGTTTGTGAGCATCCAAATTTAAAAAATTTACCGTTTAAAATTGAATTAAATGAAGATGGAAAAATTATTATGAGTCCTGTCAAACTGTATCATTCTGGGTTACAAGGTGAGATAGAATTTATACTCCGTCAATTGTTATCCGCAGGTAGGGCATTACCAGAATGTGCGATTAAAACCTCAAAAGGCACAAAAGTAGCAGATGTTGCATGGGTATCATCAATATTGTGGGAAAAAATAAAACAGGCTATTGAAGCACCTGTTGCCCCTGAAATTTGTATTGAAGTGATTTCTACCAGTAATACGCAAAAAGAAATGAATGAAAAAAAATCCTTGTATTTTGAAGCAGGGGCGATAGAAGTTTGGTTCTGTAATCAAAATGGTGCTATGCAGTTTTTTAATGAAAACCATGAATTAATTCATTCAATAATAGCCCCTGAATTTCCTTTAAAAATTAATCTGTAAAATGGCCTATAAGCGATTTAAATTAAAGACATTAAATGAAAAACTGGGTATTACTGCCAAGACTATTGCATTTATTGAAGCTAATTTACCTAGTTTCAAATCTAGTCGTTTACTTTTAGAGACGTTGGCTGAAAATGAATTTGAGCAACTAGGGACAGAAAAAGCAAAATCTGAATTTATTATTAGCCCCGTTCTAAAAGAATTACACCGACAAAATCGTGATGAATTTACCTGTTTTTCAGGTTATGAATTTAATGTTGATACTAAATTAGAATTAAGAGGGTATTGTGACTTTTTACTTTCAGCAGAATCAAATAGTCCAATTATTGACGCGCCTATTTTTTGCTTGGTTGAGGCTAAAAAAAGTGAAATAGAAGAGGGATTTGGTCACTGTGGTGCTGAAATGTATGCCGCACAATTGTTTAATCAACGCCATAACAAGCCACAAAAAATAATTTATGGCTGTGTCACCAATGGTTTTTCTTGGGCATTTTTAAAATTAGAAGACAATAATCTAACAATCGACCCTCATTATATTCCTTTAACCTTTACTGAGCCGCATAAAGTTTTAGCTATTCTACAATGGATTGTTGACCAATATTCAACTAAAAATTAACCATGTCATATAGTCGCTTTAAAATAGAAACCTTAGAAGAAAAGCTTAATCTTAATTTAAAATGGCAACCTTTTATTCAGCAACAACTACCTAAATTTCAACCTTCAGATTTAATTCTCATCCTTTTAAAAGAAGCAATGGATGAAGCCTTGGCGACTGAAAAAGCGAAATCAGAATTTATTATTAATCCTATTTTTAAAGAATTGAAACGCCATAATAATAATTTATTTAGCTATTTTTCAGGTTATAAATTTGATGTTGATGCAAAACTAGGTTTAAACGGTTATTGCGATTTTATACTTTCCGCTTCAGTGAACACGCATATTATAAAGCAGCCACTTTTTTGTTTAGTTGAAGCTAAAAAAACAGACTTAGATGAAGGCTTTGGACAGTGTGGTGCAGAAATGGTTGCAGGAAAACTCTTTAACGAACAACACAATCATCCTCAAAAAATTATTTATGGCTGTGTCACTAATGCTTTTTTATGGGCATTTTTAAAATTAGAAGATAATAATCTAACCATTGACCCCAATTATATTCCTCTAACTTTTACTGAACCGCATAAAGTATTAGCGGTTTTACAATGGATTATTGGACAATACATTCATAAGAAATAAAAATAGTTTATAATAATCAAATACTAATATGGAAAATGATAAAAATATGTTAAAACGACCTAACCCTTTAGTTTTATTAATTCTTGATGGCTTTGGACATAGAGAAGAAGAAGATCATAATGCGATTGCTGTCGCTAAAACCCCCTTTTGGGATCAATTGCAACAAGATAATCCTAAAACTTTATTAGATTGCTCAGGTTCTTTAGTCGGGCTACCCGATGGACAAATGGGAAATTCAGAAGTAGGGCATTTACATATCGGTAGTGGGCGTTTTGTTTTTCAAGATTTACCTAAAATTAATAAGGCCATTGAAGATGGAAGTTTTTTTGATAATGAAGTCTTACAAACAGCCGTTGATAAAGCCTTAGAAAATGATAAAGCATTGCATATATTAGGTTTATTATCACCAGGGGGGGTTCATAGCCACGAAAAACAAATTGCAGGCATGATTGAATTAGCCGCACTTCGGGGTTTAAAGAAAATCTATTTACACGTGTTTTTAGACGGGCGTGATGTTGCCCCTAAAAGTGCCACAAATTCTATTGCCTTTATTGAAGAAAAGTTTAAAGCGCTGGGTGTTGGGCAAATCGTTTCTTTAACAGGCCGTTTTTATGCGATGGACAGAGATAATCGTTGGGAACGCGTGCAGCCTGCTTATAATTTAATTGCCAAAGGCGAAAGTGAATTTACCGCTAAAACGGCATTAGCAGCATTAGAGCTGGCTTATCAACGTGATGAAACCGATGAATTTGTACAAGCTACTGCCATTGGTGACCAAGGAATTGCTTTAGATGCACAAGATTCAATTGTCTTTATGAATTTCAGAGCGGATCGTACGCGTGAGATTTCCAGAGCGTTAACACAAACGGATTTTACTGAATTTGAGCGTGGACGTGAGCCTCATACAGGGCATTTTGCCACCTTAACTAAATATCACCAAGATTTCCCCTATCCTGTGGCTTATCTACCCACTGATATAGAAAATGGCTTAGGTGAAGTATTGGCCGATGCAGGGCGAACACAATTACGCCTCGCTGAAACTGAAAAATACGCACATGTTACTTTTTTCTTAAATGGAGGTCGTGATGAACCTTTTGAAGGCGAAAAACGTATTTTAGTGCCTTCACCCCAAGTTAAAACGTATGACATGCAGCCAGAGATGAATGCAGGTAAAGTGACCGATCATTTAGTTAATTCGATTAAGTCGGGTGATTATGATGTGATTATTTGTAACTATGCTAATTGTGATATGGTCGGTCACACAGGGGTTTGGGATGCGGCATTAAAAGCGGTTGAAACCATTGACCACTGTTTAGAACCTGTTGTCAATGCACTAAAAGAAGTAAATGGACAAATGCTAATTACCGCTGACCACGGTAATATTGAACAGATGGTAAATGCAAAAACTAAGCAAGCCCATACAGCCCATACAACCAATCAAGTCCCTTTAGTTTATGTGGGAGGGAAACAAGGCTTAAATAATGGAGGAGGATTATCAGATTTAGCCCCAACATTATTAGCCATTTTAGGGATCAAACAACCTGATGAAATGACAGGTCGTTCGTTGTTAGCTGATTAAAATAATGTCTTTTTTTTTAATCGTTGTCCTTTTTTTTAGTGGAAACTTCTCATTGTTAGCGAATGAAAAGGCTAAAAAATTGAATGATTTACAGACTAATATTAGTGATGTCAATCAAAATATAGAGCAGATAAATACTAAACGTAATAATTTATCAAAGCAGTTAGGTCAAATTGAAAGACAATACGGACAAACGATAACGTCACTTAAGCTATTAACGCAAAAAGTTGATGGTAAGCGACGACGATTAAAGGAAATTAGCAAAGAAATAAAATCAAGACGAAAAAAGTTAGCCATAGAAAACCATGAATTAAATGGGCAAATTAAAGCCACTTACATCATGGGGAAAAAAGAAAAGTTAAAATTACTGCTCAATCAACAAGACCCCGCGTTAGCCAGTCGAATGATGATGTATTATCATTATTTAAACAAAGCGCGACTAACCCGATTGATTGATATTAAAAACCATATTGCAGTTTTAGCCGAATTAGGGCAAGAAAAACAACAAGAAAAGAAGCAATTAAGAAAATCATCTCATTTAAAAAAAATACAGCAAACAAAACTGATAAAAACTAAAAATAAACGAAAACACTTATTATCCTCATTGAATGAAGACCTTGGTTTGAAATCGGAACAATTGACCCAATTAAAAGGGGATGAAAGACAATTACGTGATTTAATTGTTGTATTAGGACAGCGTGGTAATATTGATAATCTAAGCGATAATATTGTTGCTGATGAGCAGCCTAAACCATTAAAGAAAAATCAAAAAACAGCCATTGATAAAAACTTAGCTTTATCTTTTCGTAAACTTAAAGGTAAATTACCTTGGCCTTTAAAAGGTAAAATAGTTAAAAATTTTGGTAGTAAGCGTGTTGATGGTCGTTGGGATGGTATTTTGATCGCAACCAATGAAGGAGTCAGTATACGTGCTATCACAGAGGGCCAAGTTATTTATGCAGATTGGTTGCGAGGCTATGGATTGTTGGTTATTATTAATCATGGTTCGGGATATATGAGTTTATATGCGTTTAATCAAAGTCTTAACAAAAAAGTAGGCGATAAAGTAACCGCAGGAGCAGTTATTGCGTCTGTTGGAAAAAGTGGTGGGCGTAGTCAAGCTGGACTTTATTTTGGCATTAGATATCAAGGAAAATCTGTTGATCCTGCACTTTGGTGTAAAAAAACACGAAAGGGTTATGTAGGGTTAGTAACAGAAGCTATTAATCTATAAAAATCTATGTTAATCTATCGTTATGGATAAAAGATTAGTAAAAATTGGTGAAGCAGCAAAACTCTTAGGTACAACACCGACGACACTTCGTAATTGGGAAAGAACGGGTGAAATTATACCTGCTCGAAAAACAAAAGGTGGAACTCGTTATTATGATGTGAGTAGTTTGCTTAGTTTGGATGGTTCTGATTATCCAACAGTGGGCTATGCAAGAGTAAGTAGCCATAGCCAAAAAGAAGACTTGGAGCGACAGCATGATATGTTGGAAGCTTATTGTGCCGCAAAGGGGTGGCGAACAGAAATTATTAAAGACCTTGGTTCAGGCATGAACTACCACAAAAAAGGTTTAAAAAAATTACTTGATATGATTTTGCGTAAGCAAATAAAAAGATTAGTGATGACACATAAAGACAGGTTATTACGTTTTGGTGCAGAATTAGTTTTTACCTTGTGTGAAATACAAGGCATTGAAATTATTATTATTCATAAAGGAGAGCCGCCTAGTTTTGAAGAGGAATTAGCACAGGACGTGTTAGAGATAATCACTGTGTTTAGCTCACGCCTTTATGGGAGTCGAAGTAGCAAAAATAAGAAATTGTTAGATGCTTTAAAAGAACAGGGTAATAACCTAGCTAACGATATTGAACAGTCTAATGTTACTCGCACACAAGATTGAATTAAGACCTACCACAGAGCAGGCGGAATATTTAGACAAAGCCTGCGGAAGTCGTAGGCACTGTTATAATCAACTTTTAGTGCATTTTAAGCAAGATGGCATTAAGTGGGCAAAATCAGCCGCGTATCAATATTATATCAATACCGTTAAAGCTAAATTCCCATGGTACAGTGAGGTATCAAGCCGTATAACTCGAAATGCTATTGATGATTTAGATAATGCCTTTAAGCATTTTTTTAGGCGTGTAAAGTTAGGAGAAAAGTCAGGATTTCCAAAGTTTAAGAAAAAAGGTATTAATGATTCTTTTGCGCTTCGTGAAACTGAAAAATTTGACATTCATAATAGATTGCTCCGTATCGAAAAACTTAAAACTAAGATAGAAATGCGCCAAAAACTGCGTTTTTCAGGCAAAGAAAAACAAATAACCATCAGTAAATATGCAGGAAAATATTTTGCATCGGTTCTAATTGATACAGAAGATTACAATCCAAAAGATATTAATCGTCAAAAATCAGTAGGTGTTGACTTTGGAATAAAAGAATTAGCGGTATTAAGTACTGGGGAGGTTGTAAAAGCAAATCAAAAATTAAAATCTAATCTTAAAAGACTCGTAAAGCTTAATCGGTCGTTAGCAAAAAAGAAAATAAGCTCAAATAAACGAGCGAAAACCAAGCTCAAAATTCAAAAGCTTCATTTTCGTATTGCCAAACAACGTCATGATTAAAAACCATTGTTTGGCGTGTGCGATTAGCGATGCAGGTTTTGGTACACTCAGGCAGATGATTGAATATAAAGCCAAGCTAAGAAACTGCACAGTTATTGTTGCTGACACATGGTTTCCAAGCTCTAAAACGTGTTCAAAATGTGGAAAGATAAAACAAGACTTAACCTTAGGCGATAGAATTTATCGGTGTGAGTGTGGATTAGAGATAGAGCGTGATTTTAATGCGGCTATCAATTTAAATCAATACGGTGTGGACACGCTAAAGCCCACCGAAAAACGCATACAAGAGTTTAGTAAGTCCGTGACTTCG
>DAOUTG010000041.1 GCA_030626845.1 Methylococcaceae bacterium
AAAGTTATAAATTAAGTTTATCAATTAGATTCTTTTTTTAATAGAACTGGAAGTAAAATATAACACAAAATAAGAAACATTAAAATGTGTATTTTAAAAGGGGTCTGACCCCTTTTTTTTATTTCAATGGCAATTTTATGTCCGTTTTTAGTTGCGCCTAATAGGTTTTCTGCTCCTAAGCCGATGAGGAAGTTAAAGCCGCCATATTTTATATGCAGTGGGTCATGTGTAATGAGCCATTTATCTTTTTGTAATGCCTTCACTACAGTTTGATGGTAGGTATCTTTAGCTGACATATTTTCTTAAAAATTATAAATTAAGTTTATCAATTAGATTCTTTTTTTAATAGAACTGGAAGTAAAATATAACACAAAATAATAAACATTAAAATGTGTATTTTAAAAGGAGTCTGACCCCTTTTTTATATGTGGTCGCCGAGAAGAGGTTGTTATTGATCAGGCACTCAATAAAGCTTCCCAAGTAAATTTAGAAAAATGGGAGCAAGAGAATATTCCTTATACTGTACGGAAAAAATGCCAAGAATTTCTTAAAAATGATAGCCAAAAAACAGGAAAATTAATAGCCGATGAAGTCAGTTTTTCGACAGGCTAGGTCAGACCCCTTTTTTTTCTTTTTTTTTACGACGATGAAAATGATAAATAAATATTGTGCTATTACAACGTTTTTGGCGGATGACGCTATCGCTTATCCGCCTTACGAATTATAGTTACAGCTCAATTAAATTTAGAATTTCTGGTGGCAATGTAATTCCTTGACTTGCTAATAAAGCAGTAAAGCCTATTCCTCCCCACTTTATAATTGCCTTTTTGTGTTTAATATAAAAATCTTTAAAGTAATTTTCAGCCTCTTTTTTTTCAGAATTATCATTTGACTCTTTTATTTTCGTAATAGCTTGAGTAAAAGCATCTTTTTCAAATTTATTTAAATTAATACTACCAAAAAAATCTAAAAGCTCTTTATTGTTATTCTGGTTTATAGTTACTGGTTTTTCGTTTGTAATAGTCTCTGCCATTTGACCAATAGATCCAGCATTAAGAGTATTAATTTTCATTTTATTTTCCTTGATTATTTATTGTATTTGCCATTTGATCAACAGAGTCAGCATGAAAATTTTCAATATATATACTATTATCTTTATATGGTGAAAATTTTTGATCATAAAGAATATTAACGGTAGAGATTAAATCTAACGAATCAAAATTTCCTTTAATAAAAAACTCATCTAAATCAAATGTTTCTTTGCAACTTTTCATTTCTCCTGATGATAAACCTATTTTTACTAAGTTTTTATATCGTTTCAAAAAAGATAAAATACTCCACCATTCAGGAGGGGAAATAGAATTTTCACAAGATATATCAATAATTACAACATGATACTGACCATTAACAAGAGAGCTTTTAATATCCTTCATTGTAATATCATTAATATCACAATATATAGATTTATTCTTAAAAACTTCATTTATTATTAAAGACCACTTTCTATCTTGGATAGATAAAATTTTCATTGTTTTTAGAATTTATTTTGCAATGCTTATTTAGTATCAGTATTAAGTAATTTTTTAACTTTATCAATGTATGCTATGTAGTCAAAAGGTGTTCCTTCAGGAACTTTTTTTAGCACTGTTACCTTTGGGTTTTCTTGTGTCTCTTTATTCTTTATAGCTTCGGGATATGCTGTAAGAATAATGGTTTCTATATTAGGTTTGTTTTCTTTAATAAAATTTAATAACTCTAACCCTCCTACATTATAAAAATCTGAATCAATTAACCTTAAGTCTATTGATGCTAAATCAATAGTATTATCTAATAACAATTGTTTAGCATCTTCAATATTTTTAGCTTCAAAAACATTATGTCCTTCTTTTTTTAAAAACGTAGATAAGACTAAACGCCATTGTGGTTGATCATCTAATACCAAAATATTTTTTATTTCAGATCTTTTTTTATTTTTTGTTGTGGTATCAGTAGGTATAGTAATGGTAAATATACTACCTATGTTTTCTTCAGCTTTTACAGAAATATTTCCTCCTATTTTTTCTATAACAAATTGTGTTCTCCAAAGCCCATATCCATTACCGTTTTCTTTTGTTGAAAAGTAAGGTTTAAAAATATTTTTTAAATTTTTAGATGAAATACCGACTCCTGTATCTTCTACTTTTATTTCAATATATTGTTTTGAAATATTTTTTGCTTCGATTATTAAACTTCCATTCCCTTTTTCTAATATAGCTTCTATTCCATTAGATAAAATATTATGAATAGCATGATGAATATCAGATGATAACCCATATACTTCATGTAAATTACGTTCAATATTAGTAGTAATAGTAAGTTTATTACTTTGAATTTTATTATAAAATTGTAATCGAATATGCTTACTAATAGTATCTAACATTGAGATAACATTTATCTTAGTATTTTTTTCAGGATGCTTAAAATTCTCTACTGTTAATAGAAGCTCTATAACACTATCTTTTACATTTTGGTTATATTTGGTTATATCTTGTAATGAAGGAGTCTCTTTCCCTAATTCGTCAGAAATTAAATCTGCCCAAATAGGTATTGTTCCTGCTGCATTATTTAGGCTATGTACCAAGTCATTTGCTACCAAAGATTTTGTTAATATATCCTGAGTATCGGCAATGCGCTGAGTAGCATATTGCAATTCTTTATATATTCTTGCATTTTCCATCGTAATTGCAATTTTATTAGCTAAAGATTCCAGTATTTTTAAATCAACTTCGTCATAAATATTGCCTTTTTCTGGGTGAAAAGCCGCTAGAATTCCAAATATTTTATCGCCAAAGCTAATTGGCGCACCAATCCATGAAGCAAGTGGATTACCTACTGATTCAAAACCTGAGTTTTCATACCACTGTATTGATTCATTTTTTGTATGGATAATAAGCGAATTGTTATTTTCTATAATCCATTCAGTACGCCCTCCTTCTGAATAGTCTCTTTCATTTATCTTTATTTTGTTTCCATTTTCATAGAATAAAGGAAATCTAATGATCTGTTTTTTCTCATCATAATAGGCAATATACATATTATTAACATCCATTATTTTACCTGCCAGATCACGAACTCTATTTGCCACTTCATCCGTAGGCATATTAATTGTGGACATTAGGTCTCGTGAAAACCCTATGAGAGACTTTGTTAACTTATCATTGCTAACTTCTAATTCTTGTTTGGTATGGTTTAATAAAAGATTTTGAATAATAATTGCTACTTGGTCAGATAACTCATCAACAAAATCTTTATCTTCATTTTCATACCGATGCTCAGAATAAAAATCATATAAAACAAAAGCACCTTTTGCAGGATTATCTATCTCAAGACTCATAGGAACAATAAGTAATGATTTTGGAATATCATTCGGCTTAATACTCAAATTTAAGTCTTTTATTATTTCTAAAGCATCCTCTATTGAACCCCAGATAATAGGATTTTTAGGATGTTTAACAACATACTCTATTAACTCAATAGAAATAAGTTTTTTAGCGTCATTAAGATTGACAGCTATGCTGTTCTCAAATGCTTTTTTCAATTGTAAGGACAATTTTTCATTACTAGCCTCATCAACATGAGACATATAAATCATCATGTTATCTGCTTTTGCTAATTTCTGAGTATGCTCACATGACGTGGTTAATATTTTTTCTATAATTTCTTCATTAGATTCTTTTCCAACCTTCTTTACAAAATCAAGAAGCGTTCTACTCATATCAAATAATATTTTTTCCTTTTCAATACGCATTAAAATATTTTTTATAATTAATGCGAGAGAATCCGTTATATCATCAATAAACTGTAAATCATCGTCATCATATAAATATTGAGAATCAGTGCAAAAAATGAATGCTCCGCTTGCAAGCTCCTCTTCTAATCGCATAGGAACGGCTAAAAAATAAAATGGAGTTTCTTTACTATCATCTACATTTAAATAATTCTCTCTAAAATCTTGTTTATTTTTAAATATAATTGGTTTTTTTGGATTATTTATAATTTGTAATGCTGCACTTTCAATATAAAACGAGCTATCATTATTACAATAATTAGCAATAAATTTTCCTTTATTATGAATAAGCTGTAAATCAGGTCTATTTGTCTTATCTTCAAGATCAGCACGATTTTGAAAATGTTTTGTAAACATAGAAACATTTTCTACATTAATACCAACTTTCTTTATATGCTTTATCGCAATTTTTAAAACTTCCTGTATTGCCTCATCTTTTTTCAAATGACTGGTGTCAAACTTAAACAAAACACTGTTCATGTCGAACAAGGCTTTATGGCGTTCTCTATGCGTTCTATCTTTTAATTGTTGGGAATGTGCTTTATCAATAGCTAGAGCAGCTTGGTCGGAAAGCCTATCTATTACATCTCGATCATCCTTATCATAGGCATTTTTATGCCCCATATGATAAAGAATAAAAGCTCCTCGTGCTTCATCAGAATCTAAGCTCATAGGAACAACAACTAATGATTCAGGTAAAATTAACCCTTCACGTTTAAAATCTGGATAAATATTGGATAATTTTTTCTCAACTTCAATTCTATTTTTTAATAAAATCTTTTCATGAGGATGCTTGATAATATAGCGAGCTAATGCAGAAAAAATCTCTTTACGAGTATTCTCCGTTTTTTCTCCTCTTTTATAAGACAAATAGAGTTCAGGTTCAGATGAGGTTGAAAGGTGTTTCTCAGGCACAATAAAGGCTAAGAAATCATTAACATTCATTAATTCTTTAGCACACTCATAAGAATCAGCTAAAACATTATTGATAAACTCATTAAAACTAGCAGCATCTTTTGTATGAAAGTAAAGCTTCCTAGCTGTTTTAACTAATGCTTCTCTTCGATCAAAAATACGTTTGTTTTTAAATAAAATAGCAAGGTGTTTTGAAAACTTTTCTATGAAATTTATATCATAAAGATTTTTATCATTATTCTCTTTATTTTTTGAATAAATAATAATTGAACCAACAATCTTTGCATCTGCCTCTTTACCCCATATTATCGGGGTACTAAACCAACTTTTAATAGGTAAGCATTTAATATGACTATTTTGGTTAAGGAGGGTATTAGTAACTTCTTTTTCAGTATCAAACTCTGCTGTTGAACCTTTATTTTCCCAGATAAGATCTCTTAAATTTTGAGTATTTTCTTTACCTGCTAATTTATCAAACCAATCATGCCAATCAGCAGTTATATCTGTATCTGTATCTGTATCTGTTATTGCAATATGCTTATTATAGGTTATTGAATCTGAAAGAATAAGGATAACATTCATCTTAGTTAACCCTTTTAACTCATTGTGAACAAGCTTATAAAATGCTAAATTTTCATATTCTAAGATAATCTCTGAAAATTTAATTCTTATTTCTGAAAGATGTTCCCATTTATGCATTTCATCATGATATTCTGTCATTTTAACTATTACCTTTTTCAGATTCTTTTAAAGTATTTAATTCCAATAGATATTCTTGATAAGGAATATCTATCTTTCTATTATTCAAATTCCAATCAATTAGCAAATAAGGCAAGCCTAGCTTCCTTTCTAAAAAAACCATATCCTTAGCTGAAAGCTTACCTTCACTTTCCAAATAACTATCAAGTTGCCGCTCTCCCTTTTTTATCGTCTTAGAAAAGCGATTAAAATCTTCATTAAAACACTGCTGAATTTTTTGTTTAATTTCCTCAGAAATGGCTAACAAAAAAACATCACTGATAACATTAATCATAGTCGGTAAAAAATCATCTGTCTCAATCCCTAAAATAAACTGCCGCGTTGCTACACCACGAATTAACTTCCTAATTAATCGCTTACGTCCACCTTGACCCGCATTTGGCGCACCATCCCTAATTAACACACACAAAGCGCGTAAATGATCTGCAACCACAACTAAATGTTCATTTTGCAAACTTGATCGCAAATCAGAAGAAACAAACGGCAACATCGCATCAATCAACACCTGATAACGCTCAATCTCAAAAACAGAATCCACATCTTGCAAAACCATCGCCAGCCGCTCAACCCCAACAACCGTCTCCACAAACGGCGTAGTCATCGGCTCAACTATTCCAGTCACAGAATCAATCTGAAAAGCAATAAACAACGTATTAGAAAACTCAACAAAACGCCCACAACGACACCCCACAGAACACGCTACATTGCAACTATGCTGATTTCCCCTATCATAAAACAACTCAGTATTCGCGCCACATTTACGCAACTGAGAATCCTGACCTTTTAAATTACCACTCTGAACCCAAAAATTATCCTTAATCCCTAAACCCACCAACCTATCCGCAGCAACACCCAAACCTCGCCAAGCCTCATAAGATTGCCTATCCTC
Source organism: Methylococcaceae bacterium (assembly GCA_030626845.1). Classification (GTDB taxonomy): domain Bacteria; phylum Pseudomonadota; class Gammaproteobacteria; order Methylococcales; family Methylomonadaceae; genus WTBX01. The sequence goes on from DAOUTG010000041.1 coordinate 6,390, forward strand.
ACCCAACAACTGCCCGCCTAATTCACCGCCCTTAAAATAAGACACCCACAAACACTGCTTATCAATCCCTAAAACCTCAGTCGCAAACCGCCACATATTAGATAAAGCCAAGCCCCTATCAGCCGTCCCAAAAGTAAACGCCGCCGCCATCTCAAACAAACTCAAATGCGTAGGAGTCGTTCCCACCGTCTCCAAATCAAAATGCCGAAAACAATTTTGAACCAAGATAAAACGCTCGCCTTGCTCCAAACTCAGTTGAGACATCACCGTTTCAACCTGAACCAGCCCCGCACTCATCACAAACGACATCGGAATAGAAGGATGCAGCATAGAAGCTGCGGGCAAAAGCTGAAAACCTTGCTCATCAAAAAAACTGACAAACTGCTGGCGAATCTCACTACAATTCATATTTTATACTTAACTATTGTTGAAACAGACAAAACAATCATATAACTTGATAGAGGAAATAAGCAATAAAAAACTCATTTATCACACTAACGCAAGCTTACCTTTAAAAATTAATACCCTAATAAACTCTCAACACTTTCAGCCGTTAAAAATTTTTCTACCCATAAATCTAATTGATCTTTATCAGCGGAATTAATTTTTAATTCTGCCCATTCAGGAAGCGAACCAAACTTTAATTTAAGCAAAACTAATAAAGTCTGAGCTTCACCTTTAATCTCACCTTTAGTTTCGCCTTCCTCCTTCGCAAAACGTTCAATACTGGTAATATAAGCCATTTTTTGTTCCTCCTCAATTTTAATTACTTCATGTTTTAACTGTAACTCAAGCTCTTTAGGCAATAACAACATCCAGTCAATAAAGCGGAATAATTCTAAAATATCTTGTCGATCATAACCACGCTGATAAAGCTGACGAATCAACCTAAACTTACCCTCAAAAAGCAACTGCTTATCCGTTGTATTATGAGCAATAAGTTGCGCTAAAATAATCACTGCAAACGGATTAGGATTCGCTTCTAATTCAGCAAATCTATTCGACCACAGTTGTAAATTCAACACAGGAAAATCAAATTTCATCTGCGTCCCCCACAAAGACTGTTGATAACAACCTAAATCTTTACAATTTAGCTGATTCGTCAACACCGCAAAACTCGCCACTTTGTGCTGTGGATAACAATCAACCAAACGATAATTATAACGATACAGTCGCTCATTAAAACTACCGTCTGCTTTACCTTGAATTTCAATATGAATCAAAACCCATATCTCATCACCTGCAAGCGTATAAACCTTAACTAATTTATCCGTATATCGTCGTCCTGAATCCGCATCTCGAACAATCTTTTGCAATTCGGTTTCTAAAAATTCATATCCGAATCGGAGTCCAAAACATGTTTTGAACTCCTATACTTCATTGATTTATAAGCAATTTATTTCTCATAATATTTTTTGTTATGTACAGAGATAAAAGTTATCGAAACTAGAAAAATAAAATCTCGTCCCTAAGCTATTTTTTCATCACTGGCTCTGACATCAAATTCAATTTTCCAATTTGCATCATTACGTTGAGAAACCGCATGTAATTCAAGGGTTCCAATTTCCGTGACTACGGCACGTAGGTTAACTGGAACAACCTCGCCCATTTTATGCGCGTCTTCTGGTAGCGTGATTTCAATTTCATCCAATTCTTCTAATTCCTCATCACTCCAATAATCCAGGCGAGTACCGACTAAATCCTCACGGCGATTATTTGACCCAAAAAAGCGAAAGCGTACAGGTTCGCCAATCACTAAACCAAATTCGTCATCGGGTAGTAAGGCTTCTGTGCCTTCTTCCATCCCAAAAGGGGCAATACATAAAGCTTGAGTTTCAGGAGGCATACCTGGAATGGAGGGCATCGAACTTTCTATACCCACATAATAGGAAGCTGCCGTTCCGCCTTTGATTCTAACCCCTTTGCCTTGACGAACAAAGCCGTAATAAGCTGCACCCCGTGCTACTGCAAGGTCTAAATCAGCCCCTGTTAATAATCGGGCTTCTGGAGCATCTTCAGCAATTAACCATTCATTTAAAATAGACATTAAACGCTCAGAAAGAACGCTGGCTTTTAATACGCCACCATTAAATAAAACTGCGGTTGGGTGTAAGAAACTTGCATTTTCAGGCAATGAAATATCATTTAAATCATCGGTGGCTGATAATTGTTTGGCTAGAAATGCCGCTAAATGGCGAGTAATGCCAGCATCTTGTGCATAAGGTAGACCTTTAGTTCTTAATCCTGCACGGGTACGTGTTACAGGTCTTTCGTTGACATCAATCTTAGGTAAAAAACCTTCGACTAAGACACGGTCGACTTCTTCACGAGTTAATTCACTACGTAATGTTCCCCCAATTAATGACGAACCACGGTTAGCAACGACTAAGGGAATACTATCAATGTCTACATCATTAAAGATTTTTTCTTTTGCATCACAGCAACTATGGGTTAAAGCTTGTACTTGCCATGGTTGCAGGCGTGTTCCTTCTTTTTCAATTTTGGCTTTAATGGTGTAAGCAAGGGCTAAATCCATATTATCGCCACCCAGTAGAATATGATCGCCTACGGCAACACGGGTTAATTCTAAATTTCCTTCTTGCTCGGTAACGGCAATAAGCGATAAATCGGTTGTCCCGCCACCTACATCAATCACTAATAAAACATCACCCACATCAACATGGTTACGCCAATCCCCTTCACTTTTTTCTATCCAACTATATAAAGCTGATTGAGGTTCTTCTAATAAAAAAGCTTGTTCTAAACCGACTTCACGTGCCGCCTCAACGGTTAATTCACGCGCAGAAGGATCAAAGGAGGCAGGCACAGTAATGGTTACATTTTGTTCGGCTAATGGAAAGTCAGGATATTGAGCTTGCCATGTTTCTTGTAAATGTCCTAAATAGGCAACGGTAGCTTGAAAAGGCGAAACACGTTCAATTTCTTCAGGGGATTCAGCGGGTAAGATAGGTTGTTTACAATCAACGCCTGCATGACAAAGCCAACTTTTTGCACTGGAAACTAAGCGAATAGGCGTTTTTCCCCCCATATTTCGGGCAATTTCACCGACAAGAAACTCAGATTGCACTGTCCAAGGTAAGGTTTTATCTTCCTCAGTCATTTCAGCTTCATGCGCTAAATACATAAATGAGGGTAATTGAGATTTAGTTTCAATGACACCAGGGGCGGTTAGTTGTGGAATTTCCATGACTTGCTGTTCGATATGGTCATCATCGGTTTTTGCTAAATCAACATAAGATAAAACGCAGTGAGTGGTGCCTAAATCAATACCTATTGAAAAACGAGGACTCCCATCATTAATAATCGCGTCTTCTTCAATAGTTTCTTCTGTATTAGTTGCTTCAATTTCAGCTTGAGACTCTATTATTTCATCTTCCAATTTCGTTTCCATATCTGTAGTTTCAGTATCATCTTCTTTATTTTTTGTATGTCCAAATAAACTTTTCATTTTCATAACTCTATCTCTGCGGCTGCAATAATTTTAGCATTATGTCCTGCAGTTAATTTAGGTAAGCGAATCTCTGTGACTTGCCAGCCCTTATGAACCAGTTCACCTGTAAAAGGGGCATTACCGACAATATTTCCTGTTAACCGTACTTTGGACGCATCAAAGCCTTTTTGCAAAGTAATTTTATTCCCTTCTGGTTCGCTACGAACATTTTCTAAATTAAAATGTTCATTGATTGCTTTATTACAGCCCTCGTGAACGACGCGTGCTGCAATACCAATCTCGGCATCACTGTAAGCGACAATTTCTTCTTTAATAAAGTCAATAAAACGGGCTTCTTTTTGTAATAAACCAAGTAATTGTAATGCGGCATCAGGCGTGGCTTCTTTTAAGATCACAGGTTCAGATGCAGGGGCTTGAATGATTTTTTCAACCTCAATAATTTTTTCGACTTCAACAATTTTTTCGACTTCAACCACTTTTTCCACTTCAATAATTTTAGGTTCAGGCAGTTTAATAGGCGCTTGTTTTTTAGAAATTGTTAAGGAGATAACCCATAAAATAAGCACAATGATAAGGCTTAAGGCAAGCACTGCGACTGTGCCTGCAAGGCAGATATGCCATAAGTCAAAAGTGGTTGTTTTTAATGATAAATCAATGTTATACATAGTTTGCATATCATTGACCTGCCTTTTTAGCGGCTTCTTTAAACATCAGTTCTTTTAATAATTTACGGGTAATTTGAATTCGCATTTTTTTTAAGTGTCTATCAGCAATGATTTCAGGCACTTTTTCATCAATATAAACTTTTCGCATTTTTGCTAGTTCAGGCTCGCATTGTTTAATAATAGCTTCGGTGGCTTGACGACTTTCTTGCTTGCTATGGCTAGGTTTTTGCATTTCATTAATAACACATTCTTTATAATGGCGTTGGGAGAGTTGAATTTTTTTAATCAGCTCTTCGGTTAATGCCGTGGCTTGCCATTCATTTTTATTATCGGTTTTTTTATCTGCGGCAAACAGCAGTCCTGAATAAAGTAAAATAGTGACCATTAAAAATTGTTTCATCGGTTTTTCTCCATTAGGATGGGTTATTAGGCGTATTATTTTACGCGAACTACTAAATAAAGCTATGCCTACATAGTGAGACTTCTAAGCTTGGTTTTCAAGCGATTGGTGATTAAAAACTATGAAAAAACTTATTTTCACCCCAACATGAGTGAGCGGATAACTTGAATAAATATAATGGATTACTGGTTCATCAAAGTTATGATGATGACGGTTTAATTGAAGTGGTTGATGCTAAAGGTATTCGCTGTTTGCATTTTGGTAATGAGACTCTACAAAGCTGTTTTAAGCTTTCAGAACCGAATCGTTTAATGACACGGTATACACAAACATTGATGAGTTGGCTGTTATTTAAACTGTCCGTTGATGAGGTGTTGATGATCGGTTTGGGTGGGGCTTCTTTAGCAAATTATTTTTACATCACTTTGACGATTGTCAACTAAAAATTATTGAATATCGGCGTAGTGTTGTTAAAGTTGCGCGTAGTCATTTTGGATTGCCTTTAAAAGATCGGCGTTTAACGACTTTGATAGCAGAAGGTTGTGATTATGTACAAACTCAAAGTTTAAATAAAGCAGAACTCTATCCATTGATGATTGTTGACGCTTTTGATGACCAAGGAATTTGTGAGGCGGTGACTCAAAGTGCATTTTTTGATCATTGTAAATGCTTACTTAAAAAGGATGGTTTATTAGTCATCAATTTATGGAAAACAGACCAAGTTTCATATGAAAATGTTAGTTGGAACTTACAGCAGGTTTTTGAAGAGCGGGTATTATTTTTACCTGTGAGAGGGCGAGGTAATGTGATTGCATTTGCATTTAATGAGGCTTATCTAAAACAAGATTTTAGGCAATTAGTAAAGCAAGCTCAAAAATTACAGCAAGATCATTTACTTGATTTTCCTTTATATTTAAAAGATTTAAGAAAAAATAACCCAAAAAATCTTAGAAAAATTATGAAAATTTAAAATAAAGACTTAATTTTGAAGGCAATAAAAAGCCCGCGTAAAGCGGGCTTGCGTTCAGTATTATTATTGTTATTGTGTCATACGCGACTGCTAATTTCACAGTTTAATGTCAGCGGTTACTTAAATTATAATTATTATTACCTTTAATAATTATTGTTATTATTGGCTTAAAGGTCGCCTTTTCCTCATTAGCAGGTTTGATCCTGCTGCTTAGTCCGTTAAGCTGGTGTTCAGTTTAAGTCATAATAAGCAGAATACCTATTAAAAAAGTAATTTATGTAAAAAAATCAGGTCTTATTAAAAAATAGATAGTAAATACAATGTGTTATTATCATGTAAAAATAAAGTGTTTATAAAATACTGGCAATAGATGCTGTTGTTTTTTTATTTCATTATAAAGCCCGCATTGTTTGCGTTCAGCTTATAGATATTTATCACAGATTATTAAAAATAAACTCGGTACATGATAAAAATAGTGTGGGCAATAAATTACTTATAAATCAATGGAATGTACAGAGAAAAATAAATTATTCGTCTTCTCTTCTTTGACGTTCTTCTTTTTCAAAAAAATGGAGTCGTTCATCTAAAATAGCTTTTAAGTAAAAATTCATGGGTTTAGATTTCCGGGCTAATTTAGTTTGTAAAATAGCGGTTTCAGTGTCGCCTATTAAATAATAGTATTCGGCAACATAGCGATGTGATTCTGCCATTTGTTTTAGATCAGCATAACTTTGGGCGAGTAATTCAAAATACAACGCACGTTTACGAAAACTATCACCCAATGTTTGTAATAGTTGTTTGGCTATTTGAGGTTTTTTAGCTTTTAACAGCCCTTTTACATAATCAATCTTAATCGCTTTATTAGTTGGAAAACGTTGTAATGCTTTTTCATAGAGATTAATCGCATGGGGATAATTTTTTACCTCCAGTGCTGTTTTTGCCAATGCATTAATATAGTGAGGTTGATTAGGATAATCTTGATTTAAAGTAATTAATAATTTTTCTGCGGCTTTAAATTGCTGTTTTTTTAAATGAGCCAGGGCGATACCGTAACGCGCAATGGCACGTTGTCGTTTTGTACCTAAACTGGCTTTTATTTTAAAATAATTTAAAACACTATCACTATTATCAGCAGCTAATACACGAAGTTTTGTGCGTATTAATAAATAAGCGGTTGAATTGAGATATTGTTTATAAGGATATTGCTCTGCTCTGCCACGGGTGTCTGAAACTCTGGAAACAGTGACAGGGTGGGTGCGTAAAAACTCTGGAATGCCTTTGCCATAGAAACGACTGGATTGTTGTAGATGCTCAAAAAAAGAAGGCATACTGCGTGGGTTATAATCTGAATCGGCTAAGTTTTGCATCCCGACTCTATCGGCTTCTTGTTCATTATCGCGGGTAAAATCAATTTGGAATTGCACATTCCCCGCTTGGATAGCAATTAAAGCCGCTTGACCTAATTCTGGGTTTTGCGTTCCAATTAAAATGGCCGCAAGGGTTGCCGCAGCGGTTGGAATAGAAAGACGACTGGCCGCTTCAAAGGCTCGGTATAAATGTCTTTGGGTAACATGAGCCACCTCATGTGCCATGACTGAGGCTAATTCACTTTCAACTTCGGTTAATAAAAATAAGCCTGAATTAATGCCAATATAACCTCCAGGTCCTGCGAAGGCATTAATACTATTATCGAGGACGACAAAAAAGTGAAATGAATTACCTCGGTTATCGGTGTTGGCAACTAGGCGTTGTCCGACTGATTGAATATATTGTTCAATTTCACTATCTTCATTAATTGTTAATTGGCGGTGTAGGCTACGAAAAAAAGCCGCTCCTAATTCTTGTTCTTGAATAGGGGAAATAAGTGTGCCACTTGAATCGCCCATATCAGGTAAATGGATTTTAGTAGGTTCTATTGCCTGTAATAGCGTTGAAAACAATGCGATAGACAATGTTAAAATAACGCTTTTAAATTTCATATCAACCTCTGTTTATATTTTTGCATAGACTTTAGATAGCTTACTTTCAATAAAAATAATGATTAGCCTTATCTATTATTAAATAGGTATTATAGATGTATTAATTGAATAAAAATAATTTAAAAATGAAATATACTATGCAAATCAATAGTAGTCCCTATCATTCTAATGCGGGCTATCATGCTTATCAATTTATAAAAACAGCGCTTTCAATGGGGCATCAAGTTTTTAGAGTATTTTTTTATCAAGAGGGGATTTATCATGCGTTACATCATGCTAGTCCGCCTGATGATGAACGACAACTGACCTCCCTTTGGTCTCAATTGGCCATAGATTATCAAATAGATTTAGTCGTTTGTATTTCAGCAGCGCAACGACGGGGTTTATTACATAAGTACTCGGATGATTTGGCAGCAGGTTTTCGTATTTCGGGTTTAGGGCAATTAGTTGAAGCGACTTTAGACGCTGATCGTTTTATTGTATTTGGATAAGATAGATGAAAAAATACTTATTTATACTAAGGAATGCACCACATAATGGCTGCCATGCACAAGAAATGTTAGATATTATTTTAACGACAGCAGCTTTTGACCAACCCGTGAGTTTATTATTATTAGATGAGGCTGTTTTTCAATTAAAAAAAAATCAGCAGGCAACAGCACAAGGTTATAAAGAAACAGCCGCTATTTTTAAAGCCTTAGAAATTTATGATGTTAATGAAATTTATGTAGAAACGGAGTCTTTGCAGGAATACGGTTTAAGTTCTAGTGATTTATTATTGCCCGTTACAGCGTGTTTTCGTAAAGAGATAGCTACATTAATGAAAAACTATGATTTGGTTTTTAGTGGGTAGCAACGCACTGCGTAGGGTGGGGTAAGCTCACCCTACGCAGCTGTTATTATCCTTTATGGGGCAATTCTGCCTTCGTAATTATGCCAGCATCAGGATCATTAAAAATAGTTTCATCTATTCCATTTTCTCCGCGTGCAACAATACAAGTGACGGTCGCATCCCCTGTCACATTAACCGCAGTACGAACCATATCTAATAATCGGTCTACGCCTAAAATTAAACCAATACCTTCCACAGGCAAACCCACTTGGTTAAAAACCATCGCCAACATAATTAAGCCGACACCAGGGACACCCGCTGTGCCAATCGAGGCTAAAATTGACATGCCAACAATCGTAATATAATCACTAATGCCTAAATCAATCGCATAAACATTCGCAATAAAAACAGTGGCGACACCTTGCATAATCGCCGTGCCATCCATATTAATCGTTGCCCCTAAGGGAACAGTAAAAGAGGCGGTGGCATTATTAACCCCTAGGCGTTTTTCAACCACTTGTAAAGTAATTGGAATAGTTGCATTGGAGCTTGCGGTACTAAAGGCGAAAATATGCGCGGGACGCATTTTTTTGATGAACGTTAATGGGTTTAATTTAGCGAAAAGGACAAGAAGTAGGCTAAATGTTCCAAAAGCATGAATTAATAGGCATAAAACTACCACACTAAAGTAACCAATCATCGGTAAAATTAAACCAATACCTTGTTCGGAAAAAGTTTTTGCCATGAGAAAAAACACACCAATGGGGGCAAAGTCCATTACTAAGGTAACGACTTTCATCATCACTTCATTTAATTTTTCAGCCCATTGATGTAATTCTTTACCAATATCTCCACACATAAGCATGGCAATAGCGAATAAAATCACAAAGAAAATAATTTGTAACATATTACCTTCAGCAAAGGCATTAATAGGATTACTGGGAATAATATTAATAAAAACGTCGGTGAGAGGGGGGCTAGGTTTGGGGATAAAATTAGGTGTTGATACCGTTTGTTCAAAGCCTTTGCCTGGTGCGATAACAATAGCAATTAATAATGCCAATGTAATCGCAAGTCCTGTGGTAAAAATATAAAACCCCAAAGCCTTAAAACCAACCCGCCCCAAAACACTAACATCACCAATACCACAGACTCCACAAATTAGCGAAAAAGTAACTAAAGGAACAACCAGCATTTTTAAGGCATTCACAAAGGCTTTGCCCATCACGTGAAATAAGCCTTTCACTAAATAAGTTTCTATAAAAACGACATCATGAAAAAAAGCGTTAATTAAACTGCCAACCATTAAACCGATTGCCATCGCAATGAGTATTTTAGTCGTGATAGACATTTTTTTTATCATTAATATGCTCCTTAAAAATAGGTTATCATAGTAATAATAGTCGTTTTTTATATTTAGTTTTTAGCTTTTTATTGCAGTTACCAGCGCATTAACTTCGGTACGTTGCGATAAGTTAACGTCAATAAACCCTGATTTTTTCAGTTGCTCAATAGAGACTGTTTCCCGCATGACTTTATTTTCAGCTTCATCGGCAAATAAATGGGTAATCCAATGTTCTAAAAGTTCTGGTTTTTTCTCAGCCGTTAGCACTTTAAAATAATGGGTGATTTCTTTTTGAATCATTGCGGTATGCGTTGAAATGTCATCCAAACTATAACGGTCGCCGTTGATAAATTTCCCCCCTTTTTTAAGAATACGAAAAATTTCACTGATTAATAATTCTCGATAAGGGTGTTCAAAGTTATGTAAAGTATAAGCAGAGGCGATAATATCGACACTATTATTAGGCATCGCTTTTAACGCATTCAAAGCATCCGCTTCTATTAAATTAAGTCGACCTTTGTCAATCCAAGAACTTAAACTTTTTTTTGCTTGTGCTTGCATAATGGTGGCATTATCAATACTATGAATTACGCCTTTATCAATTGCAATTAAAATAGCCAAGGTTGTTATTCCTGTCCCCCCGCCTATTTCAACGACATTAAGTTCTCGGTCATAGAATTGGGCATAATCTCGAACCGTATCACCCACTAGATGACTCATTTTTGCTGCCAGAGGACAAATAAGCTCAATCGTTTTATAATTTTCGCCTAACACCCCTGTGAATATATTTGCGTCGGTAAAAATTGCTTTTATCATGATTGTTTCTGCTGACGTTTTTTTTCAAAAGCGGCCAGTTGTTCAGCGGTGGCTTTACCTTGAAATTTATCTTTCCACTCACTATAAGGCATTCCATAAATATATTCACGGGCTTGTTCATAGTCCATTTCAATATTTTTATCTTTTGCGGCGGTAGCGTACCATTTGGCTAAACAATTTCGACAAAAATCTGCCAAGATCATTAGGTCAATATTTTGAACTTCAGTCTGTTTTTGTAAATGTTGAATTAACTGTCTGAAAGCGGCAGCTTCTAATTCAGTTTGTGTAGTTTTATCCATAATATTTATCCAAAGGGGAACATTCTAGCAGAAAGCGTTGTCTAGTCATGTACATTCAGCTGCAAAAAAATTAGAATCTCGTTTGAATTAATCTATCATTGACCCCATCTTAAAAACCTACTTGCCTTTATTTTTGTAAAACTATGAAACAACTGTTTGAATTTATACCGATTATTTTATTTTTTATTACCTATAAAGTTTATGATATTTACGTGGCAACGGCTGTTGTTATTGTTGCAACTATTGTTTTAGTCGGCTTTAATTGGTTTAAATATCGTAAAGTTGAAACCATGCAATGGATTACCTTAGGACTTATTTTAGTCATGGGAGGGGCAACACTGTATTTACAAGATGAACAATTTATAAAATGGAAATTGACGATTATTGAGTGGTTATTTGGCGGGGCTTTCTTAGGCAGTCAATTTCTAGGTAAGCAACCTTTTGTTCAGCGCATGATGAGTTCAGCACTTGAATTGCCTGATGTTATCTGGAAACGCCTAAATTTAATGTGGGCGTTCTTTTTTATTAGTGTAGGCTTTATTAATCTTTATGTAATGCACAATTATAATACTGATGATTGGGTTACTTTTAAAACCTTTGGCGTTCCCGCTTTAATGATTGTCTTTATTGTATTACAGATGATTTTTATATATAAATACCTTCCTGAAACTGAAACTGAAACTGAAACTGAAACCGAGGAATAGTTTGTGTTATACGCAATTATGAGTAATGATGTGGCGGATAGTCTTCTAAAAAGACAAGTAGTACGCCCCGCTCATTTACAACGCTTACAAGATTTACAAGATCAAGGGCGATTATTATTGGCAGGGCCTCATCCTGCCATTGAAAGTGAAAACCCAGGTGATGCAGGGTTTACAGGGAGTTTAGTGATTGCTGAATTTGAAACGCTTGATGAGGCAAAAAATTGGGCAGATGCTGACCCTTACGCACAGTCAGGGGTTTACTCTCTAGTGACTGTTAAACCATTTAAACAAGTCTTTCCAAAATGATAACTGATTTAATTAAACAAAAACTAACTATCGCTTTAAACCCTAAATTACTTGAAGTGATTGATAATAGTGCCGCCCATGCAGGTCATGCGGGCGCGCAAAAAGGGGGAGGGCATTATCATCTAACCCTTGTTAGTGATAATTTTGAGGGTAAATCCTTAGTCCAGCGACATCAATTAATTTATCAAGCATTAGGTGAAATGATGAAACAGGACATTCACGCCTTAGGTATTAATGCTTTAACTCCTTCTGAACAGACAAGGTAATTTATCAATGAAAAAAATAATCCCCTTATTATTAGCCAGTAGCGTTTTTATTGTTGCCTGCGATCAAGCGGCTAAAAGTAATGCACCGATCGTAACTAAAGAAAATGCGGTGGCGATGGTTAATGGCAAATATATTAGTAAAAAAACCCTGGAAACGTTGGAAAAAGAAATTGAACAACGTAGTCATGGACAAAAATTTCCTAAAAAGAAATTATTAGAAGAATTAATTCAGCGTGAATTATTGGTTCAAGATGCTAAATTAAAGAAATTAGAACAATCGACTGAAGTGATAGAACGTCTTGATATGGCAACCCGTTCTTTATTATCACAGGCTGCTGTGCAAGATTATATGAAGTCTAATCCTGTTTCTGATGCAGAAATAAAAGTAGAATATGATAAAGAAGTCGCTAAATCATCAGGTGATGAATATAAGGCGCGTCATATATTGCTGAAAAAAGAAGATGAAGCGAAAAAATTGATTGCAGAATTAACAGCGGGTGCAGATTTTCAAGCATTAGCAAAAAAACATTCTACAGGTCCATCAGGTCCGCAAGGAGGCGATTTAGGTTGGTTTGTTGATGGGCAAATGGTTGAGGTTTTTTCTAAAGCGGTCATCGCGATGAAAAATGGTGAATTTACTAAAGAACCTATTAAAAGTCAATTTGGTTGGCATGTTATTTTACGTGAAGATTCAAGGAAACAAACCCCCCCGCCGTTTGATACTATTAAAGAGCAATTACGTCCTGCATTAGAACAGAAAAAAGTTCAAGCCATGTTAAAGGCATTGCGTGATAAGGCGAAAGTAGAATTTTTAGTTTCTGTGGATGAACCCGAAGTTAAAGCCCCTGCGGTAGTCGATAATAAAACACCTAAAGCAGCTCAAGAAACAGAAGTGGTAGAAAAACAAGCGCAAGCAATAGATGCAGCGGAAGCGGCGGATGTTGAGAATAAGATAGAAAAACCAGTATCAACCGATGAAAAAGTAGAAGAAACACCAAAAGCTACAGAAACAAAACCTGCAACTGTAACACCTTAAGATATAGAAAGAGCCGATAGCTTGTCGGCTCTTTTTATTTATAAAAATACCCAGTTAGAAAAACAAGCCGCCTGTCCCCAGTAAGTCCCTTGTTTATCATGTAAATTCCAAATAATGCCCTCGTTAATTTGAAAACGCCGACCTTGGCTAGAAACTCTAATTCCCTGATAGTCCTTAACAAAACCTTCTGTGGTTACTTTAGCCATTAATTCATCTCTCGCTGCTTGATTGATCGTTTCTGCCGATTGACGAGAAGGTAAATTAATTAATTGTTGCCAATTCAGTTCAAATAATGACAACGCTTTTTGATTGGCATAATTAAAAATGGGGTCAGCTTTAGTGTTATGAGATAACACCGCAAATGGGGCATAAAATAATTGTTTAGCTAATTGCTCTACGGTTGAATCTAATAAAGGCTCATCAAAAAATTGTTGAAAACTCGCGTTTAAAAGTTGAGCGTGATCGGTTAAAAACTGATTTTCAATGCAAGGCGGGAGGTTAAAAGTCATGGTTTAAGCGCGTTGGGTCAAATTGACTATTATGGTAACATCACTGTTTTTTAAATTATATTTTTTTAGACTTATGACTCAAAATCTTAATTGGCAACATTTAAAAAACACCAATGAATTAGCAATAAAAGCGGCTGAATTGATTGCACAGTCAGCAAAACATGCCATTGCAGCAAAGGGGGTGTTTAAATTGGTCCTCGCAGGCGGAAGTACCCCTGAAAATGCTTACCGTTTATTGATTAATATTGAAACAGACTGGAATAAATGGCATATCTATTATGGTGATGAACGTTGTTTGCCTATTGAAGATAAAGATAGAAACAGTAAAATGGCAACCGATGTTTTTTTAAAGCATACGTCGATTCCTAAGCAGCAAATTCATCCGATTCCCAGTGAATTAGGCGGACAAGAAGCCGCTATTGCTTATCAAGCGATTGTTAAACAGGCACTCCCTTTTGATTTAGTTTTATTAGGCATGGGAGAAGATGGGCATACAGCCAGTTTGTTTCCAGGACATCAGCATAATAAAAATGAACTGGTTCACGCTGTTTCTAATGCGCCTAAACCGCCATCTGAAAGAGTTTCTTTAAGTGCTAAAGCGTTAAGTCAGAGTGAACAAGTGATCTTTTTAATTTCAGCAAACAATAAACAGCAAGCTTTAGCAGACTGGCAAAAAGGAAAAGATTTACCTGTTGCAACTATTAATATAGAAAAACCTATTGAAATCTTATTAGCAGAATAAAAATAAAATGACTTCATTATCTTATAAATTAGTATTTCTCCTTGTTTTAGGCGTACTTATTACCGCTTGTAATCCTGAGCCTATTGTTTATCATCAAGATCATTATAAAGGATTAACACAACCGATTGTGCCAACAAAACCAACGGTTTCTAAAAAAACTAAGCCAGGGTTTAATCCTGTGGGGACTTATTCTGCCAATAAATTAACAGGGGCTTATGCAAAGTCAACCTCAGCGCGTAATTTTATTGGTTATATGAGTAAACAATATGGCTTTACCCCTAATTATTTGAATGGGTTACTTTCAAAAGCGCGGCATTTACAGTCAGTGTTCAAATTAGAAAAACCTGTTTTGAACGTAAAAACGAGCTTTACTCCCTCTCCTGGGAGTTGGTCGCGTTATCGTAAAAAATTCCTGACGACAACGCATATTAATAATGGTATAAAGTTTTGGCGCAAAAATGCAGCGACTATTCAGAAAGCGAGTGCGACTTATAAAGTGAATGCTGAATATATTGTGGCTATTATTGGGGTAGAAACATTTTTTGGGTTAAATGTTGGTAAAACACGGACTTTAGATGCGTTAAGTACCCTTGCTTTTCATACCAAAAGACGAAGTAAATTTTTTACTTCTGAATTAGAAAACTTTTTATTAATGACTGCAGAAGAAGGGTATGAGCCGCGTAAAGTCGTAGGTTCTTGGGCAGGGGCGATGGGATTGGGACAATTTATGCCGAGTAGTTTTCGTCGTTTAGCGGTCGATTTTAACCGTGATGGTAAACGAGATTTATGGAATCCCATTGATGCGATTGGGAGTGTGGCTAATTATTTTTCACACAGTGGCTGGCAATTTAATAAAGCTGTCACTACAAAAGTTAAGAAAAGTTTAGGCTCTACAACCATTAAATTAAGCACTTATTCAGGTAACGAATTTTGGCGTACTTATCAAAACTTTAAAGTGATTAAAAAATACAATCATAGTAATCATTATGCGATGGCAGTACATCAGCTTTCTCAGGCGATTAAGCAAGGTTATGAAAAATGATTGGTGTTGAATAATGAATATTAATACAGAATTTGACAATCCCTGGAAAGATATTATTGAAAGCCATATATTCATACGGAGATACAATCGCAATACGATAAAGATTTTTGTCAGCGGATGTATATTTATCATTATCGGTTATTTGACCGTTATCAAAAGCCGATTATTAGTTTGGCTATTTTAGGTGATGATAGAGAAAATTGGCGACCAAAAAATTATTGTTATGAAAATTTTGGTTGTAAGATCTCATTTGAATTTCCCATTATAAAACTATTGGATTATCAAAAAAACTTAGAATGCCTTGAAAATAATAACAATCCATTTTCCACGGTGGTTAAAACGCATCTTAAGGCGTTAGCAACACGTCAAGATCCAAAAGCACGTTTGTATTGGAAGATAACTTTATTTAAAGCCTTGTATCAGCAAAATTACAGTAAAAAGGAGATTTTAGAACTATTTAATTTTATTGATTGGATGTTAGTTTTACCAACTATTTTAACAACAGAATTTAAGAATCAAGTGATTCAATATGAGGAAGAGATCAAAATGCCTTATGTGAGTAGTATTGAGCAAATGGGAATTGAGCGAGGAATTGAACGAGGAATAGAGCGAGGAATTAAAGAGGCATTAGTGGCTGTACTAAATACACGTTTTGAGGTTATCCCTGATTTTTTGAGGCAAACTATTCAAAATATTTCGGATAGTGATTATTTATCAAGTTTATTGGAACGTGCTGTCACTGTAGATTCTATTGAAACTTTTCAAAGAGAAATAAAAGCACAGGAGAAAATTTAATGATTGAAGTGGCTTCTTTACGCTACGGCGTTGTTTTTAAAAAAGCTTTTTCTAAGCCGTCTATTTTTACAGCGTTTGTTAAAGATATTTTAGGGTTAGAGATTGAGATTGATAAAGTGGAGACTGAAAAGTCTT
>DAOUTG010000042.1 GCA_030626845.1 Methylococcaceae bacterium
ACAATAAATTCCACGCTATCTTTGCGACCAGCAGTATTGCCGAGGCGATTGCGTATTATCGTCGTTTAAAACAAGCCGCACCGACATTAAAAATAACCGCCCTTTTTGACCCACATATTGACGAAGGCAGTGATTACGCTAACACCGCGTTAAAACAAGCGGGCTTAATCGAGATTATGGAAGACTATAACGCGCAATATGGACAGGATTTCACCTTAGCTAATCACGCTAAATTTAAAAAAGACCTTGCCGCACGACTCGCTCATAAAAAACCGTATTTACGCATCGAAAAAACACCCAAGCAACAAATTGATCTATTGATTGTGGTAGACCAAATGCTCACAGGCTTTGACTCTAAATGGTTGAATACCCTGTATTTGGATAAAGTGCTTAAATATGAAAGCATCATACAAGCTTTTTCGCGTACCAATCGCCTTTACGACAAACATGAAAAACCCTTTGGCACGATTCGTTATTATCGTTACCCGCACAGCATGGAGCGCAATATTAATTATGCGGTTAAGCTGTATTCGGGTGATAAACCCGTCGGGCTTTTTGTGGATAAATTGCCCAATAATTTGAAAAAAATCAATGCACTTAATGATGAGATTATTGAGCTGTTTGATAATGCAGGGATTAATAACTTTGAAAAATTGCCTGCTGATGCCTCAATCTGTGGCAAATTTGTAAAATTATTTGCCGACTTAAATGATTATTTAGAAGCGGCGAAAATTCAAGGTTTTGTTTGGAGCAAGCAAAAAACCGAAGTAACGCTAAATCTTGATGAAACTACCTATTCGAAATTGCTATCACGCTACAAAGAGCTATCTAGTGGCAGCGGTGAAGGTGGCGGTGGTTCAGATGAAGTGCCGTTCGAAATATTGGGGCATTTAACGGAAATAGACACAGGCAAAATCGACGCGGATTATATGAATTCGCGTTTTGAAAAATACCTAAAAACGCTTCAAAAAGACGATACAAGCAGCACTGCTATTCAAAAAACAGTCGATGAATTGCATAAATCGTTTGCCACCCTCACCCAAGAAGAACAAAAGTTTGCCAATATTTTTCTTAATGATGTGCAACGCGGCGATATTAAACCAGAGCAAGGAAAAACCTTTAGAGAGTACATCACTGAATATCTAGCTGCCGCTAAACAGTCGCAAATCAATGCCATTATTAGCGTATTGGGTAGCACAGAAACCGAAAACATCACCGCATTTAAAGCTAAGTTAAACCGCATGATGAATGCCAACGTAACAGAAGCCAATATTAATGACTTTTGCCGCTTTGATGATTTGAAAAAATGCGTTGATAAAACCAAAGCCAAAGCTTATTTTGAAGAATTGGAAAGTGCGAGTGTTTCGGTATTCAAGGTCAACATAGAAGTCGATAAATTGCTTCAGGATTTTATTATTAGAGGTGGATTTGATTTTCTCGTTCCCACTTTTTAAGTGGGAATGCCTACTGAGTTGATATTGCAAGTTGAAGTTAAATGCGAGGCTTGTATAAATTCCCACTCAGAGAGTCACCGGCACCATATTATTAAAATAGCGTAACTGATTGATTTAATGGTGTCCCCGACAGGAATCGAACCTGTAACCTGCTCCTTAGGAGGGAGCCGCGCTATCCTATTGTGCCACGGAGACATTTTTTGAAAGGCTATTATACCCAACTCACTTTAGATTTTCAGTTATTCTTTAACAGGGCGTTTATCTAACTTTCTTTGTAAGGTTCGACGGTGCATATTTAAAGCTCTCGCTGCCGCTGAAATATTACCCTCATGCTGCATTAACACCGTTTGTAAATGCTCCCATTCTAAGCGTTTCACAGATAATGGTTTTTCCTTTATTTGTACGGATGAATCCCCTTTATTTTTATGCAAAGCATTGGCAATTTCATCAGCATTTGCAGGTTTAGTTAAGTAATGAATTGCGCCTAATTTAATCGCCTCTACTGCAGTTGCAATACTTGCAAACCCTGTCAACATCACAATACGAGTATTATCATCCAAAGAAATTAATTTTTTTACCATTTCTAAACCCGAATCATAGCCTATTCGTAAATCAATAACGGCATATTCTGGTTCAGTTTCTTCTGCGAGAGCGATGCCATCTTTAATATTATTGGCAACGCTAACATTGAAATTTCTTTTTTTTAATGCAGGTTTAAGGACATTACAAAAAGTTTCATCATCATCAATTAAAAGAAGTTGTGGATTATCAGTTTCTATCATTTAGTTTTCTCATTATTAATTAAAGGAAGTTTTATTTCTACACAGCCTCCCCCTGTTTCACGGTGATTATAAAATTCTATTGTCCCACCGAGGTGTTTAATTGTAGTACAGGCTAAAAATAATCCTACCCCCAGTCCTTGTTTCTTACTACCCATAGGTTCAGCCCCTGTATAACTAAGTAATTCAGGCGGTAATCCTTTACCAAAATCACGTACTTCAATAACGACTTCTTCATTATTCCACTCAATATGTAATTCGATCCCTTTATCAACTTGAGTCGCCTCTGCGGCATTATTCAAGATGTTGATAATTGAGTGGGTGAGTGTTCGCTCGGCAATAATTTGTGAAGGTAGGTAAATACATGGTTTAACAACCAGTGAAAATTTTGCATTAGGTTTTTGAGTACGCCATTGTGATAATACTTCATCTATATATTCAACAAGATTCATTATTTCACCTGATTCTGCTCGCATTTCTCCTCCCGATGCAGACATAACCGATAATGCTGATTTACAACGACTAATTTGTTGTTCTAAAATTTTCATTTTTTCTTGTAAATCAGGATAGCTATGGGCGGGGAAGTCTTGTAAAACTTCATGGGTAATAATTGCCATTGTTCCTAAGGGTGTCCCCATATCATGGGCGGCACTCGCAGCTAAGGTGGCTAATGAAACCACACGTTCGTTACGCAATGCATTTTCACGGGCTTCTGCTAAAGAGCGTTCTCTATCACGTAAGGTTTTAGAGAGTTCAACGACAAAGTAAGCCACTAACCCCGCCGTAAAAACAAAGCCAAACCACATGCCAAAAATATGTAAATTAAAATATTTTTTATCACTCATAATATGGAGGTGATGCTGTAGTTCTGGATGAGTTAAATCAGAACGGGTTAAATGAGGTTCTATTACAGGTAATGGGATATTATAGGAAATTAAAACAGTGTAGGCTGAGCAGGTTAAAATAACCATATACCAAGCGTAAGATTGCGGTAACATGATTCCTGTAATAATTAATGGTAATAAAAATACCCAAATAATCGGATTAGATGCACCGCCTGTTAGGTATAATAAACTGGCTATTGCGAATACATCAATAATAATTTGTACGAAAATCTCTACTTCAGTAACATCTTTTTCCGTTTTTAAACGTATCCAAGTATAGAAATTAACAATGATAACTAAGAAAATAATAAGGGCTATATTTTGTTGCGGTAGTTTGATTCCTAAACCAAAAATAGTTAAAAAGATAATACCAGATTCACTCAGAATCATTAAGTTTCTAAGAATGAATAACCATTGTAAGTTTTCTCTAATAGAAATTTGGGTTTTAGGAAGAACTTGTGCTTGCATAGGTCAAAATTTAAAATAGGCAAAGAGCTGAAAATAGATAAAATAACATCTAGGATTAAAACTGATTATTACATAAGGTTAGAAAAATAACGAACGTAATTAAAAGTACCGTCGCAATAAATAGCTGATGCTTTATATCTTAGGGATGTAGAATAGTCAGTCAAATAATTTAAGAAAAAATTCAAATTTAATAAAAAATCTGTTATTTTTACAGGCAAGGTTTAAGATAAGCAATGATGACTACGATTCAATATATTGATACCACTGAAAAATTAGAACAATTATGTCAACAAATAGCCACCGAATCCTGGCTTGCATTGGATACTGAATTTCTAAGAGAAAAAACCTATTATCCCCAATTTTGTTTATTGCAAATTGCAACACCGGAGTGGGTTGTTTGCGTTGACCCTCTAGCTATTGAGAATTTAACCCCTCTTTTTGATGCAATTTATAACCCTAAGATAGTTAAAGTTTTTCATTCTTGTCGGCAGGATTTAGAAATTTTTTATCAAATAACAGGGAAAATTCCGATGCCTGTGTTTGATACCCAAATTGCAGCCCCTTTACTGGGAATACAAGAAAACCCAGGTTATGCAATGCTGGTTTCTACTTTTTTAAATATAAATCTTAGTAAAGCTTATACGCGTACCGATTGGAGTCTTCGCCCTCTCAGTGCCGAACAATTACAATATGCGGCTGATGATGTTATTTATTTGTGTCAAATTTATGAAATTATGCGAACAAAGTTGACTGATTTGCAACGCTTTGATTGGTTAGAGGATGATTTTAAATTTTTAAACAATCCTGATATTTACGATATAAAACCTGAAAATGCTTGGCTGAAAATTAAGGGGAAAAATAAACTAACAGGGAAGCAATTATCTATTGTTCAGGCATTAACAAAATGGCGTGAACAGCAGGCTCAAGCAAATAATAAACCTAGGAATTGGCTCATTCGTGATGATTTATTAATTGAGTTAGCTAAATTACAACCTCTTACCATCAGAGAGCTTGCAAATATTCGTAATATTAATGATCGCTTAGTACGCGCTGATGGCAAGTTATTATGTCAGCTCATTAGTGATGCAAGGGAAAACCCTGTTAGTCCATTGAAAGATAAGGCGGGGGCTTTTAAGAAAACCCAACAGCAAGAAGCAATATTAGATGTATTGACGGCAATAGTTAGAGTGAGAGCCGAAGAAAATTCATTAAACCCAACTATTCTTGCTCCCCGAAAAGAATTGGAAAAATTATTGTTTAATGAGCCGTGTCAATTATTAAAAGGCTGGCGTTTTGGGATGATTGGGCGTGAATTGCAAGAACTATTGTCAGGTCAATATTCATTAAAATTGAACCGGGAATCTATTACCATTAGTGATGTCAATTCGTAATATCGCGGGTTTATTATGTCTGATTTTTTGTCTTTACCTCAACAAGCACATAAACTTCTAAGCCCTTTAATTTATAATGGTGATTGTGTTATAGATGCGACTTGCGGTAATGGTTATGATTGTTTATTTTTAGCGCGACAGGTTGCTCCATTAGGCTGGGTTTATGGTTTTGATATTCAGGAAAGTGCGATAATCGCAACTCAGCAACGCATAGAACAAGCAGGACTAGGCGCTAATACGCAATTAATTCATGCAGGACATCAATTCATGCGAGATCATATTGCAACCAAAAATAAAGGGCATATAAAAGCGATTATGTTTAATTTGGGCTATTTACCAGGGTCTGATAAAAAGATTATTACCCGTAGTGATACAACGTTAGTCGCATTAAATAGTGCAGTTTCATTACTTGCGCCTTCAGGTATTATTACAATTCTAGCTTATCCTGGGCATGAAGGGGGTGAGCAAGAAACAATAAGGATAAAAAATTGGTGTCAACAAGTAGATTCAACATTAGATGTTAAAATAATTGATAGCCCACAACCTAAATCAACAGCTCCACTGCTTTTTGTATTACAAAAAAATTAATCAGCTTTATTTACTGGTATGAACAAAAACACCATTCCAATTTTCAGCAGGCGGGCGCATTTTAAAGTCTTTAATTCTTTCAATGTATAACTGATGTAATTTATCTGCTGGTTTTTTTTGTTTTAAAAGCATAAATTTTTGTTCTGCAGCTTCCCAATCTTGCTGATAGTAATTAGTAAAAGCCGCATCTAATGAGGTTAAATATAAAAGATAATCATTAGAAATATTATCTTTACTCGCTACAACTTCATAAATACTCACAAGTTCTTTTTTTCCTTTAACCTGTACACGATCTAGTTCTCGGTAGATATACAAGGGAGCGACTATTTTAGTGCTTTCACTAACAATTAATTTTACACCATAGTATTTGGTCAACTCTTCTAAACGGGAACCTAAATTAACTGCATCGCCCATTACGGTATAGGCGGTGCGAAATTGTGACCCCATATTACCCACATTCATTACCCCCGTATTAATGCCAATTCCCATCTCTATTTTTGGTAAACCTTGTTGTTTAAATTCAGCTTGTAGAAGTTCTAAATTATCTAAAATCTCTAAACCTGCCTGTACAGAATTTGCAGCATGATCTTTATCCGCTACAGGGGCATTCCAAAATGCCATCACCGCATCACCGATGTATTTATCAATGGTGCCTTTGTTATGGTGAATAATTTTTGTTGTTGGGGTTAAAATGCGATTAACTAACTCAGAAAGTTTTTGCGGGGCTAATTTTTCTGAAAGCGTTGTAAACCCACGTATATCAGAAAATAAAACTGTCATTGCTTTACTTTCAGCTTCAAGTGAAAACACTTCATCCGATTGATTCATTTGTTCAACTAATTCAGGCGGGATGTATTGTCCAAATTGATGCGTTAATTTTTTTTTACGCCGTGATTCGATAAAATAGCCAAAGAATAGTTGAATGCTAAAGAGGGAATAAAGTAATAGTAAGGGGGTTGCAAGATTACTATCTATATTAATGTAATGCCATAAAATAAAATTAATCCCGAAAATAAAGGCCATTAATAATATAAAAATAAGCGTTGCTTTAACGACAGATAACTTCGGGATAACAACAATAATAATACTACTAATAAGGATTAATAATAAGAGCTCATAAATAAGGATATAATTAGGTCTTGATTTTATGTTTTGATCTAATATTCCACTGACAATATTAGCGTGAATCTCAACGCCTGGGTAACTACTTTGCATTGGCGTACTTCTTAAATCATATAAACCTGCGGCTGTCGCGCCCATGATAACGATTTTATCTTTTAATTCTTTTACATCCACAATACCATTAAGCACATCGGTCGCAGAAATATAATGAAATCGGCCTTTTTTTCCCCGATAGGGAATTAAAATAGCTCCATCCTGATTCATAGGAATACTAAAAGATTGTATATTTAAACGCTCAAGTCGCTGATCTGTTTTATTGCCATAATTATTAGTGATAAACTCAATAGGCGGTTTGCCCTGATATTGCCTAAATATCGCAAGCGATAACGCCTCATAAACTCCCCCTTGATATTGAAATAGTAAGGGGATTTTACGACTAATTCCATCACTATCTGCGCCTTGATTATTAAAAAATCCGCCTAATTGAGCAGCATCTTGTAATTGCGCTAAATTAGCGCCGTAACTTTTTGCCTGAAATAACCAATGGGTGAAGGGATCATTACTCATAGCAACCGCTTGAGGTAATTTTGTAGCAGCATTAAGGGGGGTGTTTAAATGACTAGCAAAATAACCTAAAACAATATTACGATTTTTAAAACTTTGAGCAAGCAAGCTATCGTAAGATAACTGTGGCCGCATTTCAGTTAAAACTGCCTGAAAAGAAGGATCATCAAGCAAAGCATTTTTTCCTAAATTCTCAAGTAATGCAAGTCCTGAAGATTTATCTTTCTCTGAAAACACAATATCAAAGGCTAATAAATTAACATCATAATAGTCAAATAATAGATCAACCAGATAGCTTAGTTTATCTCTTGACCAAGGCCACCGTCCTTCTTGCAACAAGCTTTTATCATCAATATCAATGATAACAATACGTTTATCAATCGTATTAGGCATTGTCGCGATTAGGCGCAGATCATAAAAAATATTTTCTACTCGTGATATTAATGATAAGCGTAATTGACCTGAGGTATGCAAGCTAATTATTATCACTAAAATTAAGCAGAGTAATAGACGACAAACTTTTATGTAAGTACTGGCATTTATCATAATGATTATTTCTTAAATAGAGCGACTAACTTACAGATGAAACCGTTGATAGTCTATTACATTGCTACAACTATTTATAAGTAATGCTATTAACTGCCAAAAGATTGTTTTAGTAATTCATTATCTAATTTTCCTGCTCGAAAACTGTTCCCTGATTCAACAGCCGTTACAATAACACTGGCAGGGCTAAATAATAAGCCATCAACTTTAAAAAAATCGTAGTTATATTCTTTAAAGATTTCTGCAAAAGGTCTACCATAATCTTTTGAGGTTGAACTAGGTAATGCCTTAGCTAATTTTTCAGCTTCTTCATCAGAGCCATTAACAAATAGATGCACTTGACCTGCAAATAAAATAGCATCATTAGTCCGTCCCATGGCCTGTACAAAATCGGGGTGAGGAGGGCATAGGGGTGCGCTACCACTACCATCTATGATATTTTCTAAGGGAAATTTTAATTCATGGGCTTTGTGCATGGCCACTTCTAAAACTCGTCCAACCACTTGGACACAACCTGCAATACTACTCGTTGGGGTAACAATAATAGTTAAATCTTCTGGGTCAACATCACAAGCCTGGATAATTTGCTCAATAATTTCCTTGGGTGGAATTTTATCATT
The DNA here is from genome assembly GCA_030626845.1 of Methylococcaceae bacterium. GTDB lineage: Bacteria > Pseudomonadota > Gammaproteobacteria > Methylococcales > Methylomonadaceae > WTBX01. Next base: position 8,417 of record DAOUTG010000042.1, read on the forward strand.
TTCAATGACTAAAACGGTTTCTTCACCATTATCTTGATAACCTAATTCATTATAAAGTGCTTCAATTGGCTCATCTTCTCCCTCTTTAGTTTTTGTTGCCATTGCCCGTGCAGGCCCTGAACCGAGTGCGTAATATTTTTCGTGAGACAAACTCCAACCTGCGTATTGACTCCCTAGACAGGCTAACACTGGATTAGAACTATGTACATTAATAGTGAGTGGCCAGTTTTCAGTGTAAGGGCTATGATTAATGCTTACTGTCCCCATGCCGCCTAAGCATATTTCGGTGATAATTCGTCCCGCTTCCAACCCACCAGGGGCTTCAATTCCCGCATCAATAATGATGCAGCCATTTTCTTGCGTGTGTATATCAAGTCTTAATTTATCGGCATTATCAAGTAATTCTTGGACTAAAGGTTGACTCAGTTTGTTGACACTTGCGCTATATTCGATCATATTATTTCGTTTATTTGTGTGAAAAGAAGATGTTGTTTATGTTGTAAATCCTCAAGTAAAGATTGAGGATTAGTTCCGTTAATAATGATACTGCAAATGGGCTGTCCTTTGTCAATAATTGCATTTATTTGGGGTAAATTACAGCAGTATTTAGGCCATTTTATCTGAGAGGAAATTTTTATTGTTTTGAGAGCATAAATAATTTGATAAGCGGTATAAATTTTATATTGAGGTGTAATTACTTTTTCTAATTGTCCAAGACAAGCTAAATAATGAGTTTTTAATAAATCTTTTTCATATAACTGCATACTAGCAGGGGGTCTTGGGTTAATTTCTAAAATATAACATTTATTTTTATAGAAAATAAAGTCTAAACTGCATAATCCCTGTAATTTATAACTAAGAGTGAGTTTAGAAACCCAGTTATATAAAGTTTGTTGATGAATAATTGCTAATTCAGCATGATTGATAATACCTGAAAATAAAAATGATTTTGCTATCGTCCATTGTCGGTTAAATCCAATAATCACAGCTTGATTTCCATTGGCAACAAATAAAACTGATAGGGATTCTCCCGCTATATATTCTTGATAATAATGGCGCGTATTATGCAAATTGTGGCGAGTATTTTCTTTCACAATTTCAAGCCCGCCTAGGCTATTAAAGGGTTTAATTAAATAGTTTGCTGTTTTATCCCTATGTGTATTATTTTTTAATGTAAAAAAAACGCTGGGAAAAGAAATATTTAATTGTTGTAAACGTTGAAAAAAAAGCGGCTTATTTTGTAAGGTTTTAAATACGGTTGATGAGTTACCTAGGAGTTGAAATTGGGTTTCTAAAAAGGCGAGGCTTTCGGGATAGGCTTCAAAACCACTGCCATAAATACAAAATTTGCATTGATCTTTAATTATGTTTATCAGGCTTTGTATATCCTGAAGTGCTAATGATTTAACTTGATAATACTTGAAGGCTAACCCCTGTGTGTCACGGTCAGCAAAACAATCTATAACGGTTATTTTTAAGTCTATATTATAAGCTGCTTGGGCTAACATTTGTGCGGATTGAGAAATAATAAGTAGTTTTTCCATTGCTATTAACTATCTATATTAGCGTGAGGCATTATTTTTTGAAGTTAAAGTTTATTTTTTAATTCTAAAATAACACGGTTTTCTAACCCTGTTATTTTAGCAATAATATTTGTTTCAAAATCTTCTTGTAACATGGTTATTGCCATATTTAATTTCTCAGTTGATTTTCCTTTTTCAATCCCCTGTTTTTCTCCAAATTTTAAACTTTCTGTTAATTGTGTTTTTTTTAGTTTTTCAAGATGGTATTCATTAATCAACAGCGTTTCTTCTTCGGCTGAAATATTACTTTGCTCAATGACTGAAAACAGTTTTAATATTTCAGGGTGCTGATAATCTGTCTCTTCAACTTGTCCATCTAAACAATCTTCAATGGCTTGTAACCATTGGTTTAATGGTTTTGGGGTTTTTTCATTAACATATCTGGGGCATAAAAAGACAATTTTATGGGAAATTGCTTTGATATAATGTCCTGCTAAATCGCAAGGGTCAAAGCGTATAGTGAGGACATCTTTTTTATATTTATCACTCGACGTTGATACCACAATGGTATAAACAGTAATGTCTAAATGATAGTTGGCTGATTTTTGAATTTTGGCTAATAACTCAATCCCATGATAATACAAAAAACGCTCATAATGATCGCCATGACTTTCATGTTGAATATTGACAATGAGGCGGTTTTTTTTATCTTCGGCATACAAATCACAACGCGGTTGAATTTTTCCTGCCTGAATATCAAAAGTCTTTTTAGTTCCAACTTCCGTTATGTCTAAATTAATGCCTAAGGTATCGTGAACAAAAGCGGTAAATATATCAACTTGACTAAAAGCTTTTTCAAAAATAACCCCATAACGAAGTGATGCGACTTCTATCATAAAATATTCCTCAGACTAATAAAGCTGAATCTTAGCGGCACTATTTTTAGCGCGTGTTATTTGAAAATAAAGATTGGTTTTAGTATTACGTTTCTTCATGTCCAAAATAAGGGCTTGTGCTGTTGTCTCATCTTTAACCGCACAAAAACCTGTCGGTCCCCATGAGGTTTGTCCAATAGCAACCGCGCCTTGTTGTTGTAACCATAGCATAGTTTCTGAAACTTCGGGGCTAGTAAACACGCCGCCTTGCACACTCGCAAAATGTTGCCCTACTGATTGCTGTAGTTGTGTTATTACATGACCAAATAATTCAAGGTTATTTTCTGCAATCGCTGGCAACCCTTGCATTAATAGTAGGTAACATAAATGGGCAGCTTCTTGTTCTGGAAAAGGCGGAAGCTCTTTGAATGCTTGAATTTCTTGTTCTCCATGCAGACCTTGACCCCGTTTATCAAACACCAGTAAAAAACGCCACGCATCTGGAATTGAAAGTTGTGAAATAACGGGAGGCGTTTGAGTATTTTTACCTCGTCCCCCATCAACCACCAATCCACCGTGTTCAAAAACCCCAATACCAATGCCTGAACGCGCACCTCTATCACTTAAGATTGCTATATCACGAACACTGAGTCCTAATTGATAAAAGCCATTTAAAGCCGCACCAATGGCTAAAGCAAGTTGTGTTCCTGAGCCTAAACCTACATGTTCAGGAATGCTTGAATTAAAATGAAGGTGGAGCTTATCAGAAAGATTAAGCCGTTTACAAAAATGTTTTAAGGTTTTTTCACTTCGCTTGGGCGCGCAGCCACTAAGAGTAAGATGTTTTGCTGCCGTAAGGGTTAAATGGGTATTGATTTCATTGAGCGCGACACCAATACTACCAAAATGTCGTCCTAATGATCCGCTTAAATCCATAAATCCCATGTGTAACCTAGCAGGGGCGATGACAGAAACTTTGTTAATCAAGTGATAATCCGAATAGTTTTTGCAAAAATGGCAAAAATTATACAGTAAGGCTTTAATTTTTGGGGAGATTTGCTAAGATAATTTCTGAAACTTCAATTAAGTCTTTGAAAATTAAATTTTCATTGATTAACAACGCATTTTTGATTATCTGTTGAGAGGGAATTAATAGAGGATAGGCGCCGGCTTGTTGTGCCGCTTTGATACCTATAATAGAGTCTTCCAAAACTAAGCAATGATTAATTGGTTTTTGTAAATAATCTGCGGCTTTTAAAAAAATATCAGGGGCAGGCTTACCTTTTTTCACCTGATCTCGACTAATTATTAAATCAAATTCATTGCTAATACCTGCAAAGTTAAGACATTCACGGGCATTTTTTTCAGGACTATTAGTTGCCAGACAATAAGGGATATGATTTTTTTTTATAATATTTAATAAGTGATTAAATCCCTTTTTTTTCTGAATACCATGTTGTTGAACATAAGCAAACCAGTATTTACTACTTAACTGTCTAAAATAAGTCAAATCAAAATTAGAACCGCAATAATCAATCAAGTTCTTTTTGACTTGAACAGCGTCTGCCCCTGATAAAGATAAGCAAAAAGAATCGCTCAATGGGTAGCCCATTTTTTTTGCTGCCTGTTGCCAAGCATATAAATAGGTGGTTTCGGTATCCAGCACTAACCCATCTAAATCAAAAATGATGGCTGAAAAATAAGGGAGCTTGAAATCTTTCATAATTTAAGCAGTTTTTTAGAATATTTTGTTCCAAAATTAGGATTAATTTCAGCTTCTAATTGATTTTCTATCGTATCATCTAATTCATGAAAAAAATCTAAGCCTGTTAATGCTTCTATCTTATCGACACTGACAATGAAATCTTCTAATTTATCTGTTTTTTTTGTATTTTGGGGCATTAAGAAAGCTAATAACCTAGGATTTTCTTTTTCCAATTGAATGGCATAAATTTTATAAAATGCGTCAGGAATTTCTACATTATCAGCATTTTTTAAATAATGTTTTTCTCCTGTAAATACGGGGCCTGTTGTTACCCAAACATTGCCTACAAGTTGGGTAAATTTTTTGATTTCTAACATTTCTAGGTTTTTCCACAAACCTCGGTTTAATTTAGGTTTTTGTGGGGTAATGTTTGTCATCATAAAAGTTTCTAATTGGGCTTGCTTACCAAATAGACTACTGATTGCATAATTAGGTGCCATGTGACCTCGATCATAACCACTGTGCGTATAGTCTTTATGAGTTACTCTATTAATGCTACGCCAGTCTAGTTCAAACCTTGAAGGTCTTTTTAGGCGTTTAATTTTTTTCGGAACTGCTTTAATTTTATAACTAACCCATAATGGATTACCACGAATATCGGAATAACCGACTAAAAAAGCCTCACTTCTTAATGTGTGTGTCCATGTTGATGGATATAGCCAACTTTGCGCTTGTGGGACTCCTTGAAAGCTCAATGCAGGACGGGCAATAAAAACTTCATAGCTATACCAACTAAGAGGGAATAGTAAAAGAAACAATAACATCGAAGGATGTTTTAGGGTTAATTTAACTATTATTACGATTAGACGTAATAAAAATTTATGATTAGTGCTTGCCATAACTTCCTCTAATTGTATAAATTGGTCGTGTTAGATTAACTTAACTTAGAAGGTGTCGCAATGGCAACGGTTACTGATCCAGTTATTGAACGCTGGTATAAAGATGTAGAAAATAATTTGAATTTTAAAGTCGTCGCTATAGAAGGTGATAATGAAAGTGTTGATGTTCAGTACTTAAATGGTGAAATAGGAAGTTTTGATAAAGAGAGCTGGTATAGCTCAACCTTTGATTATATTGAAGCCCCCGAAGATTGGAGTGCGCCTTATGGTAATTTAGAGATAGATGATTTAGGGTATTCAGATCCTGATACCCATTTTGATTCAGGTTCAGAAGATATGAATGTCTCTGATATGTTAGATAGGACAGGGTAGTCAGTTATGCGAATGACGGCAGAGCAGTTTTTAAATTGGGAAAATAAAAGTATTACCTTATTAGCGATGTCAGGGGCTGGAAAAACTACACTAGCAAATAAGTTGCCTAAAGATAAATGGTTTCATTATTCAGGTGATTATCGGATTGGAACAAAATACTTAAATGAACCTATTTTAGATAATATAAAGCGCCAAGCCATGGATGTTCCTTTTTTGCGTAATCTGCTATTATCTGATTCAATTTATATTTGTAATAATATTACGGTTGATAATTTGGCTGCGGTCTCGTATTTTTTAGGAAAACTTGGGAATAGTGGTCAAGCTGGCTTATCGTTGGCTAAGTTTAAGTATCGGCAGAATTTGCATCTACAAGCTGAAATTAAAGCAATGTTGGACGTGCCGCAATTTATCGACAAGGCAAATGATATTTATGGTTATCGACATTTTTTGAATGATGCGGGAGGAAGTGTTTGTGAGTTAGACTCAACTGAGGTTTTAGAGACTTTGGCAAAACACAGTTTACTTATTTATATTAAAATTCCATCTACGTTAGAGCAAACTATTATTGAGCGGGCTAAAACTAACCCAAAACCTTTGTATTACCGGGAAAGTTTTTTAGAGGCACATTTAGAAAAGTTTATGTCATTTAAGGGTTATACTGATACAGAACAAATTTCCCCCGATGAATTTGTTACTTGGGTGTTTCCTTGTTTGTTTAAATCACGATTACCTCGTTATGAAGCAATTGCAGGGAAATATGGTTATATTTTAGATGCAGATGAAGTGGCTAAAGTAACAGGGGAGACTGATTTTATTCAATTGATTGCGACGGCAATTACCCTACAAACGAGTCATTCATGCCTTTAGTTGCTCATATAAATTTACCGACTTTTCAACGTCTTAGTGAAGAAGGGGAAAACGTTTTACTCGCAGATAGGGCAGGAGAACAGGATATTAGAGAATTACACATTGGTATCCTTAATATGATGCCAGATGCCGCTTTAGAGGCGACTGAGCGACAATTTATGCGTCTTGTCGGTGCTTGTAATCAAATTGCTCAGTTTCATGTGCATTTATTTAGCATTGATGGTTTAGAGCGCAGTGAAAAGATGCAAACACATATTGACCAATATTATGAAACCTTTGATAAAATCAAAGCCGATGGCTTAGACGCGCTTATTATTAGTGGTGCAAATGTTACTCATGCTAATTTGGAAGAAGAGCCTTTTTGGCAACCTTTAACTGAAGTATTTGAGTGGGCAAAAGATAATGTCACTTCAACTTTATGTTCATGCCTTGCAACACATGCTTTAATTCAATATTCGCATGGAATTAAACGCTCGCCCTTAGCGAGTAAACGTTGGGGGGTTTTCTCACATAAAGTAATGAATAGAGCATTTCCTATTCATCCTTTGATGGCTGAAAGTAATACCCGTTTTGATGTACCCCATTCACGTTTTAATGAAGTTTTTGAAGCGGATATGATTCGTCATGGGATTAAGGTTTTAGTTAAAAGTGAAGAAGCGGGGGTTCATCTGGCAGTCAGTAGTGATGGTTTTAGAACAGTGTATTTTCAAGGACATCCAGAATATGATGATATTAGTCTATTGAAAGAATATAAACGTGAAGTCTTTCGTTTTTTTAATAGTAATAAAAATGATTACCCGCCTCTACCTAAACATTGTTTTTGTGAAGCGGTGACCCAAAAATTCAGAAACTACCAACAGCAAGTTATTATTGCAAAACAACAACGCCACGCTTTGCCACATTTCCCAGAAGCCGAAGTATTAGCTTACATTGATAATACTTGGCGTGATACCGCAAAATCTGTGTTCAACAATTGGTTAGGAAAGGTTTATCAAATTACTAATCAAGATAGACGACTTCCCTTTATGGAAGGTATAGATGCTGATAACCCATTAGGATTAAATATCCATAAATAGCATGGGAATACCATAAGTTAAAACAAAATAGGTAATCGCAAAAATAATGCTGCTCCTAACATCAAGTGTATAAAATCGTCGTAAAATATAACCGACAATCAGTAAATACCAAACAACGAGAAAAGTGGCTAAAAATATCGCAATCTCTTCCCTATAAACGACGTGGGTCATGACCATATAGACATCTAAGGCTTCACAAGCCGTTGCAAGGGTCATGATAAAGTTTTCACAAACAAAGATTGCAGTGAAGAGCTGATTAAAATACCGCCATTTTTTTGTAATCAGTAAAAATACTGCAATCGTTGAAAATGCCATAATCATGCGTAATGAAACTTCCAAAAAACCATCCGCAGGGTCTGCAATCAAGCCTTCAACTAACCAACCTGAAAAAAAGTAAAAGATAATGACATTCCGCCTAAATACTTTGGGGGGAACAAAATCAAGGGGGTTGTTTTTAAACGCACAAAGTGTAAGATATTTTAGTAACAAATTCATAACGAAAAATAGGTATATAAGGTGAGGCGTATTTTACCGTTATTTAGCCAAAGGTTTTAACTTTAACCCGCTTGTGATAAATTATAGCTCTGTTTTAATTGCCTTTTAATTTCATGCTTACTCTACATATCACTCTAGTTCTTACTTCTTTTTTTAGTTTTATCATTCGAGTTATTCTTGTCGTTTTAAAATCATCTTTGCTCAAAAATAAATTTCTTAAGATAATGCCTCATATTATTGATACGTTGTTATTACTGAGTGGGATAATATTGGTGCTTCAAGGGTCTTGGCTGGAAGGTGATTATGGCTGGATAGTCACTAAGCTTATTATCTTGCTAGCCTATATTATTTTAGGTGTTATTGTTATGCGAGGTAGCGGTGTTAAACGTTGGTTAGCCTTTATCGGGACACTGAGTTGTTATGGCTATATCATTGCTGTTGCTGTCACTAAACAAGGTTTTTTAGGGTTGCTATAGTCTAAATTCTTGTAAGTCGATTTGTTGTTGTAGCCATTGTAAAACCGCTTTAGCATGATGAAATTTAGTTTCAGGAAAATTAAGTTTTACCCCATGGGTTAATACATTCCAACGCTGTAATAAGGCTTTTAATTGATGACTATGGTTAACATTGAAGTAATAGGCGGCTTGTAAAAGTTCATAGTCGTTTGAATGAGGGCTAGGTAAACTGATTGTTAGGGCTTGTAATTTTTCAATAACGATTGTCATTTTTTCTATGGAGGCGGTCATCCAAGCGGTTACTTTTTTTGCATTAATCGCTTCTATGCCAATAAGCTGATTATCTGAGATGACTTTAAAAATTTGGATTAGTTCTGTGGTGGTAAAACGGCTGGCGATTTCATAAAAACCACTGGCTTCCATTTCATATAAATAATCATCTTGATAATCTTTGTTCGGTTTAGAAACGGTGCAAAGCGCTAAACTTGAACCCTTATTTTTGATAACAGATTGCGGGTAATAGTTTTTACCACTGTCTGTATCGGTTATTTTATGGACACTAAATAACGTGCCTAAAGCGGCTGTTTGATGTCCTGCTATTCCTGCGTTGATTAATATAGGGTTTTCTATAGATTCAAATACGGCAAGACTGTAGGCCACTGCTGCTGCCATTGCTATTTTTCCAGAGCCTGTAATCGTTAAGACTATTTGTTTATTCGTATAAATAGTAAAAGGATGATGGCTTAGGTCTTTTTTTAATTCAAACTGGGTAATGAAGGCTTTTGCTTCACAGGCAAGTGCGGTAAAAATAAAACTATTAATCATTCGTTGTTTTTAAAGTAAAGATATGTTGATAATCGCGCTCTAAGTGTTGAAAATTCAAAACCCTTTTCATTATGAATAGTTACAACATGGTTGGCTGCTTTTAAAGGACGATAATTAATGAATTGTTGCTCCAAGACAGCAACGTCAGCTTCTGAGGGGTCATTGCCTTGAGCAAAACGTTTAGCAACTCGCAGCCGTAAACAGGCAATCGACACCTGTATATCTATAATTATAAAAGGGAGCTTTAAATCTTGGGCGAGTTTTTGCTGTTTAGCTAAGGATTTAGGATGTAAAAAAGTGGCATCAACAATAACAGATACTCCTGATTTTAATATACTTTTTGCCTTATTTAATAAACTTTGGTAGGTTTTATAACTCATTTGAGGGGTATAAATTCCCTCGCCTAGGTTTGATTTAGTACGACTTAAGGGGGCGTAACCTGCAATAGCCTTACGAATAATATCCGAATTAAGATGCGTTGCGGGTAAATATTTTGCCAGTTGTCTCGCTAAATATGATTTACCACTGCCACTTAACCCTCGCATAATAATTAGACAAGGGGGATTTTTTTTAGTCATTTTTATTTAAATACTGATAATTTAAGCGATGGCTAAATTTACGCAAAATAGTAATAATGCTGATTAAACTCTCTTCTTCTGTACAGTCGTAGCTTTTAGAAATAAAATAATTATTGCCTGACATAATTATGAATTCCCAAAATTTTCCTGTGACTACACAACCATATATTGGCTGAGATGTTGGATTTATTTCTTGAGAAATCAAAAAGGCAGTTAATAATTGTGCAATAGGTTCATTAGCTGGATTACAATATTTTTTCCATACTTGAAAATGAAAATAAGGGATTTGAGGTCGATTTAAAATACCTTCTGCAATCATAAAATCTACTTTCATTTTTAAAAAATTTGTATTAACCCTCGCTTTAATCGTATGTTTAAAATAGGTATTATAAGGGGGTCTATCAACTAAATAACCTAATTTTAAAACAAAGGCGATAAATTTCATTTTTAGTTCTTCTTTATGCCAATGTTCTATCTTTTCTTGGGCATCAAAAAAAATTAAGTTGAAAAGATATTGTTCACCTGAATTTAGTTCAACCTGATTTTCCTGGTTTAACCATTTACTTAATAAAGGGCTTTTTTCGTTACCAACAAAACGTTTTAAGTCGTAATGTAAAATTAACTCAGCTTCTGAATATTGTCTCGCTCTAGGCATTTTTTCACCGTTTAGGATTTCATTTAATTTAACGGTCTTTAGTTTAGATTAACTAACGGTCGTTAATTGATAGAAAATAGATAAACTGTGATTGAATCCTTGGTTATGAACCAATGTTTTAAGTTAGGTGTGAACTTATTCGCACTATACGAATAAATTTCACACCTATCATGGCTGAGATGTTGAGGTTATTTATGAAAAATTTCGATTAAAAAATTCTGCATTGCAATCCATGCGCGTTTATTGGCATCAGGTTGATAAGCCGTTCCAAAGTCAGGATCATTGGCATTTGGGTTGGTAAATGCGTGTAAGGTATGACCATAACTATGTAATTGCCAATCTGCAGTTTTTGTGGTTAGTTCTTGTTGAAGGGCTGTTACCGTTTCATGGGGACTCATTGGGTCATCATGTCCATGCAATAATAAAACCTTCGCTTTAATTGCTTGGTCTTTTAAATTATCGGCTGCAAAGAATAAGCCGTGAAATGAGACGACTCCTTTAATGTCAGCCCCTGTTCTTGCTAAATCCAATACACATAAGCCGCCAAAACAAAAACCAATCGCTGCAATATTTTTCTCATCCGTCCACGGCATACATTTTACGGCATAGAGTGCGGCATTCATTCGCTGTTGTAATATCGCTCTATTTTCCATAAACGGCTGCATAAGCTGGGCATTTTCTTCGGTACTTTTACCCTGAATACCTTGGCCATACATATCAATAGCAAAGGCAAAGTAGCCCATTTCAGCTAATTTTATGGCTTTCTGAGCAACAAACTCATCACGTCCCGCCCATGCGTGAGCAATTAAGACCGTAGAGCGTATGCCTTCAAAAGTATCGTCATAGGCAAAAAAACCTTCTAACAAGGTTTCGCCATCAAGATAATTTATAGTATTACTGATAATAGCCATGGTATTGCCTTTATCGGTCGATAGCGTTGTAAATCACGACACGATTAGCCATGGTTTTAAAAACAGCGACTGCGGCTTTATGCTTAGGATGATCTAAATAAGCTTTAAGGGCTGCTTTATCCTTAAAAGTGACGGTAATTAACACATCAAAGGTATCATTAACGACTGAGCGGTCACTTTTTTCAACGACGGCAACATGACGATGAATAACGCCAGGTAAATTATTTAATAATTTACTCGCTTCAACAAATTTATCTTGAGCTTCTTTGTTTCCAGGCTCATTTAACCAAACCACAATGACGTGGGTTAGAACCTTATTATCTTTGTTACTCTCCTCAGCATTAACGGGAGAGATTAAGAATAGGCAACTTAAAATTGATAACTGAATAAAAGTAATTATTTTTTTCATGAGAGTTCTCCTGATGTTTTTAAAGAATGTAAAAAACCTTGTGAGGCGGTTTCTATCATTGTAAGTACTTTTTCAAACCCATATTCACCGCCGTAATAGGGGTCTGGCACTTCGCGAGATTCAAGTTCTGGCGCATAGTCTAAAAAATAGCTTATTTTGGATTGATATTCTGTAGGACTCGCCTTAATTAAGGTATGGTAATTATCACTATCCATTGCTAATAAATAATCATAATCCTCAAAATCACCGTAAATAACTTTACGAGCGCGTTGTTGTGATAAATCTATGCCCTGTGCTTTTGCCACTTGTTGCGAGCGGGGATCAGGTTGTTCGCCAATATGATAGGCATGAGTGCCTGCTGAGTCAATTTCAAAGCGGTCAGATAATTGTAGTCCTTCAATCAAATGCGTAAATACGCCTTCTGCGGTTGGGGAACGGCAAATATTCCCCATACAGACGAATAAAACTTTTATTTTTTTCATTTTATAAATTCGGTTAATGAGAGTAATTTCATCATAGCATAGAGCGATTAACTAGATAGCTTATTCATCGCTGTTTTAGGAATCTTTTAACCATTGTGCGGTCTCTTTTGCAAAATAACTTAAAATAGCATCACAACCAGCACGTTTAAAGGCTAATAATGATTCTAATACGACTTGTTTTTCATCTAACCAACCGTTCATCGCCGCAGCTTTTAACATGGCATATTCACCGCTGACTTGATAAGCAAAAGTAGGTACCCCAAATTCATCTTTTACCCGACGAATAATATCTAAATACGGCATTCCAGGTTTTATCATTACCATATCCGCGCCTTCTTGTAAATCTAAAGCAATTTCACGTAATGCTTCATCAGAATTTGCAGGATCCATTTGATAGCTTTTTTTATTTCCGCCGCCAAGATTACTTGCAGAGCCAACGGCATCACGGAAAGGCCCATAAAAACTTGAAGCATATTTAGCCGAATAGGCAAGAATTTGCGTATGAATATAGTTTTCAGCTTCTAAAGCGTTTCGTATTGCGCCAATACGTCCATCCATCATATCGGATGGGGCAACAATATCAGCCCCTGCTTCTGCATGAGAAAGGGCTTGTTTAACCAGAACCTCAACGGTTTCATCATTCATGACATAACCGTGTTGATTAACTAAGCCATCTTGTCCATGTGAGGTGAAAGGGTCTAGGGCAACATCAGTAATAATGCCTAATTGTGGAAAATTTTGTTTGAGGGCTTTAACCGCACGTTGTGCCAATCCATCAGGATTATAAGCTTCTTCAGCATTAGCTGATTTTTTATCCGCCCCAGTCACAGGAAAAAGTGCAATAGCAGGAACACCTAATTTAACTAAAATAGCCGCTTCTTCTAGCAATAAGTCTATGGTTAGCCGTTCTATTTTAGGCATTGATGGAATGGCTTGGCGTGTATTTTGTCCTTCAATAATAAAGAAAGGTTGAATTAAATCGTCAACACAAAGTGTGACCTCCTGCATAAGACGGCGAGAAAAATCATGATAGCGCATTCTTCTCATGCGTATAGAGGGAAAATTGATGTTATTATGTTTCATCTTGTCCATATTTTAGGATAAGTTATTTTAAAAAATAATCTACTCAGAACACCCCTTAATTATTGGGTTATATTTTAAGTTGCTTCTCAGTGACTTTTAGCGCTTTATTGTATCAAGGGATTGAGTGTTACTGATATTTGAATAAGGATAGCATTATCCCAAAGGTGAAATTTTATGAAAACAAAGTATAATTACTCAAGATTTATTTTATTGCTTATAGTTGGAATCCTACTAGGCTCTATGCCTTTAACTAAGCTCTTGGCAGCGGATTTATCAGCACCACAATCGGGTATTGAAAGTGCTTCAAATCAGTTAAAAGTAAAGATGCAAGAAGCAGGGTTTACACAGGATTTTAAACAAATTACAGAATTTGTTGAATCAGTCATTTATCCCCATGTTGATTTTAACAATATTTCAGCATTAGTCTTAGGAAAACATTGGAAAGATGCGACGACAGATGAAAAAGGACGTTTTCAACAAGAATTTAAAACATTACTCATTAGAACTTATTCACGTGCATTTGTTGAATTCAAAGACTGGTCGGTGCGTTATTTACCCTTAAATATAGAAGCTGGGGCTAAAAAGGTTATTGTTAAAACAGAAATACTACAACCGGGGTTACAACCTATCGGGGTTAATTACAGAATGCGCCTTTCTAAAGGACAATGGAAAGCTTATGATATTATGATTGAAGGCGTTAGCTTAGTGACCAATTATCGTAGTAGTTTTAAAAATGAAATGAATCGCTTAGGTTCTTTAGCTCAAATTATTGAATCACTAGAAAAGCGCAATCAAGTCGCTTTATCTAAAAATTCCTAAATTACTGTGTAGGGTGAAGTATAGCCCACCCTACGCAAATCTTCCGTCTGTTCTTTAAAACTTACCTAAACTTACTCACATAAGGTTAGTATTTAATTCTTACCCAATTTCTAGTTTCGCTTAGTAAACTAAGCCAGAGCTTGAAAGACAATAAGCTATCCCCGTAGAACCTACGGTTGAAAAGTAAAAACAAGGAACA
>DAOUTG010000092.1 GCA_030626845.1 Methylococcaceae bacterium
AGAAGATATTTTATTGACTGATACGATTGAAAAAGAAGTAAATAAAAAAGTAAAAAAAGAGGTTGAAAAGTTAGAAGTTAAGGGGAAAAAATAATTATTAATTTTAAAAAGTCGGTTAGATGATAAATCTAATCGGTTTTTTATTGAAAAACACATTGAATGTGCGTTGAATGTATCCCCATTGAAATTAAGTAAATTTTTTAATGTAAAAATAATACGCTTTAAATAACTAGTATTGTTACAATGAGGGCATTTTATTATAAAAGTAAACTTTGGATTTATGGAAAATTCTAATTATCTTGATTTACCAACAGTAAATAATCAATTAACAGATCCTCTTGAGAAGTTTGCTGAAATTATTGCAGAAATCCGTCAAGAATATCTTACAACTGAACAAAATTATCCTTGGATAATTGGTTTCTCAGGCGGTAAAGATAGCACTTTAGTTGTTCATGCCGTTTTTGAAATGTTACTTTCAATTGCCCCCTCAAAACGTACTCGCGATGTTCATATTGTTTCTAATGATACCTTGGTAGAAAGTCCGTTAGTTATTACGCATTTACAAACAACGTTAGCGGTTATTGAACAAGCAGGACGTAATTTACGGCTACCAGTTACAACAATTATTACTCAACCTGAGCTTGAGCAATCTTTTTGGGTTAATATTATTGGTCGCGGTTATCCTACGCCTAATCAAAGTATGCGCTGGTGTACTGATCGTTTAAAAATTAAACCTAGTAGCCGTTATATTCTTGATTTTGTTTCGACTTGTGGAGCGGCAATTGTATTATTAGGGGTACGTTTAGATGAAAGCCAATCACGCCGCAGTAGTATTGAGAAATATAAAAATGCAACTAATAGCAATTTATCGCCTCATTCCAGTTTGACAGGTGCATTTGTTTATCGCCCCATTATTAATCTTAGTACAGATGATGTTTGGGAAATTCTTGCTACTTATACACCGCCTTGGGGTGGTTCTCATAGACAGCTTATAAAGCTTTATCGTGATGCGAATGGCGGTGAATGTCCTGTTGTACTTTCTAAAGAGGAAGCCTCAGGATGTGGTACAAACTCGAGTCGTTTTGGTTGTTGGACTTGTACAGTTGTCGAAAAGGATAAAAGTTTGCAAGGTTTTGTTGATAGCGGGCAATTACAATATAGTTGCTTGATTGATTTTAGGGATTGGCTAAAAAGTATTCGTAACGACCCTGCAATGCGGCAAGTGGCACGGCGTAATGGCAAAGTGACTTTTAATGTAGAAAGAGGCATACATATCCCCGGACCTTTTACGATACAAGCGCGGGAAACTATTTTGCAAAAACTATTAGAAACACAAGTCGAATATGGCGAGCTTTTAATTACTGAAACTGAAATTCAAATTATTCGTCGAATTTGGACAGAAGATTTACTACGAAAATAATAAGGATTAGTATGGCAATATTTAATGATTTACCACTTTGGCAAGATAAAAATGTTAATAAAATATTAGAAGAGTTGTGTAATAAACATGGTGTTCCCATTGAAGTGTTAAAGGATCTTGTTAATATTGAGAGAGAACATCAGCATAAAGAACGGGCGCATGGAATTTATGATGATTTTGATAATACTTTAAGTAAAATGGATTAAAATTATGTGGATAGAAAAAATTGAGTTGCTTAATTTTAAGGCTTATCAAAAACAAGTTTTTACCTTTCCAAAACCAGAAAATGGTCAAAATTTAATTTTAATTGGTGGTAAAAATGGTTTTGGTAAAACGACCTTACTAGAAGCTCTTTATTTATGCTTATATAATAAAGATGCTATGTCTCATTTAGGAAGAGCAGGATTAAAAAACGACCGATATAATAAATTTTTGCAATCTGCTTTACATGGAAAAACACTGGTAGCTAGTAGTGATAAAATGTCAGTATCGGTACGCTTCATGGAAAAAGAAAATTATGGGTTTGAAATTACTCGTCTATGGTATTTTGATTCAAAAGGAAATTTCTTAGAAGATGAGTTAAGGTTAAATGAAATAAAGGACGGTATTGAAAAATCTTACGATAAAGACGAATTAGACGATATATTAGAAATATACGCTGTACCCGCACATCTCGCACCTTTTTTCTTTTTTGATGGTGAAGAAGTTAAAAAATTGGCAGACAACGATCGTGAAGGAACGATTAAACAAGGTATGGAAAGTTTGATGGGGGTTGTATTGTTAAAAAACTTAAAAAAACGATTAACCGATTATCAATATAACCGTCGTCCCAATGGAAAAAATATTAGCAAAGCTGAATTAAATGTAAAACATAATGCCTTAAACGTAAAAAAAGACGAGCTTGAAAAAATAGAAAATACCTGGAAAAGTGCTGAAGAAGAAAAAAATAAAAATACAGAAAGAAGAGACTATTTACAAAATCAGCTAAAAAATCTTGGCATGGGTAATGAGAATGTAAAAAATGTTGCTGATATTTTGGAAGAAATAGCAAAAGAGAAATCTTCTCTATCTAGTATTGAAAAGCAACTAGAACAATTTCTTGCAGGTTCATTTCCTTTCTATTTAATCGACAATAATCTAAAAGAATCCTTAAAAGAACAATTGAATCAAGAAGAGATTTCTTTAGAATGGGAAGCACGGAAATTAGAATTAGAACCACGAAAGAAAAAATTTTCTAAAGCATTTTTTGAAACGGAGTCCTTTAAAGAACTTAAAAATAATCTAAGTGAAAGTGCAATTGAAAAACTGCATAACTGTATTGATAACGCATGGGAAATGTTATATTCTCCTGCGCCTATTGGATATACCGATAAAATTTTACACAATCATTTAGAGACAAAACAACGACAAAAATTAATGTCATTCTTTTCCTCACAGAAGATTAGTGCTACTCAAATAAAAGACTTGATTAAACAAAAAGATGACCTCTTACAAAAACTAAAAACACTTGAGTCAAAACAAAATAAAATAGAAAGCATTGATAATGATGGATTGTTAGATAAAATTCATAATGAATTAAAAAGCGTTCAAATTGCATTAGATGAAAGTACTTCAAAGTCAGATGATTTGAATCGTGAAAAAAGAGGACTGAAATCTGAAATTCACAATGAGGAAGCAACTTACGAGAAGCAATATTCAGATCATAAAAGATCAGAGCCTGAGAAATCAAAAGCAGAAAAATCTGAAAAAGTTGTCAGCTTAATTCAAGATCTTTTACCACGTTTATTTTCTTTAAAAATCCAAGAAGTATCGCAATCTGTTGGTGATTATTACAAACAATTTGCTCATAAAAAACAAATTGATCGTATTGATATTCAGGAAGACGGTAGCTATCGTTTATTTTCAGAAGACAATAAAGAAATTACTTTTGATCGTTCTGCGGGTGAAAATGAAATTTTTGTAACCGCATTATTCGCTGGGTTAGCTAAAGTATCAAATTATGAAATCCCATTAGTTGTGGATACGCCGTTAGCACGTTTAGATAAAGACCATCGTAAAAATTTATTAGACTATTGGTGTTCGGATTCAAATAGACAAGTTATATTGTTATCTCAGGATACAGAGGTTGATGAAAAAGTTATTGAAGATTTGAAACCACATATAAGTAAAACTTATTTACTTAAATCAATTCCAATTAGTGATGGTATTTATGAAACAACAGCAAGAGAGAATACTTATTTTGGAGAACGGTTATGAGTGATATTAAAACAACTAATGTGTGGTTTGCAAACTTTACTTCTAGTGCAATTGTCAGTAAAAAGACTAAAGAATTTTTAAAGCGGCTTGGTTTTTATTCTAATTACCAAGTAGCTCGTTTATCGTTAGGTCGCTCATTAGGAGAACCAAATTTTCCTGAATCAGCAGATGATGCTAAAGGTCAATCAATTAACGGACATACTTTATTTGGCGAAGAAGATAATGGAGGATTACTTTGGTTAAGTTTATTAATAGAAAATATTCATTCTTTTTATCCAGATAAAGAAATTAGTTTAGATGTTTTACAACAGGCTGTAAAAGACCATTGGCATCGTGGCGTTTTTTTATTAGAACAAGACTGGAAAGAGGCTGGAGATTACAGCAATTTTGTTGAATTGTTAATAACACGTCGCGCAACATTACCTAATGAAAGTAATTATTTGGCTATTAATGATAACAATGGAAACCAACAAAATAATTTAATTGCCAAAGCGGTTGCTTTAAATTTAGGCAAAGATAAAGACTCTGGAGAATTAATTCAATGGACTATTAATGGACAGGGCTACTCGCCTAATGTAGCAATTATGGGACAAGCGGGAGCAGGAAAAACTCGCATGATGCTTAAATTATTAACAGAATTACGCACATTAACAAATGTTCCTGTATTGCTAATTGATGCGGGAAAAGATGAATTAGCCGAACGCCCCGAGTTAGCAACTGCATTAGGAGCAACAGTACTAAAAATTCCTAGCCAAGCAATCCCATTAGATATATTTGCAGGTTCAACTCTAAACTCCGACTCAGCAAGAGATGTTACTATGGCATTTCGTGAGTCATTAGATAAAGCCTTAGTAAAAGGGTTGACAGATAATCAAAAGATGCGAGTTTTAGAAGCATTAAAACCATTATTTGTTAAACAAGAAAATATTACTATGCAGGATATTAAAAAAGCTATTGAACAATATTATGAAGACAATAGCATTAAGCCAGACCGAGTTGTGACAATTCCTAATGAGCTTTGTCAATATAAGTTATTTGAACCTACCTTATCACCTTCCGAGTTTTTTAATCAAAGCTGGATATTAACTTTTGGCAATGCGCCTGATGAAAGCCGACGATTAACAATGTTTTTGTTATTTGATGCTTTACACCGCTATTTACAAACGCTACCTGAATCACCGATGGATGAAAACAATCATCGTGCTATTCGTATGGCAATTGCTATTGATGAAGCCCGTCCTTTATTAGATGCTAAACATGATGGTTTAAGCAAAATGGTACGTTTGCATCGCTCGCATGGTTTAACTGTTTTTATGGCTTCACAAAGCCCAGATGATTATGCTGGACAGTCTGATGACTATATGGAACAAATCGGCTTACCCATTTGTTTTAAAACTAATGCAACCAGCACTACCGTACTAAACAATATGTTTAAATCTAAGCTTAATTTTTCCGCATTAGAGTTAGGAGCATGTTTAACGGTTATAGAAAATAAAACATGCAAAGTAGAAGCTTTTTAAGCGGCTATTCCTTCTCAAGATATTTCTAGTTTAAGGAAGTTTTAAATTAACTAACCGAGATTTAAAAGTTTTACATGGAGTCATAACAAAAGCTAAGAAAAAAGTATTTTGTAATAAATTATGGCTTTATTTTCATAATGAGGATGATATTGGAGTTAAAGAAGGACGTTTTTTAATACTCGATCAAAATGACCATAAACGCATTAGAGAAATTGTTAAACAAAAAACAAATTTAGATTTGATGCTACCTTTACCAACAGGAAATCGAATTGAAGTATCAAAACAAACAGGAAATGAAAAGCTTTTTAGTGAAGATCCAAGTCGTCATCATATATTATTAAATAGTCCAACAGGGCAATTTAATATAAATGGAAGTGTTATTCCTTTAACAATGGGAAGTAGTTACCGTTGTGATTGGCGAGAATTAAATCTTAATAAAGTTAATGCTGTCATTATCATTGAAAATTTACAAGCTTTTGATTATATTCAAATGGCACAGATTCCAAAGGAACTGGAAAACGCATGGATTTTATATAGAGGTCATGATATTAGCACTAAAGCTAGAAATGATTTATTAAATGCGCTACCACAACAAACTAAAATTATTGGGTTTGTTGATTATGATCTTGCGGGGTTTAAAATTTTACTCACTAATTTTCCTAAAATAACGCATTGTTTGTTTCCTTCCGCTAAAAAACAATGGTTTGATTTGGCTAAAGGAACAAGAGAGCGTTTCAAAAAGCAACAACTTGAAGAAAAATATTGTGATTCAATTTCATTACCAAAAAACTTACAGAAGCATTGGGAACTGCTTAAAAAGGAAAAGTATTGTCTTTCACAAGAAATAATGCTTTCACATAATATTCCTTTAATTGAATATTTATTGTGAATTGAATAAGATTTTGCGTGACTTTTGCATCTATACGGGCGTAATGTTTCAATTTTAAATGGCGTTTTAGAAAAATAAGAGAATAATTCACGACTCGCGAATGGACTGCATTATTACTACAAGACGATAGCTTACAAACTTACAGCATATTCTAAAAATGAGAATAATTAATTTGAATAAAAACATAAAATTTATTTGACTCAATGATTTAAGTTTAGATATAGAAAATCCTAGACTACCTATTTCATTCAGAAAAATAGAAAGAGACAAAGAAAGTATCATTAATTGGTTGCTTGAAGACGCTTCAATTATTGAATTAATGTTAGCGATTGCTCAAAATGATTTTTTTATAGGAGAAGCTTTATTAGCAATAGAGAGCAACACACCTGAAAAATATATTATTATTGAAGGAAATCGGCGGCTTGCCTCATTATTTTTATTAAATAATCCAAGTTTAGCTAAAATTTACACCCGAAAAATAGAAAAAATATTACAAGAAACAGAATTTAGACCCACCGAAATACCTTGCATTATCTTTAATCAAAGAGCCGATATTTTACAATATCTAGGCTATAGACATATAACAGGCATAAAGTCATGGAGCTTAGTGGCAAAAGCCCGTTATTTAAATAGCTTACTCAAAAGCATAAATAAAAAGTCACTAACAGAATCTGCCAGAGAACTCGCAAAAAAAATTGGTAGCAGCACGGATTATGTCAAAAAAATCCTTGTTAGCTATGAAATTTACCTCATTATTGAAGATAATGGCTTCTATAAAATAGCAGATTTAGATGAAACAAGCTTTCATTTTACTTATATCGCCGATTCTCTTTCTAAAGAATATATTAAAGCTTTCATAGGTATTGATTTAAATAATGAAAACCCACTGAAACAATTCAATGAAAAACACCTTGAAGAGCTTATTCATTGGTTTTTCAAAAAGAATAAATATGATAAAAGTCAAGTACTGGGGAATAGTGAGCAATTAAAAAAATTAAACGATGTATTATCAAACAAAGAAGCTCTGCAATATTTTCGAGAACAAGGCGGCTTAAATCAAGCCCTTAAATATGTCCATCAATCCGATAATACCTTTCACAAAGATATTGCCGACTCCTTAACCTTGTTAAAACATGCTCACAGTTATATTCATAATGTAAACAATCATTACACTACCGATATTGAGGTATTAAAAGAAATAAATGGGTTATGTCGGGTAATGCGAGATGCCATGCTAAGGAAAGATAAAGCCATTAATACTTTATTTATCCCTTATGATGCACGTAATATAAATAG
Source organism: Methylococcaceae bacterium (assembly GCA_030626845.1). Lineage (GTDB taxonomy): Bacteria > Pseudomonadota > Gammaproteobacteria > Methylococcales > Methylomonadaceae > WTBX01. The sequence goes on from DAOUTG010000092.1 coordinate 7,382, forward strand.
AGATTTTAGTGAAGAAGCCAAAATTAGAACGG
>DAOUTG010000048.1 GCA_030626845.1 Methylococcaceae bacterium
CCTAAATTACCTCAAAATTTAAGATTTTTTAATTTTTAAGTGATTGAAATTACTAAACTATTTTTTTGGAAAAAACGGGGAAATGGCTATAGAAAGGGTTTTCCTACACCCTCGTTAGGTATTAGCTTACTATCTGCCATTGACAAAAACAACTTCATAAGTACAATGTACTTATGAAGAAACTTAGGTTTGAATGGGATAATAACAAAGAGAGGGTAAACATTTCAAAACATGGTGTTTCGTTTGATGAAGCTCAAACAGCTTTTTATGACGAATATGCAATTCAATTCTTTGATCCTGAACATTCTGAAAGCGAAGACCGTTTTCTTCTACTTGGCACAAGCTTTAAATTAAAAACGCTTGTTGTTTGTCATTGCTTTAGGGAAGAAGAAACCATTATTAGAATCATTTCTGCTAGAAAAGCCGATAAAGATGAAGCAAAAGTGTATTGGAGTGAAAGAGAATGAAAGAACATTATGACTTTTCTAAGATGAAAGGAAAAAAAAACCCTTATCTTAAATATCTTAAACAACCAGTTACTATGCGTATTGATTGTGACTCGGTTGAATACTTTAAATCATTAACTGAAGAAACAGGTATTCCCTACCAAACGCTTATTAACCTGTATTTGCGAGATTGTACTATTCATCATCGTAAATTACAAATGCAGTGGGCATCACAAACCTAACAAACGACTATAGTGTCAATTTTTCACATATAAGCCAGGTAGGGTGGCTACGGTTAGTGAATCGCCCTGTACGGATTCGCATGCAGGGTGATGTGGGGGCTGAGGGTGAAAACCCTTGGCTACCCGATTAGCTTTATTTTTACAATTCATTCCATTCTTTATCCACTGTTTGCATAGCAACAATATCAGGGTGTAGCCATTGATTACCACCACTTGCCCTTGAATTTTTTGAACGTTTTTCATCTATACGCTGACAATATAATTTTAATTCCGACTTTTAAGTAGGTAATTAAAATTGGATATAAATCATGTTCAGAATATGAGCTATTTGAAATAACAATATCAGCGTCAATATTTTCTGTTTCTTCCGTTATTTCAGTTTTTTTTTGTATATTGAGTATTCTCAGTGCTATACCAATAAATACGTGGTCTTGGTTTATCTTGCCAAAAAATATGATTGTCATTTTTTATAATTTGCTCTTTTTGTGAGCCAATTTCAGCAATTACTTGAGAAATAAATGATTTCTCATTTTCAAAACGAGGATTTAATTTTTTTTCTGCATAATCTTCTGGGTATTTCCCCACAATTTGCTCTGCAATCTGGCGAGCACTAAATTTTTTATCTGGATTGTCTTTCAGAAATTTAATTATTTTTTGTGATTGAGAAATTTTTTGCACTTTTTACCCTTAGATTTTTAATTTTTTAAAAACTATTTTAAAGTTAACAATTACATATTAATTTTTTATATCACAATATTTATAGTACACCAATAAATTTAACTATCTATCCTGTTATTTGAATGATATAGATAAATTTTATTATAAATCTTGTGATATTCCTATACTTTACCTAGCTAAATCGTTGGCATTTTTTCGCGTAATTTAAGAAAACGCTGGTAACGAAAAGCTGAAAGCTCTTTATTTTCTACTGCTTTTCGTACCGCACATCCTTTATCTTTAACATGCCGACAATTATGAAATTGGCAATGTTCAATTAAAGGTTGAAACTCTCTATAACCCTGCGCTAATTGTACTTCATTTAATCCTGCTAATCCAAAAATCGCCACACCAGGACTATCAATTAAATCTCCCCCCTCAGGTAAATGATACAACGTCGCAGCCGTGGTCGTATGGCGACCGTGTTTGGTAATCGCTGAAACTGTGTTAGTTTTTAGGTTCTTTTCAGGCAATAAAGCATTGGTTAACGATGATTTTCCAACCCCTGATTGCCCTGCAAACAAGCTAACTTGATTTTTTAATGAAGCCTTTAATTCATCTAAGCCTTTTTTGTTAATCGCACTCACCCGATGTAAAGGGTAAGCTAAAGCTTGATAATGTTTAAGTTCGGCTTCAATTTCACGCGAGGCAGGTAAATCTTGTTTATTAAACACCAAAACCGCATCAATATTACGATTTTCACAAATAGCTAAATATTGGTCAATTAATAAAAAATCGCAATAGGGTTCACTGGCAAAAACAATATAAACCTTATCAATGTTAGCGGCAACAGGACGCGTTTTTCTGCCTCGACTGGGACGCATCAATAAGGAACGCCTCGGTAAAATTTCTTCTATACGTCCTTGCTCATTAATCACCGAAGTAAAGCGCACTTTGTCGCCCACAGCGACTGTTTCAAGTTTTCGCCGTGTTTGACATAATACGATTTCACCCGCAGATTCTACGGCAATTCCTTTGCCTAAATGTGAAATAACCAGTCCCTCTAATGTTGCCATCAGGATGTCATCTTTTCTTTTAAATGAGCAATACGAATGGCTGCGGGAGGATGACTATAGTGAAATGCAGAATAAAGAGGATCAGGCGTTAAGGTACTGGCATTTTCTTGATAGAGTTTAACTAATCCACTAATCATTTTAGTTGCCTTAGCATTATTCGCTGCAAAATCATCGGCTTCAAATTCAAATTTACGTTGAAAATAAGCACTAATAGGCTGCATAAAGGGGGTAAAAACAGGAGAAACTAAAGTAAATAACAATAATGCCGCTGCATTTGAATATTCAGGGACATAATCAACCCCTAATCCACTAAAAAACCAAGGTTCAGTAATTAACGAACCTAAGATAGCAAAACTAATTAAGGTGGTGATTGAGGAGGCAACTAACATTTTAATGACATGTTTACATTTAAAATGTCCTAACTCATGTGCTAGTACTGCTTCAAGTTCTTCATCGTCTAAAGATTCAATTAAGGTGTCAAAAAATACAATCCGTTTATTTTTCCCCATGCCTGTAAAATAAGCATTACCATGACCCGAACGTTTAGAGCCATCCATGATAAAAATCCCTTGACTATTAAAACCACAACGTTCAAGTAAACCTTGAATACGGTCTTTTAAAGTCCCCGCTTCCATGGGGGTGAATTTATTAAACAAAGGTGCAATGACGGTTGGAAATAACCAGCTCATTAAGAGTGAAAAGCTGATTAAAATAGCCCATGCCCATAACCACCATAGTGAACCAATGGAGTCCATCACCCATAATATTATAGTAAGTAATGGCATTCCTATGGCAAAAACTAAGCCCATCGAAATCGCTTGATCTTTTAAAAATTGTTGCAAGGTGCTTTTATTAAAGCCATATTTTTCTTCGATAACAAAAGTTTGATAATAACTTGTCGGTAATTCTAAAAGTGTCATGACAATAAAAATACTTGTCATTGCACCTAGACCCGTTATTATGGGAGATAAACCAAAATCAGCCCAGCTTTTAAAGACTAAATCAATTGCCCCGCCTAAAGTCAATACGAGTAAAAAGACAATGCCAAGCACACTATCTAAGTCGCTCAACTTACCCTTTTCAATCGTATAATCTGCCGCTTTTTGATGTTCTTCTAAGGAGACTTTATCTTTAAAGGCATCGGGAACTTTATCACGATGGGATAAAACATAATCTTTTTGGCGAAAAGATAACCAGAATTGAATAGCATAGGAAATAACTAATGCAATTAAAAAAATATAAGTAAACGTATTCATGAAAATAGTGTCGATAAATTTAACAATTAGCCATACAGATTAGCCAATGCTACAATTTACCGCAACCTTAATCACATCATGGATACTTAATGGCACAAGATTCTAGTAATTTAATTTGGATAGATTTAGAAATGACAGGGCTTGATGTTGATAATGATCGAATTATCGAAATCGCTACCATTGTCACCGATAAGCACTTAAATACCCTTGCTCAAGGGCCTATGTTAGCCATTCATCAGACTGATGAGGTTTTAGCTGCAATGGATAAATGGAATCAAAAACATCATGGTAACTCAGGTCTTATTGAACGTGTTAAAGCGTCATCAGTTACCGCACAAGAGGCGGAACAACAAACATTGGAATTTTTAAAACAATGGGTTTCTTCTGCCAAATCTCCTATGTGTGGTAATAGTATTTGTCAAGATAGGCGTTTTTTACATCGCTTTATGCCTAAATTAGAACAATTCTTTCATTACCGCAATTTAGATGTCTCAACATTAAAAGAGTTGGCAAGACGTTGGGCACCTGAGGTTAAAAAAAGTTTTAAAAAGAAAAGGGAGCATATTGCTTTAGGGGATATTATTGAGTCTATTGATGAGCTTAAGCATTATCGTGAACATTTCATGAAATTGCCTTAAATGGGACAAATTTTTGCGATAGCATTAGGCGGTGCATCAGGGGCTATATTACGATTTTTGGTTTCTACGGGAATTTATAGCTGGCTAGGGCGTGGCTTTCCTTATGGAACATTAACCGTCAATATTATCGGATCATTGTTAATTGGTTTATTGACAGAGGCATTAATATTACAACGACTAGTGATTAGTTTAGAGTTCCGTTCTGCTATTTTAATCGGTTTCTTAGGCTCTTTCACCACGTTTTCTACTTTTTCATTAGACACCTTATATTTAATCGAACAAGGTAATTTAACCAAAGCAATACTTAATGTACTTATTAGTTTGTGCGCCTGTATTTTTGCGGTGTGGATCGGTTTATTAGCTGGTAGAACGTTGTTTTTATATTCAGGGGGAATGGTTAAATGGATGGGGTACAGTTTTCCTTATGCACTGGTGGTTATTAATGCGCTATTAGCCTTATTAATTGGCTTAATTATGACTGTTTTAATTCATAAAATCTCGTTATCGGTTGAAGATAGCGTCGTCATTATGGTGGTGGTGGTGGGTGTTTTTGCGACCTTATCAAGTTTATACCTTATATTATCGTTGATTGAACGTGGTATTTCTTTTAAGGTTAATGCAAATCTAATGCTGGCAGTTTTGAGTGTTAATACGTGCGTTAATTGTTTTGCTGTGTGGTTAGGTTTATTAATAGGTAGGCAGATATGAGTGTAAAATAAATAGTCTAATTATCATGGCTACCAACTTAAGATTAGGATAAAGCTGTTAGAGACACAAAGCATCGCGTCTCTACAATTGCTAAAAATAATTATTATATAAATAATTAGCTTTCTGATTTTAGTTCATCGAGTAAAGCGATTAAAATATCGCATTTTAATTTAAAATCATCTATTGTTTTTTGACCATTTTCCCCTTCTCGCTCTTCTTTGGGTAAGTCAATAATTCTTTTTATGTCATCATGTAGAACTTTATGCTCTCTTTCTATATTTTTTATAATAGGTAAATGTTCAAATTCTTTTAAACCTACACTATATAGCCATTTACCAAAATCACATTCAAAATGACTACTCACATCAGATTGCGTTAGCTCATTAAATCCATATATAAAATCAATTAATTTTGATTTCCAATCTAAATGCGAAATTTTCGCCATAGATATATCTAAATTACTCATTTTTCTCTCCAAAATTATTAGTACTTATTAAATTTATTCACTTTTATCATAATCAACAGGTTCTTTTGAAAATACTTTATTTCCTGTAATCATTGCAGAAACTAATCCTGATTTTTCTTTTGTTTCAGCTAAAATGACCCCTAGAATATGTAAAAACAAAGCAATAAGCAAGCTATAAAAAGCATATTTATGTATCGTTATAAATGGTTTTCTGAAGCTTCGCATTTCGTTATAAGCCTCAATATCAACCCCTTCTTTTGAACCTGCTTTAAGTCCCACTAATTTGCTATGATCCTCACCTGAATCTGTTACCCATTCTGCTATTTCATGACCAAATGGAGGTAAGTATAAATCTGTGCCTGCTAGGACTAACCCCGTAATAGCTTGTGCTGATAATAACAAAAATAAAACGGCAATCATTATCTTTGCGATGGGGTTATGCCCCAAGTAACGTGGAGTTTTTCCTGTTTTCAAACCTTGAATAAATAATTTTAAGGAATGAATATCTTGTTTTCCAAAAGCAAAAATTGCTTTTCCATTTGAATAATGATCCTTTGAGAAAAAATAAATAAAGCGTACTAATAAATTTATGACAAATAAATAACCTAAATAAGCATGTAGGGTTTTTAATAAGATTTTTCCATCAGCATTTACCCCTAGATTTTTATTGTATAGAATAATTAACCCAATCCCAATTAAGCCAAGAACACAAATAAAATTTATCCCGTGAAATATTCTTATTACAGATTTCCAAACGGAATAGACAGTCATATTTTTAGATTCGTTCATCATTTTCTTTCTTGTAATGATTAACTGCTTTAATTCTTAATTGACGAATCGCCTCACCAATTTTAGCCCCCTGTAAATTAGATTGTAGAACGTCTTTTATTTCCACATTTAAAGCGATTTCTGCTATTTTCTTAATATAATCGGCCTGTGGGTAGGGTGTATTTTCTTTTCCTGTTCGTCCCTTACAATCGGCTTCACAAGCTAATAAAAAATCATTTAAGTTATTTTCTTTTTTTAATGCCCCTAATTCCGCTAACATATCAACCAAAGTTGAAGCGCGTAATTCAAATGCACGATGACTATGGGTATGGTAGCACATTACTTGCATTGCCAAGGTTTTGAATGCTTTGGGGACTTTAAGGCGTTGACAAAAAGTGTCTAATAAAGGAAGCCCTGCTTGCTCATGTCCTCGATGCTGAGGTAGAAATTCTACAGGCGTTTGTGCTTTACCGAGATCATGTAATAAGGCTGCAAAACGAACTTCTGCTTTATTTGAAAATTTTGTTGCTTGTGTGAGGGTTAGTAAGCTATGAACCCCTGTATCTATTTCTGGATGATGAATTTCAGGTTGAGGAACACCGAATAAATTGGCTATTTCAGGAAAAATAATGGCAAGTGCCGCGCAATTTTTTAAGGTTTCAAAAAATGCGCTAGGCGTTGATTCTTTTAAGGCTTTGTGAACTTCTACCCAAACACGTTCTGAAACCAGATGATTGACTTCACCTTCAATCACCATTTGCTGCATGAGTTGTCGCGTTTCTTCTGCTAAAATAAAGCCTAAATGCTGATAACGGGCGGCAAAACGCGCTACGCGTAAAATTCTAACAGGATCTTCACTAAAAGCAGGTGAAACATGGCGAAAAATACGTTTTTTTAGGTCATCTTGACCCCCATAGGGATCAATAATTGTACCTTCTGTAGTCATTGCCATCGCATTGATCGTTAAATCACGACGAATTAAATCCTCCTCTAAGGTTACATTAGGACTGCTGTGAATAATAAATCCTTTGTAACCTGCGGCAGTTTTTCGCTCAGTTCGAGCGAGGGCATATTCATCATGGGTTTGTGGGTGCAGAAATACAGGAAAATCCTTACCTACCGGTATAAAACCTTGTGCTTGCATGGATTCGGGGGTTTCACCTAAAACAACCCAATCGTGTTCTTTGACAGGATAACCTAATAAATTATCTCTAACTGCGCCGCCAACTAAGAGGGCTTGCATAATAAAACCTTTTAAATATATTTTAGGGTGACACGTAAATTTAATGATTTAAGTGCCTCTTTAAGCTTTATTATGATAACGATATAATCATTATTTTCCTAAGAATGAAACAATGAACTAGGTCAAAATATGGGTAAAAATAAATTTTAGCTAATGACGTTGACTGCTTTCTGTCTTAAAATTATCAGTTATTCCTCCAAAGTTTTTTAAGGAAAATTTAAAAAAATGGCATTATATGTATATAAATTCGGTGGTACATCGGTAGGTACTGTCGATAAAATCCAGAAAGTCGCTGATAAAGTAAAACTTGCTCATGACCAAGGTCATAAAATTGTCGTGGTTGTTTCTGCAATGAGTGGCGAAACCAATCGTTTAGTTGATCTAGCAGAACAAATGCAACCTCGTTCTGATGCCCGTGAAATGGATGTATTATTATCAACGGGAGAGCAAGTAACCATTGCTTTATTATCTATGGCACTATTAGAGCGAGGCTGTCTTGCCCGTTCTTATACAGGACGGCAAGTTCCTATTGTTACTGATAATAGTTTTACTAAAGCACGTATCCTAAGCGTTGATAACACACGATTAGAAGCCGATTTAGAAAAAGGTAGAATTGCAGTCGTTGCAGGTTTTCAGGGAATGACCGAATATGGGTGTACAACGACTTTAGGTCGTGGCGGTTCTGACACCACCGCTGTGGCAATCGCTGCATCTTTAAAAGCGGATGAATGTCATATTTATACCGATGTTGATGGGGTTTATACCACAGATCCCCGTATTGAACCTAAAGCTCGGCGCTTAGATAAAATTACTTTTGAAGAAATGCTAGAAATGGCAAGTTTAGGCTCTAAAGTTTTACAAATTCGTTCTGTAGAATTTGCAGGGAAATACAATGTTGCTTTACGCGTATTACCTTCCTTTGAAGAAGGGACTGGCACGCTTATTACTTATGATGAGGAATCAAACATGGAAAAAGCTTTAATTTCAGGCATTGCCTTTAATCGTGATGAAGCTAAATTAACAATTACAGGCGTTCCTGATTTACCAGGGATTGCATCAAAGATTTTAACGCCTATTGCGGATAAAAATATTGAAGTCGATATGATTATTCAAAATATTGCCTCGGATAGAAATACCGATTTTACCTTTACCGTGCATCGTAATGATTACGAAGAAGCCTTTGCTATTTTACAAAATACTTGTGATGAATTAGGCGCGAAAGAAGTTAAAGGAAATGATAAAATTGTTAAGGTCTCTATTGTTGGTGTCGGTATGCGCTCTCATGCGGGTATCGCAAGTACCATGTTTAAAGCTTTAGCGGATGAAAGTATTAATATTGAATTAATTGCCACCTCAGAAATTAAAATTTCGGTGGTCGTTTATGAAAAATATTTAGAGCTTGCAGTAAGAACTTTACATGCCGCCTTTGAACTTGATAAAGTAGGGACGTAATGTATGAAAGCTTTATTTTTAAAATAAAGCTGATATAATGCACAGCTCGATCGGATGCTGTTTTTGAAATAGTAGATTTTATATAGGAAGTAGGGAGATATTATGCTGATCTTAACTCGCCGTGTTGGAGAAACTTTAATGATTGGTGATGATGTAACGGTCACTGTTCTTGGAGTTAAAGGGAATCAGGTTCGCATTGGTGTAAACGCACCAAAGGAAATTTCTGTTCACCGGGAAGAAATCTACGAAAGGATTAAAAAAGAGCAAGCTGAATCTTCAGGACTAACAGGTTCAGAAGAGTAAAAGTAAAAACGGAGAGATGGCCGAGCGGCTGAAGGCGCTCCCCTGCTAAGGGAGTATGGGTTTTATCGCCCATCGAGGGTTCGAATCCCTCTCTCTTCGCCATATTAAAAAATAATTTTAAACGGATTTAAAAAAATATTGACAAAAGAAAGTGTAAAAGGGATAATACACGGCTCAATGTAATGCGCCTGTAGCTCAGCTGGATAGAGTACTCGGCTACGAACCGAGTGGTCGGGAGTTCGAATCTCTCCAGGCGTACCATATATTGCAATGATTTATTCCTCTGTAGCTCAGTTGGTAGAGCAATTGACTGTTAATCAATGGGTCACAGGTTCGAGCCCTGTCGGAGGAGCCAAATATTAAGAAGCCTTGAAATATATTTCAAGGCTTTTTTTATGCCTGTTGAGTTATATTGTTACAATTTAAAGAGGAATAACATGGACTTGGAAAACATACTCCGTCTTAGTTTTGCCTTAGGGTTTTTTCTTACCATGATTACCTGGGAATTTTTAAATCCCAGACGACCTTTAATAATCGCAAGGAAACAGCGGTGGCTGATAAATTTAGGGCTTGCCTTAACGAATCAATTATTAGTTCGCTTTAGTTTAGGTGCAATCGCTTATTTCACCGCAATTTATGCTCAACAACAAAATTTCGGCTTATTAAATTTATTAACATTACCGAATATTTTAAGCCTATTTATTAGTGTATTAGTTTTAGATTTTGCTATTTATTGCCAGCATATTATCTCGCATAAATGGGCTTGGTTATGGCGATTGCATCAAGTCCACCATAGTGATCTTGAAATTGATGCAACCACCGCAGTGCGCTTTCATCCTTTAGAAATCATCTTATCACTTTTTTATAAAAGCTTGTGGATTCTATTGCTAGGAATCAATCCTGCTGCTGTCATCATTTTTGAAATTATTTTAAATGGGGCTGCCACCTTTAACCATAGCAATATTAATATTTCACTTAAACTTGATAAAGTTTTACGTTGGATAATTATCACCCCAGATATGCACCGTATTCATCATTCCACAATTAAAAATGAAATGGACAGTCATTACGGTTTTTCCATTTCATTATGGGATAGAATTTTCAAAACCTACACAGAAAACCCGCAAGATTCACAACTAACGATGAAAATTGGTCTTAAAGAACGACGCAATCCCCAACAACTCGCTTTTTTGAAATTACTATCTCTACCTTTTAAGGTATCTAAATGATTATAGGCTGGGATATAGGCGGAGCGCATGTAAAAGCCGCTTTAGTCAATGACAAAGGCATTGTTATTAATGTCTATTTAGAAGCCTGTCCTTTATGGAAAGGACTTCAGTTTCTGCATCAAGCGGTTAATAATATTTTATCCATATTACCGCCAGCTAATTGTAAACACGCGCTGACTATGACGGGTGAACTGGTTGATTTATTTGATTCGCGTGATGAGGGCGTTAAAAAAATTATAACGGCTATACAAGCGCTTATTGGTCAACATGAATTATCAATTTATCTGGGTGAGCAAGGTTTTATTAACGCAACTCGCCTTAAAAAGGAACATTACCCATTTATTGCCTCTGCTAATTGGCTGGCGAGTGCATCATGGGTTGCCCAGTCTGTTGGTGATGCTCTTTTTATTGATATTGGCAGCACCACCACAGATATTTTATTATCTCAAAATAAAGAACTTAATATTCAAGGCGTTAGTGATTACCAACGATTACAATCACAAGAGCTTGTTTACACAGGAATTATTCGTACAGCCGTCATGGCATTAACTCAATCCGCTGATTTTAAAGGTCAACCTATTGGCTTGATGGCAGAATATTTTGCAACCATGGCCGATGTTTATCGACTGACAGGCGAATTAAATGAAGCTCATGATAAAACCGATACCGCAGATGGAAAGGAGAAAACACCGCCTGCCAGCGCTAAACGATTATCACGAATGATTGGCTATGAATTTAAAATGAGTGAGATAGATTTATGGAAACAGTTTGCTTTAACCTTAAGATCTTATCAAAAACAACAGATTAAAACCGCTTGTCAACGCCAATTAACGCGCGTATTAATCAATAAAAATACGCATCTGATTGGCGCAGGTATCGGACGTTTTTTAGTAAAACAAATTGCCACTGATTTAGCATTACCCTATAAAGACTTTAGCGAATTATTTAATGATGATCTGAAAAATTCTGAGATTACCATTGCAGATTGCGCGCCGGCTGTAGCTGTGGCTTACTTAAATTACAAAAAATAGAAAGCCACTCTGATTACTTTAGAATGTATGTCCTATACTAATGTAAACTTGAAATTCATCATCTTCTTCTCGTTTATTTAAGGGGCGAGCCAAATCAAGACGAATTGAACCAATCGGAGTTTTATAACGTAACCCTAATCCCGCGCCCATTTTTAAATCACCAAAGTCTTGATACGCGCTGGCATAAGCACGACCTGCATCTAAAAACCCAACAAGACCGATGCTATCGGTTATCCAACTGCGTAATTCAAGGGAAAGTGCGAATAAAGAACGCCCCCCTATTATTTGACCCTGTTTATTTTTAGGTGAGAGTGATTGAAAACTATACCCCCGTACCGTATCTCCTCCCCCTGCAAAATAGCGTAAATCAGCAGGAATATCATTAATTTCCGCCCCCCAAATATTACCAATAATCATTCTACCCGCTAGGATTAAGTCATTAGAAATTGTTAAACTTAAATAATGATTGTAACGAATCTTTTGTTTGTGAAAAGTTGCCCCGGAGCCTAAATCATAAAAAGGACGTTCATCAACCCATAATCGTCCTCCTGATGTAGGTTCTAAAAAATTATCACTAAAATCCCAACTGAAACGCGTAGGAATCGACATGAGGTTAAAACTTTCTGTGGTCTTATTTTCTTCAGTGACACGAGAAAATTGATAAGCCAGACCTATATTAAAGCGTTGTCTTTTATTTATTTGATGTTCAATAGCCACAGAAAACTCACTGCGTAAGCTTTTAAACGCATCAGTATCTTCACTAATCAATGCACTATCAACCACCAAAGTATTTTTAGGATGATAAAAAACAGGTTTGCGGAAACTAACTTCTAGTGAAGACTTAATCATTGAAATATTGAGTTCAGCATCAATGGCCTCACCTTGTTGCCATAAATTACGATGTTCCCAAGCAAAACGTAGTAAAAATAACTCATCATCCGTTGTAAGTCTTAAACCTGCACTAATAGTACGTGGCAAACGTTCTGTTAATTTAAAGATAACAGGAAAATGTCCCTTGTCATCGGCTTTTGTGGCTAAATTTAAACGGGCTACGGTAAATAAACGGCTATCAACTAATTTTAAACGTTGAGCATCCAGTGTTTTCTGGTTATAAAGCGTACCTGATTGCCACTGAATTAAGTTTTTTAAGAACGATGCATCAACGTGTTTATTGCCTGTAAAACTGACATCACCTATATAAACTTGTTGCCCTGTTTTTAAACATAAATCAAGATTTACCGTTTGCAAGTCATGATTAACGGTTACTTTTCGAGGACAAAGTTTTGCAAAAGCATAAGATTTATTTTTTGCGTACATTAACAAGTATTGTTCTGCCGCTAAAATCGTTTCAGTTAATGCGGGTTGATTCAACGTAAGTTTTAATTGTTCAAGCGTTGGTTTTTTTAAGTAATTGGTATTTTGATGAATGATTACTTGTTGTAACTGATATTGTTGCCCTAGTTCAATATGAAAAATTAATACCTGTTGCGTTTCTTTTTTTTCTAAGCTTATTTTTATTTTAGAATTAAAATAGGCTTTTGAATGGAGCAATTTAATAAAGAGAGGAAAGTCTTTTTTTGCGCGTTGCTTTAAAACAAATACACTACTCGGTGCAGATAATTGTTGTTTTTGAGTGACAGAATAACTTAATAATGCTTCTTTTAAAGTCTCATCAGCCACCCCTTTTATTTCTACACGATAGGCTATTTTTTCTTCCGCATTGACTGTTTGAAAAACAATCAATGCCGTGACCAACGAAAAAATAATCTTTAGGTTAATTTTGTTGACCATTTATTTTTTTGTTTTAGGAAACAAGTCAACCGAATGAATGGCAGGAATCCGATATAACTTTAAAATATCTTTTTCACTTTTCATTGCCTCTTCATGGTCGAGTACAATTTGATAACCTTGTTTATTTTCAAAAACCATATATTCTTCTTTATTCGCTTTTAAAAGTTGACAAAATTGTAGAAAGTTTTTTATTGGCTTACCATTAACCAAATCAATCAACCAGCTATTAATATTATGATAACCAAAATTAACATCGGCGGCTAACACTTGCAATGCGACAACTGATTGTTGTTTATTTACTGATGTCCACTCAGGTTTATAATTTAAAAAATGAAAAGGCCCTGAGTTAACTTGCGGCATTCCCCATGAATTTAGCATATTTTGCGTAATCGGAACAAAAACAATTCCACCATAAATATAATATTCTGGAATATGGTCGTATTGTTGTTGTCCAATGAGGTTATAACGATTCTCATTTTTTTGAGCAATTAATTGTGTTGTTAATACCTTGCTTTTACGCATGAAAGTGATTTCAATTTTATCACCAATATGATGTAACTCTATCGCATGTTCATAATGGCTTCTCAAGGTTTCACTAAAATCAACTGTGCCATTACTCGCAATATTATATTGATCTATTTTTAAAATAACATCGTTTTTCTGAATTTTTCCTGCCGCCGAGCTGTTTTCAAACACTTTGACGACTAATACGCCTGTTTGATCTTTTTTAAGACCATAAGCTTTTTTAGCGGATGGGTTTTCTAATGATTGCGTACGAAACCCAAGTTCAGGAAAACCATCATATTTACCATCTTTACTATCGGTCAAGACATGATTAATAATACTTGGAGGAATAAAATACCCCACATTAGCTGCCACCCCTGCCGAAATTGCCTGCATCACAACCCCTGCAATTTTATTATCAACAATCACAGGCCCCCCACTATTACCAGGATTAATGGCCGCATCAATTTGACCTGCTAATAAATAGCTATTGGAATGAGAATAAAATTGTTGTTCAACACGGGATAATACACCTTGGGTAATACTAAGCGTTTCACCTCCAAAAGGATAGCCATAAACCGTCACATCTTGTTGAAGTTTAGGTAATTTTCCTATTTCAAGTGCTTTCAAGTCTTTAAAAAAAGATTTATCTTTAATAGTTAAAATAGCAAGATCTGCATAATGAGAAATAAAATCGACTTTGGCAATATATTTATTAGGGTCATTATGTTTTTGAGCTTGTATATATTTTGCATCAGCAACGACATGGGCATTCGTTAAAATACGATTACCAGAAATAACCGTCCCTGACCCAGAACCTTGTATCGGGCTAGATAATTGCCAAGGTGATAAATAATCAGGCGTAACAGAGGTCGTATGTATTTTAATAACCGAATCTTCAACAAGATAAAGCTTATCCTTGTTATCTGCATAACTATGAGTTGTTAATAAAAGACATAGAACATAAGGGAATAGGTTCTTGAAAATAGGCATAATTTGCATATCCTTAATAGCGATTAGTCAATTCAATCAGTGCGTCTAATTTTGCAAGCGCGAGTCCATTAGCAATCACTTCTTCAGCTTTTGCAATTCCTGCAGAGAGCGAATCAACTAAATTAGCCGCATAAATAGCCGCGCCCGAATTTAATAAAACAATATCTTTTGCTGAACCTGAATGATTATTCAGTACCGATTTTAAAATAATTAAACTTGAATTAGCATCAGTCACAGCAAGGTCTTTTAAATTCCCCCTTTTAAAACCAAATTGTTCAGGTGTAATTTGATAATGCTTAATTTTCCCATGTTGAAGCTCTGTTATAGCGGTAGGTGTTGCAATACTAATTTCATCTAAACCATCGTCAGCACTTACAATTAATACATGTTCACTTCCTAGGTTTTTAAGCACTTCAGCTAAAGGTTTTAACCAATGTTTAGAAAAAACCCCAATTAATTGATTTTTTGCCGCAGCAGGATTTGATAAAGGACCTAAAATATTAAAAATAGTCCGTACCCCCATCTCTTTACGCACCCCAATAGCATGTTTCATTGCGCCATGATATTTGGGGGCAAATAAAAAACCTAACCCAATTTCTTTAACGCAACCACTCACTTGTTCGGCAGATAAATTAAGATTAACTCCCGCAGCTTCCAATATATCGGCACTTCCAGAGGTGCTAGAGACTGAACGGTTACCATGTTTTGCAACTGTCCCCCCTGCTGCTGCAACGACAAAGGCACAAGTTGTTGAAATATTAAAAGTATTTGCGCCATCGCCTCCTGTTCCACAAGTATCAATAATGTGTTTCCCTGTAATAGAAACTGGGGTAGCTAATGCGCGCATAACCTCTGCTGCTGCCGTAATTTCCGTTACTGTTTCCCCTTTACAACGAAGGGCAATTAAAAATCCTGCTATTTGTGCATCACGAGTTTTACCTGTCATGATCTGCAACATCACCTCTCGCATTTGTTCACCATTAAGTGATTGTTGATTAAGAAGCGTATCTAAAGCTTGTTTAATAGTCATAAAATGTAATTAGAAAGAAATTTATAAGTGATTCAAAATTAACTCAGTATAACGTACTCCATCGCAAAGAAAAGAGTACAATTTTAGCTCTAATAATACTTCTTTATCTCGTTAACTAAAATTCTTAATGACCTTCGTCACATAATTTCGTAAAATTAACCCAGTTTTTATTTTTAACAAAGGAATGCGTTAAGATAACGTCTCCTATTAGTCTAATGATTCAGGTGATCAATTTTGAGTAAGTCCGCGTGGTTGGTATTGGAAGATGAAACGATATTTGAAGGGGTATCCATTGGTGCAGAAGGTTGTTCGGTCGGTGAGGTCGTTTTTAACACCGCGTTAACAGGGTATCAAGAAATATTGAGTGATCCCTCTTATGCACGGCAAATTGTAACGTTAACGTATCCCCATATTGGCAATGTCGGGACGACCGAGGAAGATAATGAATCGACAAATGTTTTTGCCAGTGGCCTAGTGATTCGTGATTTACCTTTATTAGCCAGTAATTGGCGCAATGAAAAATCATTAGCGGATTATTTACAAGAAAACAATGTCGTTGCCATTGCTGATATTGATACTCGACAACTCACCCGATTATTACGTGACAAAGGGGCGCAGCGAGGCTGTATTGTAACGGGTGATGTCGCTAATCTTGAACAAGCAAAACAGGAAATTGCAAAATTTTCGGGTTTGAAAGGCTTGGATTTAGCCAAAGAGGTTACGATTACCGATGCTTATGAATGGACTGAAAACACATGGGATTTAATCGCGGGTTATAAAGAAGCTCAAAATTTAACGAAGCATGTCGTTGCTTATGATTTTGGCGTTAAGCAGAATATTTTAAGATTATTAGCTAATCGTGGTTGCCGAGTGACCGTTGTTCCTGCGACAACCTCTGCCGCTAAGGTGTTAGCAATGAATCCTGATGGCATCTTTTTATCCAATGGCCCTGGTGATCCAGAACCTTGTACCTATGCCGTTGCCGCCATTAAAGAAATTTTAGCGACTCAGATTCCTGTGTTTGGCATCTGTTTAGGCCATCAATTATTAGCTTTAGCCAGTGGTGCAAAAACGGTTAAAATGAAATTTGGGCATCATGGGGCAAATCATCCTGTGCAAGAAAAAGCCACAGGGCGGGTGATGATTAGTAGTCAAAACCATGGTTTTGCGGTGGATGAAACGTCATTACCCGATCATGTCAACGCTACGCATCATTCTTTATTTGATGGTAGTTTACAAGGCATAGAGCGTACTGATTGCCCTGCGTTTAGTTTCCAAGGTCATCCCGAAGCCAGCCCAGGCCCTCAAGATGTCGAAGGGTTGTTTGATAAGTTTGTCGAAATGATGGGGTCATAAATAAAAATTTAATGCGAGGAAATCATGAGTGCGGTTTTAAAAGATGACAGAATCACCATTGATGAGTATTTACAGGGTGAATTAGACTCTGAGATAAAACATGAATACATAGACGGGTATGTTTATGCGATGGCTGGTGCAAGTAGAAATCATGATCGTATCAGTAAAAATATAGATAGAAAATTAGCAGCGCATTTAGACGATACGCCATGCGAAGTCTTTGGACAAGATATTAAAGTCTATGTGACAGATGCTAAGTTTTTTTATCCTGATGTCATTGTTGTGTGTGATGACAAAGAGGGTGATACATATTATACCGACAAACCCTTTATAATTATTGAGGTCTTATCACATTCAACTCAACGAAAAGACCGTACGCTTAAGCGTTTAGCTTATCAAACCTTAGCAAGTTTACGAGAATATATATTAATTGAGCAAGACTTTGTGGAAGTTGAAGTGTGCCGTCGTTCTTTAGGGTGGAAATCAGAACATTATTTTTTAGGGGATGCCATTTTTTTTGAGTCGTTGGATTTAAAAGTGCCTGTTAGTGAAATTTATAGTCGTGTCGATAATGAAGATATGCAGGCGTTTTTGCAGAGAAAAACATAAACTGTTATTTCAATTTACTGATGCCGTAAATTATAAAAAAAGGTTTAAAATGACTACTATTGAGTTATCAAATGATTTTGTGAATGAAGCAACGGTTATGGCAACGACAATGCATCGTTCATTAGCAATGCAAATTGAATATTGGGCAAAGTTAGGCAAAATTGCAGAAGAAAATCCTGACTTACCAATGGCGTTTGTGAAAGATATTTTAGTGGGTTTGCAACAGGTTAAAACAGATGATATTTCTGAGTATGAATTTGAATGAAAGTTTTACAAAGTAATTTATTTGCTAAAACCGTTAAAAAATTATATAAAACAGAAAAGCGATGTAGGGTATGCATTGCACACCCTACATGACTAATTTAAGTTTACTTCACGAATCTGATTTTTGTTTATGGGCAATAAAAAGTGTAATCACGTAGGGTGTACATTGCACTTGCCACAAAGTATAAAAAATATTATGCAAATTACTATTGATGTTCCCAATACATTACCTCAAGAATTTTTAAAACAACGCATTCAAGAAATTGAACAAAGTTTTATCACTGATGCTAGGTTTTTTACGGCTTATAATCCTGAGCCTAACAAAGAAACAATAGCCGCAATGGAAGATGCTAATAGTGGAAAAGTTGAGCGTTATGACTCTTTAGAATCCATGTGGGCTGACTTGGATAGTGATTAATGCGTAATGTTGTTTTAACTTCTACTTTCAAAAAAGACTACAAACGTTTAAAACGCTCTGGAAAATATGCTGTAGAACTTTTGCAGGAAATAATAATTCAATTAGCTAATAATCAACTTTTACCTGAAAAATGTCATAACCACGCATTAACAGGTAATTGGCAAAATCATAGAGAATGCCACATAAAACCTGATTGGTTATTAATTTATCAATTCAGAGATGATGAACTTATTTTAGTCAGAACAGGCTCGCATAGTGATTTATTTTAATTAGGCTAAAATATGCAAACAGCCTCTAAAGCTATTGGACTCCAGTAATGACCTGTCCCGTTTTAAGTTGGTAGCCACTTAATTGAAGCTTTGCTGTATAGGAAGATTATGGGTTATGGATTAGCAATTTTCTTACTGTTTCTTATAATTTTATTTTTAGGGTTAGCTTATTTATACAGGGAATTTTTTTTAAAGTTATTAATATTAAGCATCTTAATTTTTTTATATTATAAATTTGAAGAGAGAATTTTTATACTTAATGCTGTACCTGATGCTTTAAATGTTAATTATATTTCATATAGAGAAGAAGAATCATCAGGTTTTGGAGGTAGTGGAAGCGAGGCAGGTATTAGGGTTTACCCATTATCAGAAAAAATTTCTAAGAAAATAATAGCAAGTGATATTACTTTTTTTAATAATTTACCAATTAAGACTAATCCTAGTAATGGTGAAAGAATTTATTTAAAATGGTTAAAAACGCCTATTAACCAAGTGAATATTGGAAAAATAAGAAAACTGGAAGTTTAGATGTTTACGATTACATATGTTTTTATAATTGTTATCTTGAAATTAAACCTTCAGTACAAAAAAAAGCTAATTTAATTGTAAATAATAAAGGTAGTTATTATTCCTATAACGCTAATAGTCGCTTAATTGTTGTCAGTCCAAATAAAAATTTAGTTTTATATTTTTATAATTAAATTTAGCTCGGTAGGGTGTAATATAAATGCTGTAAAAAAGTTTCGGGTGTTATTAAATTCTCACGCCTAAACAAAATTCAATTAGAAAATACAACTAATAATTTCAGAAAATAATTATGACAACACTAAGTTTACTTCACGAATCTGATTTTTGTTTATGGGCAACAAAAAGTGCCGAACTGATTAAAGCAGGAAAATTTAAGGAACTAGATATTGAGCATTTAGTTGAGGAAGTTGAAAGCATGGGAGCGAGTGAAAAAAGAGCATTGGAAAGCCGTTTAATTGAACTAATGCAGCATCTTTTGAAATGGCAATTTCAACCAGAAAAACGCGAAAGTAGCTGGGAAATCTCAATTAATAAACAAAGAGTAGGCATTGAAAAAATATTGCAAGATAATCCGAGTTTAAAATATAACTTAAATGAACGAATCATTGATTGCTATCAATATGCGCGGCGTTATGCCGCTATCGAAACTAAACTTCCCCTAAAAAAATTTCCTGAAGAATGTCTTTATTCATTAGAACAACTTGAAAATTTTGATTTTATAACCCGCTTATAAAAGTTAAAACTTGAGAAAATAATTACCTCCTTATAAACAACAATATGCCAAAAAGAACCGATTTAAAATCCATTTTATTACTAGGCGCAGGGCCTATTGTCATTGGTCAAGCTTGCGAGTTTGATTATTCTGGAACGCAAGCTTGTAAAGCCTTACGTGAAGAAGGCTATC
>DAOUTG010000039.1 GCA_030626845.1 Methylococcaceae bacterium
GAGATTTTTTAAATTATAACTTACAACAAGAACGAAAATTAAAAGTTCACCCTCCTTATAAGACGTGGTTTCTAGTTGAACTTGAAAACCATAAATTTAAAATTGGTAATATTTGTTCTCGTCTTACCCCTTTACATACTTTAGAAAATACTGAACCCGCTGATATTTGTAAAAAAATTGGCTATTTAAAACAGTTGTACCGATGTTATTTCAAAGTAGCAAGTCATTTCAATCTGCGTCTTGACGAAGGATTATCAAACTTTGCAATAGATAATAATGAAAAATTTTATTATTTAGATGATGATATTTATTCTTGGGATAATTTTATTTCATTTACTCATCTTTTAGGGGTTTTAATCCGTAATAATCTCTGGTTAGATGAAAATTGTGCGCGAGAATTAGGAAGGGAATTACAACAACTCATTAGTGAATTTTTTGAAGATTCCCATAGCTGTTATCGTGCCGCGCGATTATTACGTGATATTTTTATACCTGATAATAGAAAACAAGTTCATTCGATTATTATTGAGCAATTAGAACAATCTAAAATAGTGGTTAAAAAATTAACCACAAACAATAACAGCAGTAAAGATAATAACGACAACGATTATTTAGCCATTTTATCGGATATTCATGCAAATTTACCCGCTTTAGAAGCAGTACTTGATTATTTACAGCAACACAAGATTACTCAAGGAATCGTTTTAGGCGACATCGTAGGTTATGGTCCTAATCCTAGTGAATGTATAACACGTTTACAACAAACTGAGTTAATGATAATAAAAGGTAACCACGATCATGCTGCTAGTAGTGGAGATTCAAAACGAGGTATGTCATCAATAGCCCAATGGTGTATAGAATGGACTATTCCTCGTTTAAGCGATAATGAAAAACAATGGCTTATAGATTTACCTTTGGAACTTACGAGTAGTGATGATGCACTAAAAAATTGGCAGGCAATGCATGGTTCACCTATAGACCCTAACTATTTTTATGCTTATGTTTATCAAATGACTTATGAACAAAATTTGGATGCAATGGAAAAACAAAAAATGGATTTATGTTTTCACGGTCATTCTCATATACAAGGCATGTATGTTAGAAATAAGCAAGGGCAAGATCAATTTTTAAACCCTAAGAATAAAGTTTCATTAGCAGATTACAAACATGCCCTTATCTGTTCGGGCGCAGTAGGTCAACCGCGTGATGGCTGTACAGGTACGCAATTTGCTATTTATCATCAACGTAGCCATCAAATTCAATTTATGAACATTGACTATGATATGAGTAAAATATTGGCAGATTTAGAAAAATATGACTTTCCAAAAACGCTTGGTGAACGTTTGCAACGGGGTGAATGACAAGCTTAACTTGCCGCCCCCTCTTTTTTCCCAACATTTTTGTTAGTTAAAAAATAACTTTTTTTGACTCCTTCTTTTAGTAATGCTAGAGTTATTAACCAAGGTGACTCTAACCTATAAATAACCGTATGAAATTAAGTCATCTTAACTTAATAAAATACTCAAATTAAATCTAAAGGAGAATACCTATGTCCTTTTTTATTGTTTTCAAAGAAGTATCCTTCAATATTCTTAGCTTTTTAAAAAGATTATTATTTTGTTATTTAGCCTCAATTTGTCTTTCTTTTTCTGTTCATGCAGCTACTATCTATTATCAAGCAACTGATCTAGTTGATACTTCTGTTGATAATGACCTATGGCGACAGACCTACAGTATTAACAATCATGACTTTAATCAAGAAACAGGTTTTAGTGTGTTTTTTGATTCAACACTCTATTCACAATTACAAAACTCTGTTCCGACTGATAATGCTGATTGGGATGTTTTAGTCATGCAGCCTGATCCGCTTTTATTTGCGGATGCAGGTGTTTATGATGCCTTAGCCTTAGTTAATTCGCCTTCATTAGCGGATTCATTCAGTGTTGACTTTATTTGGTTGGGAGAAGGGGTACCCAGTATTCAAAATTTTGAAATTTATGATGTAAACTTTGAGGCGATTACTTCGGGTAATACCGTAAGTACAGTGCCTTTACCTGCTAGTTTATGGCTTTTTCTTTCAGGGCTATGGCTGCTGATTAAACCCCGTGTTGTTAGTATTACTGGTTTTTTCAACAAGGAGGCTGTCGCATGAAAAAGTTTTTTTATTCAATAACTTGGCTGATAGTTTTTAGTTTTCAGATTTTATTTTTAGGAGAGGTATTGGCACAAGCGCCTGAAATAAGTCCTGATTATACCTTGGTAAGTAAGAAGCGTATTAATCGCACGATAACTGAATTTACTTTTAAAGCAAGTTTGGTTAATCATGATGTAGCGATTAAAAATGTGAGTGCGGTGGTAACGAGTAACTCACCCTATACGGTGATTATCGATGATGGGCAACTTAATTTTAATGATATGGCTGCCAATGAAACCGTTGTTAGTAGTAATACAGTCATTGTTCGGCAAGATAGGACGCATCCGTTTAATCCTGAGGATGTGGGGTGGGTTGTTGGCTATGAAGAGGATAATTCCGTAGCTAATGTACATGTTAATTTACTTAAGCTCACTGAAGGAAGGCAAACTGTTGTAGGTAAAGCTCAAGAGTTGATAATTGCCATTGAATTTTCGACATCAGAAAAAGATCAACCTTACACGGTAAAAATTTCTCAATCTATTTCATCAAAAACGGGTTTAACAGTTACCCCAAGCTTGGATGGTACCGAATTTAGTTATTCAAAAACACTTAGAGATGATCATAAACAAATTGTTCGAACAACATTACCAGGTGTGTATAAAATAACAACAACAGCAACGATTATTGAAACAGGGGAAACATCTACTCATATCGCAACATATAAAATATTACCAGTAGATGCTCCTAATATAGAAGTCCCTACGCCTTCCGTACAACTTGAAGGGGCTAGTAATTATCTTGAAGCATTAAAGCCAGATAGTATTATGCGAGTAGTAGTTGGTGTAGGAAGAGTTTTTGGAGAAGATTATAATAAAGTAACAGGAATGACAGTTATTGAACCTGATAGAGGACTTGAAATTATTTTAAATGATAAAGGATTAGGTTCAGATGATGAAGTAGGTGATAGAACATATGGTAGCCACGTTTTTGAACTTGATACGAAAGGTATGTTGTCAGGAGAATGTATGCATTTTTACACAATTGTTCACACCACAAAAGGGGATGTAAAATCTTCTTATTCCGAAGATAAATGTATTTCTGGTCTGATTTTTGATAAGTCATATATTGAAGAAGAGCAATATATAGTTAAAAGTGGAAACTTGAGATATTCAAGAAAAACCATCAGTGTTGGTTTTGTCAAAGGTACATTAGATAGTAGAATCTTAGAAATTGTTGATAGTATTAATGGTGTAATTGTTGATAGTAACCTTTCTTCTTTTTCTTTTACAGTAAAACTAAATGATCCACCATCGGTTGAAAATGCCTTGGATGTGCTTAGTGAAATAACCGATCAATTAGAAACTTTTCCCGAAGTAACTAGTGCTGGTTTTACAATCTTTGCAGACCTTTTTAGTAGCTATACTAATGATCCATTATATCATTCTGCTGATATTCCTTATGAAACAGGTGATATACATGCTATATCACAAGCAGGTGTAGACGAGGCATGGCATGTTATTCGAGGTGAAGACCCTATTGCTATTTTAGATACTGGCATTGATGTAAATCATGAGGACTTAAAAAATAAAATTATTTTTAAAAAAAGCTACAACACAGCTGATAACAACAAAGTAATTACTGATTTTAATCATCATGGTTCCCATGTTGCAGGAATTGCAGCTGCACAATCTAATAATGAATTAGGTATTGCTGGCGTTTCTTGGGATAGTAAAATTATTCCAATTAAAATTTATTCTGCTAAGTCTGTAAAAAATCTTTCAGGTAAAATGATGGTAGATGCCATTGATCATACAACTACAATCAAAAACCTTACCATAATAAATTTTAGTTCAGGATTTGAAATTCCAGAATTTTCAATTTTATGTCGAAGACATGTAAATATACGTGCTATAAAAGGTTTACCTCTTTTTTTACCAGTCTGTATTGAGGAAGAGAAAGAAATTCAAAAATCAATGAGAGCTAAGGAGAAAATTTGTAAAGCAGTGGATAAAGCCATTAAAGCTAAAAAAATATTTATTGCAGCAGCGGGTAACTTTAATAGTTCTAAAAAAGTCTATCCTGCCGCCTGCCCAGGTGTTATTTCTGTTGCTGCAACAGAGCCAAGTGATATATTTAACTTTACTTCACTTCCAGTACGTTGGTTTGCCAATCCTATAAATGGTAGTCAATATGGAAACTGGGTTAGTCTAGCAGCACCTGGTAGCCAAGTATTATCAACCGTTCCTAAAGAAACCTGTAATTTTATTGATAATTTATTTTTTCCTTGTCTTGAAAATACAGAATTTGGCTATCAATATATTTCTGGAACATCACAAGCATCACCTCTAGTTGCAGGGGCGGCGGCTGTAATTCTTGCTAAACATCCTGAATATGATAGGCAACAAATTAAAGATAGATTAGAAAAATCTGCTTTTTCAATGCCTGGGGAAGGTTTAGGCGCAGGTCAAATTGATTTATTTGAAGCCGTCTTTAACGGTAATTTTGAATTAGTGAAAGAAGAGACCAATCAACCCGAAGAATGGGAAAAATACAACATGGCAACAACCGCTTGTGAATCTAAACAAGAGGTTTTAGGTTTACATCCTATTGATACAGAGAATAATAAACGGATGCTCGTTTGTGATAACTCAAGCGTTTATTCATCAGGTAGCATGAACACATTAGATATACCCGAAGGCGTGACTGAACTTCCCATTTCTTTTGACTGGCGAGTTGTTTCTGAAGAGTTAAACGAAACTGGACTACCTGGTAAACTTATTGAGTATTGTAGTTGGAAATATCTCTACCCTAGCTATCGCTATATTTGTGAAAATAAATTTATGCCCCGTAATGACTACCTTATCATGCAATTGATTCACGTTGAAACGAATGAAAGAACCATGATATTTAGAGGCTCTTTAGCCGATTTAGATAACAACACCCTAAGCCGTATTGGTTCAAATAATTGGTTAGGTAATGATTGGCAGCATGTTTCTAAAACCATTCCCATTACCGCAGGCGCAGGTAAATATACCCTACGAATACAACTTTATCATTCAGGTTATGATTCTTTTGACCCTTCCGCATCAACAAGTGAAGAAGGCAGAACTTTATTTATGTTAGATAAGTTTCGGTTAAAAGAAATTTAATTTATCGGCGACCCGCTTAAAACAGGACAGCAGTCAATTCAACGACTGTATAATTAAAAGTGTCCCGTCTTAAGTTGGTAGGTAATTTATCCACAAGATGAAAATAAGTTTATTTCAAAATTTTAATTGCGCTAGGATGACGTATTAATAAATGATAGTTTTGTTTATTTTTTCTAACCCAACCCCGTGCCTCAATTGTTTTTCCCAGATAATCGTTTAAATCAACAAATAATTTTTCCGAATTTCGAGCAATTTTTAATGCAAACTGTGGCGAAAGATATAGATAATTATATTTTCGTGCCTGCTTAATTCGGGTTACAGTTCCGCTAATTCGTTGCCAACCTTTGTGTTTTTCAGAATCAAAGTCATTAACATTTTTAACCGCATAGGCTGGCATATCCCATAGTCCAAGCTGTTGTAATTCAGCTTGTTGTTGCGCCGCTATTAATTTATCCACATATTTTAAATTAGGGGGATAAATATTGACGATAGCCAACCCATTAGCAATTAATTGTAAATTAATATGTTCATTATTTTTAGTAAAAACATGGGCTAATACACGCCCATATTTATCCTTGTGCTCAATGTCATAACGTAACTTAATTTTAGCCCCTTTTAATTTCGCTATTAACCATTGCTTTGCTTCTTCCCCCCCTTCATCAGCAATCTTATCTCTTTTAGAAACTTCGGGAGTATTTATTCCTAATAGACGTAATTTAGTTCCATTTTCTAATAAAATGGTATCCCCATCGTAAATTCGCTTAATTGGGTAATAACTTTCAGTGGGTATAATAGAAACCTTAACTGAATCTTTATGTTTACGATCAGAAAAATGTTTTTTACCCTGTTCATCTTCCCAGTAAAAAACATCTGCATAACTAAAAGCTGAAATAATAGATAAAAAAAGTATAAGAAAACCTTTACCAATAAGTCTCATAATTTAGTAAACATAATCATAACGTTTACGGCGATTATCTTCTCTATACTTGTAATTATGGTCTTGGCGTTTTCTATTCTGAGAATCATATCTACGACTAGAATTATTATTTCTTCTATTCCCTGAATTATACCGCCTATCCTGCTTTCGGTCTCTTGTATAACCAGAATCTCGTTTATGATCGTCATATTTTCTATCGCGTGAATTATCTCTACGATCATAGTCGCGGCGTTTTTTACGATTATAATCTCGTCTATCATCATGCCTGCGATTATTATCCCGCTCTTTTTTATAATTATGGTCGCGTCTATCATCATCCTTTCTATAGCGTGAGTCATCTCTACGATTATAATCTCGGTTTTTTTTATAGCCATAATCCTTTTTGCGATTATAGTTATTTTTCTTTTTATAACGAGAATCCTGTTGACGCGAATAATTATTATAATCGTTACGCTTATTATATTGGTGAGCTGTTGATTTAACTGTAACAGGGGTATTAAAATCAAGTGATCTTCGAGGTTGAGGACATCCTATTAGCAACAAAATAGAACTAATGAGGGTAATATATTTAATCTGCTTATACATAATTTTTCTCCATAAATTATTTCATTAAAGCATAATCAAAAAATCTTGAATAGGCTATGAATTAATTATTTTTTATGTGTTTTTCAATACTTGCTCTATTTTATGCTATTCCTTACTTGCCGATTACCTCGTTATCTGGCAAAATCTATCCCTTTTGTCTGTCGCTTCTTTACAGACCCCACTTTAATTAATACATAAGGTACACTAATGGCAGGTCGCAATCATTTATCTATTCCAGGTCCTACGAATGTTCCTCACGAAATATTAAGTGCGATGCACGTTCCCATGGAAGATCACCGCTCTCCTGATTTTCCTAAATTATTCAAACCTGTTTTAGAAAATTTAAAAAAAGTTTTTAGAACTGAAACAGGACAAGCCTTTGTTTTTCCAGCAACAGGAACGGCAGGCTGGGAAATTGCATTAACCAATACTTTAAACCCGGGTGATAAAGTCATTATTTATCGTTTTGGTCAATTTGGTCATTTATGGATGAGTATGGCAAAACGTCTAGGCTTTGATGTTGAAGTTCATGAGATTGAATGGGGTAAAGGGATTCCTGTTGACCATTTAGAAGCCCGTTTAAAAGAAGATGCAAATCATGAAATTAAAGCAGTTTTAGCAACCCATAATGAAACAGCAACGGGCGTAACGAGTGACATTGCAGGGGTTCGTAAAGCAATGGATTCATCTAACCACCCTGCTCTATTATTTGTTGATGGCGTAAGTTCTATCGCTAGTATCGAATTTAAAATGGATGATTGGGGCATTGATGGTGCAATCAGTGGTTCACAAAAAGGGTTTATGTTGCCAGCAGGGGCGGCCATTGTTGCCTTTAGTCAAAAAGCTTTAGCGGCGACTAAAACTTCAACTTATCCGCGTTGCTTTTTAGATTTAGGCGACCAAATGGCACAAAATGCCAACGGTTATACGCCTTATACGCCTTCTACACCGATGATTCATGGGTTAGCTAAATCATTAGAATTGTTATTAGAAGAGGGGATGGAAAATGTTTATGCCCGCCATCATCGTTTAGGTGAAGGTTGTCGCCTGGCAATTGCTGCTTGGGGTTTAAAACTTTGCGCTCATAAAGGTTTTGAATCAGATACTGTTTCAGCCATTATTGTTCCAGAAGACAAAGATGCCGCAGAATTGATTGGCGTGGCTTATAAAAAATATAATATTTCTTTAGGTGCAGGTTTAACCGAAGTTGCAGGAAAATTATTCCGTATTGGTCACATTGGGGATATGAATGATGTCTCTATGCTGGGAACAATTGCAGGGGTAGAAATGGCCTTATTAGATTGTGGTTATGATATAAAAGCGGGAAGTGGTGTTGCTGCTGCTATTGAGTATTATCGTTCAACGGCTGAATAATAATATTTTTAATTAAGAATTTTTGGAGTACAAAACTTGTTTTGTACTCCCGCATTTATTTACAAGCTAGATAAATGAAACGCATCAACATAAATATCATTCATATCAACCCCTTTTAAAAAAACTTGTGTTTGCATTTGCTTAACCATCTCAGGATGTCCGCATAAATAAACTCGCCAATTATTCAGATAAGAATAATTTGAAAGCGCAACCTCGTGAACTCGACCTTGGCTATAATGTTCTTCATGTTCATTTCTATATTCACCTGAAATACATGCCGTATAACTGAAATTTTCATGTTCACTAACAAGCTGTTGTATTTGTTCTTTTAAATATAAATCCTTTGCCTGTCTGCTACCATGAAATAAATGAATCGCGCCTTTGTGTTCTTGCTGTAAGGCATCTTGTAAGATTCCGTAAAGCGGTGCTAAACCACTCCCTGTTCCTACTAACAATAACCCCTGCTCTTGTCGTTCTGTATTATAAAAACAACTGCCTAATGCCGATGAAGCGGGAATATTATCACCAATTTCAACCTCATTATGAACCCAACTACCAAAACGCCCATTAGCTAATAAGCGAATTTGCAATTCAATATGCAATTGTTTATTAGGTGGATTACTAATGGAATAACTACGAACCGTATTATCTGCTGATTTAAGATTAATAAATTGTCCCGATTTAAAGGTAAATGCTTCATCATGTAACAATCGGAGTAATAACGTATCATGATTCAACATTTGCTTAGATAAAACTTTGAGATTATGAGCAAACTCAGATTCTGTAATCTGTTCTAGTTGCATATCTTGCTCAAGCAAACACAAGCACGATAAGAAATGTTTTTGCTGTTTTTGATTTTCTCGTAAACCTTGTTGGGCAGCGACAGGAGGATTTGTATCCACACTACGCATAATGCAACTCTGACAAACACCTTGGCGACAACCATGAGCAATATTAAGGTTTTCTCTCAACAAGGTATCTAAAACAGTTTCATTTTTTTGGCAAATATAATCTTGTTGTTTATAATTTAATGTAGCCATTTTAAATACCTTATTTCAAAATAAGTAACTTAATTTGTGTATCTACTTACCCAGTACATCATTACGCGTACTCTCTGCAATTGCCATAACTTCTGCAACTAACTCTGCTGCAACCCCTAATTCTTCCAAGGTTGACTGTAAATGTTCTGCAACTGCATTAAAATGATTATCATTTAAGCCTTTTTCAACTAAATGCGCATGACCTTTACGCATATCTTCCCCTGTATAACTATTAGGTCCGCCAAATGCCATCGTCAAAAAAGACTTTTGCTTTGCCATTTGCTTTTGCATATCCGTGGTTTCAAAGAAATGATTAATAGTTTCATCTTGTAAAACTTTACGATAAAAAATATTAACTGCTGCATTAACCGCAGCTTCACCGCCTAATTTTTCGTATAGAGAGTCGCTCATAAATAGTCCACCTTAGTAACAATTGAAAGGAAATAAACCTTAAAGGTTTTCACTAATATTAGGGTGATAATAAATCAAGTATATTAGTCACTTCTAAATTAGATTATCTTAGCTTACTTGATAAAATAATCTTTTACAATATTTATATTACAAAAGATTATTTTAGCTTTCTAAAAAACTTTCTGTTAATCTTTAGATTAAATAAATAGCAAAGTAAAGCGACTACTCATAAAAAATGAATAAAATTAGCGCAAGGCAAACTCAGATTTTACAATTATTATTGGAAAATAGAAAAGGCTTGAGTATTGATAAAATTGCCAACGCGCTAGATATTTCTAGAACTGCTATATTGCAGCACTTTTCCAAACTACAACAACTGAATTACATTTGTGAAGGTTCTTTAGACAAGACAGCAGGACGACCTGTTCGTAATTATTGCTTAACAGAACAAGGAATTAACTTTTTCCCCAAACAATATTCTTGGTTCTCAGAACTATTATTAGCGAGTCTAAAACAGCAAATGGGAGCAGAAGGTTTAAGTAATTACATGTATCGGTTAGGTGAACAAGTTGCACAAGATTTTTTACCACAAATGCAAAATAAAACTCCCCGTGAACGTATTGAGCTTTTATTGGTTATTATGCAGCAACTAGGTTTTGAATCAAGCCGACAAACTAACGTAAATGAGCATAATCCTAGAATCCAAGCACGTAATTGTATTTACCATGATATTGCTCAAAAGCATCAAGAAATTTGTCAGTTTGATTTAGCTTTAATGAGTCGTTTGTTAGATTCTGAAATAGAACTAGAAGAATGTTTAGCTAAATCAGGTTGTATATGTCAATTCAAAATAATGGGTTAAAATCCATGGTTATCCCTAAAAAAACAGATATTGTTATTATAGGCGCAGGACCTGCGGGAAGTAGTGCGGCAACCCACTTAGCCCACGCAGGTTATGAGGTTGTTATTTTAGAAAAAACAATATTTCCTCGTAATCAAGTCGGTGAAAGCCTTATTCCCCATTTCTGGAAATTCACCGATACGTTGGGCGTTTCTAATAAAATTGAAGCGGAAGGATTTATTCATAAAGCAGGAGGAATTACGGTATGGGATGGAAAAATCCAGCAAATTTTATTTTCAGATTTTGGTTATCAACGCTCAGGTTTACATGTAGAACGTGATATTTTCGATAATTTATTATTGAAACACGCTCAAGCAACGGGGGCTTATTTTTTTCAACAAATCGCGGTTAGAAAAGTTGATTTTAGTGACCCTTCCAGCCCTATCGTTTATTTTACAGATAGACATAGTGATACAAATCAACTATGTTTTATCAAATGTTCCTATGTGATTGATGCAACAGGACACAACTCTTTACTTGCTCAACAATTCGGAACACGGCAAACTATTAGCCATAAAATGAATTTTTTATCTATGTGGGGTTATTTCAAAAATTCACGCTATCCAGGTATTGATACTCAAAGTCATTCACTAAAATCTATAAATAAAATAAGCCCTGTCAGCTTTGTTATCTCTTATGAAGATGGCTGGTTATGGCATATTATTTTGCGTAATAAAACCAGTGTCGGTTTAGTGGTACATACCGATAAAACTAAAGGAATGAATAAGCAACAACGCGAGGCGTTTTTTAAACAAACTTGTTATGAACGCCCTTATTTAAAAGATTTATTAGCCCCTGCCAGCTTCATCAATAACTCATTACAATATCGCCCTGATTATTCTTATTATTCTACTCAAATTTGTGGTGATAATTATTATTGTATTGGTGATGCCGCCGCTTTTATTGATCCTATTTTCTCTCATGGAGTACAAAATGCGTTTTATAATGCAGCCCTTGCAAGTCTTGCCATTAAGGAGTCATTAAAAAAGCCGTCTAAACGTAAACGCTATAGTCAACTTTGTGCCACCCGAATGCAGCAATTTTATGGGTTTTCCAGAGCTTTATCTTTAGGTGATTTTGGTTGTCATGGGGTTAATCGAGAATGGGTTAAATCATTAATGAAGGCAATGCCCGCATTAGAGTTAGAATTAATGCTGGTTGCCGCAGAAATGACCAACCGTTCAGAAAATTTTAAGCAATTAGCCAAAGAGGCGGGTATTTGGAAAAATTTTATAGCGCAATCTCAAGGAGAACAGCTTGTAAAAATTAGTCATTTAAACTTCTAGTTTTAGCATTAATTTTCAGGATAATAATCCTCATCTAATAATTGCGCTAAGTTATAAGGACATTGTTTAGGGAAATGAGATATAGTGTAGCCTGTTTCTTTAGCCGCTAACTTTACAGCCCGTGAATAAGATTTTTTAACCGCTTCAACTAAATAAGGTTTTAAACTGGGTGTTTCTTCCAACAAACCAGCGGTAACCTGATCTCGTTGCTCATCAATCGTAACTCGCCAACTTTTTCCTTGTCTATTTGACTGATACTGCCATTTTAAAAGATGAGCAATTAAAATAACTAAGCGATTAACCAACTCACTTTTATCTTTTTTTGCCATCCCTTCTAATTCCTCTATTAAATGGTCAACATCTAATTCATTAAATCTTTTTTCACTTAGGAAATTAATATGTTGATTCGTCCAAGCATGAAAATCTTTTTCATATAAGGTCTGAATATTCATATCTCTTTCATAAGCTAAGTAAATAAACAAACACTAAATTACTCAAAAATAGACCAGCAGTCATTGATTTCCAAAATAATAAAGGGTTACTTTCAATCATAGGAATATTTTTTTCATTTGTTAAAAATTCTGAATTGGGCTTTGTAATATCGTGAATAAATTCTGATAAAGATTCATGGCGCAATTTCGGATTAAGAGACGTTGCTTTTTTTAATGCCCCATCTATCCAAATAGGCACCATCGCATTATGATGAAAACTAGGGTGATAATGCAGTTTAGCAAGATTCATTTTATTAGGGTGTTCTGGAAAAGTGCCAAAAGGCAAGCTGTGATTAATCATTTCATAACTAATAACCCCGACAGAATATAAATCAGATTGTATAGTCCCTCGCTGCCCTAGATGATATTCAGGAGCAGTATAATTTAGTGTTCCTAAAACGTTCTCTTCTTTATTTGGGTCTATCCGCATAATATCTGCGATTCCTGCAATTTTAACTGAACCAAAATCAATGATTTTTACAACCCCTTCGGTATTAATCATAATGTTTTCAGGTTTTAAATCCTGATGCAACATTTCCATACGATGAAAAGCCCGTAAGCCTTTAACCACTTGTTTAATTATTTTCCGAACTTCTCGGATGTAAGGTTTGGGGGTTTCATCAATCCATTGTCTTAAAGTTTTTCCCTCTATAAACTCAGTCACATAATAGATACAACTCTTATTTCGATCAGAACTAAGGATTTCAAGTACATTTTCATGTTGAATACGCTTTCCCGCCCATTCTTCATGTAAAAAATGTTCAATATAATGGGTATCATCGCTAAATAATTCTGAAGGCGTTTTTAAAACAACCCATGTTTTTGTTTGGGTATCAAAGGCTTTGTAAATTTGAGTACGGTTACTCGCATGTAATTCAGCCTCAATCTTATAACCATCTAAAACCATTCCCACTTCTAAAGGGGGTGGAAAAGGTAAGTTTGCATGACGACGTAAAACTTCATCCTCTTTAGCCTGTGATAAAGATTCAATCCTAATAATCTGGCAACTTAAATTATCATCACTTTCATTTTCAAAAGCTTGATCTAAAATAGCTTGTGCTTGTGCTGATAAATCATTTCCTTGCTGTAACTGTAATTTTAAGGCTTTATCATCAATAAAATCATGAATACCATCGGTGGTCATCAAAAAAATATCATTTTTCTCCAATGGAAAGGCTTTGTAATCCACTTCTAAATGGGGTTCAATGCCCATTGCTCGACTAAGATAATTCTTATCTTTAGATAAAAAAATACGATGATCGCGGGTCATTTGTTCAAACCCACCCTGACGTAAGCGATAAATCCTAGAATCACCGATATGAAAAATATGCGCTGTGGTTGATTTAAAGATCATCGCACTCAGGGTACAAACCATGCCTTTAGTTGATTCATATTGAATCTGACCTTGACTATAAAGCCAAGAATTAGTCGCTGAGAGAATTTTTTGTCCTGCTTTTTTTACCGACCAAGAATCAGGGGTACTGTAATAATCACTTAAAAAACTAATAATACAACAATGACTGGCTTCTTTACCTGCTTCACAACCACTCATACCATCAGCAATAGCAAC
This sequence comes from Methylococcaceae bacterium, assembly GCA_030626845.1. GTDB lineage: Bacteria > Pseudomonadota > Gammaproteobacteria > Methylococcales > Methylomonadaceae > WTBX01. The sequence goes on from DAOUTG010000039.1 coordinate 13,879, forward strand.
GCTAATCCCTTTATGAGTCAATTGTGCATCTTCTGGAATAAAATGACCCAAAAAATCTTCATTTTCAGCTTTTATCCCTTTATCACTGGCATAACCCACACTAATAGCAATTTTTGTTGTCATTATTCTTGGTAATTAATAGAGGTTATTTACACATTGGAAAACCTAATGCTTCCCGACGTTGATAATAAGCTTTCGCAACGGCTTTTGCCATATTACGAATGCGTAAAAGATAACGCTGACGTTCTGTGACTGAAATTGCATGACGTGCATCCAGTAAATTAAAGATATGCGAAGCCTTTAAAACCATTTCGTAGCTGGGTAAAGGCAAATCTTTTTCAATTAATTTATTAGATTCTTGCTCGTAAATATTAAAACATTCAAACATAAAAGGCACATTGGCATGGTCAAAATTAAATTCTGACATCTCAACTTCATTCTGATGAAAGACATCACCATAAGTCACTACACCTTGGGGACTCTTTGCCCAAACTAAATCATAAACACTGTCAACCCCTTGAATATACATGGCAATACGTTCTAAGCCATAGGTAATTTCGCCCGTCACAGGTTTACATTCTAAGCCCCCAATTTGTTGAAAATAAGTAAACTGCGTGACTTCCATTCCATTTAACCAGACTTCCCAGCCTAAGCCCCACGCGCCTAGGCTCGGTGATTCCCAATTATCTTCAACAAAACGGACATCATGTTCCAATAAATCTAAGCCTAAATGACGTAATGAATCAAGATAAAGTGCTTGAATATTGTCTGGCGAGGGTTTTAAAATAACTTGATACTGGTAATAGTGTTGTAGACGCATCGGGTTTTCACCAAAACGCCCATCTGTTGGACGGCGTGAAGGTTGTACATAAGCGCTACGCCAAGGTTCAGGCCCTATGGCACGTAAAAAAGTCGCGGGGTGAAAAGTTCCAGCCCCTACTTCTAAATCCAAAGGTTGTAACAAAACACACCCTTGTTTAGCCCAATAATCTTGTAAGGCAAAAATTAATCCCTGAAAAGTGGTTAAATCATTATTTAAACTAGACACAATGCTCAATAAGTTGTCGATAAAAAAGAGTAATTATAACTTAGTTTAGTTTGAAAGCTGGTGACAATTTTTAACCTTTCTATAAAATAGTCCCTTGCACGGCTATGAAAATAGGCGTAATGTTTAGTATATCACCACTTACTTATTTATTACCTTATGAGGCTAACATGACAAATAATAACCTTAATAGAAGACAGTTTTTAAAATATTCCAGCCTAGGCTTGGCAACGGCTGCGTTTCCGAAATTTTTGTTAGCTAATACATCAACGGCTAAAAACTATCCTAGTGCTAATTTTAAAGCGGATGTAGAATTAGAATTTACTTCAAAGTCTGCTTTTATACAAATTTTAAAACAAGGGAATAAAACAGCAGTACAAAAATATTATGCTAAGGTTTTAAAAGGTGATCCAAAAACATTACTCACTTTAAAAGAAAATTATTTAGGCCCTATTATTAACTTGGAACAAGGACAAAAGGTTAGAGTATTTTTTAATAATGAATTAGATGAACCTTCCATTATTCATTGGCATGGTTTGCATGTCCCTCAACACAGTGATGGTCATCCCATGTATGCTATTCAGCCAGGAGAGCAATATGTTTATGAGTTTGAAGTTTTAAATCGTGCAGGCACTAATTTTTATCATTCACATACGCATGGTGAAACAGGTCGACAAGTTTATAATGGTTTATCCAGTATGATTCGAGTCACTGATGCGCATGAAAAAAAATTAGAGCTGCCAACGGGTGAATATGATTTACCCCTTGTTATTCAAGATCGCTCTTTTGATAGCGATAATCAACTAAGTTATGTTAAACGAATGCCTGAGCGGATGATGGGATTTTTAGGGGAAATGATTATGGTGAATGGAAAGCCTAATATAGAATTTTCCGTTAAATCCCGTGCTTATCGTTTTCGGGCTTTAAATGGGTCTAACTCACGAATTTATAAATTGGCTTGGGACGATGGCACACCAATAACCGTTATTGGTACAGACGGTGGTTTATTAGAAAAACCTGAGGTTAGACCCTATGTCATGCTCGCCCCTGCGGAGCGTTTGGATTTATGGTTAGACTTTAGTGGTCGACAACTTGGGGCTGAATTAAAATTATATAGCTTACCTTATGATGCAAACCTACCTATGATGATGGTCCGTATGTCTGGTATGGGATCAAATAGCATTGAAGCGGGGGCTAAGTTTAAAATTGCAAGTTTTAAAGTAACAGAAATAGTCAGCGACTCACCGAAGTTACCCATACAATTAGCAACGATTAAACGCTTCAGTGAAAATGACGTTAATAATATTAATAACCCTATTCCTATTGGTTTATCAATGCAACATATGTCAGCACTTATCAATGGAAAATCCTTTTCAATGAACAGAGTGATGAAAGATGAGCAAGTTGAATTGGGTTCTCATAAAAAAATAAGAATTTTTCATGAACAGGGATCACGCGGAAGAATGGGAATGATGGGGGGAATGTCAATGCCTCATCCAATTCATTTACACGGACAGCAATATCAAATTTTATCAAGAACCTATAATGGCAATGATGAAGCAGCTTATGCAACAGTCAATAAGGGTTTTATAGATAATGGCTGGAAGGATACGGTGTTAGTTATGCCAGGTGAAGAAATCGAAATCATCAAACCTTTTGAAGATTACAAAGGTTTTTTTCTTTACCATTGCCATAATTTAGAGCATGAAGATTTGGGAATGATGCGTCAGTTCTATGTAGGCTAACAACCATTTTCTAGATAAAAAAGCCCTTGCCATACTCTATGAAAAGGGCTTTTAATAGAATGCCTTTTATTCTGGCATGACATTTACCGCAGTTAAACCTTTATCACCTGTTTCAATGTCAAAGTTAACGGTTTGTCCAGGATTTAACGTCTTAAACCCATCCCCTACGATAACCGAATGATGTACAAAAACATCTTCACTTCCTTCGGAAGGTTCAATAAAACCAAAACCCTTCGTATTGTTAAACCATTTTACAGTGCCTGTTGCCATTTGGAAAACTCCTTAAAATTAAAACTTACGATTATACAGAACTACAATATTGACAACCGCGAAATGTTTTTCATAGGCTTTAATTTCAACATTTATTTCTGATTAGCATTATTGTACTGTGATTTAACGTAAAATGTCATCTGCTATTGCGATGAAAACTAATACAAAGCCAAGTCACTTGGCTCATCAATAACAAAATTAGATAATAGCCCTATTTTTTCAATTTCAATTTTTACGCTTTGTCCCACTTTTAGATAACCTCGTGGTGACATGTTAACGCCCACCCCTGCAGGTGTTCCCGTAGAAATAATATCCCCAGGTTCTAATGTCATTACAGTTGTCAAATAAGCCACCATTTCATAACAATTAAATAACATCTGTGACGTATTCGCCTCTTGTCGCAGTTCATTATCAACCCAAGTTTTTAACGTTAATTGATGAGGATTAGTTATTTCATCAGCAGTGACTAAATAAGGTCCAATAGGACCATGGGTATCAAACGATTTTCCCATTGTCCATGTGGGTGTACGAATTTGCCAATCACGGACAGTGACATCATTAACGATTGTATAACCTGCTATCACTTGATGCGCTTTATCTTCTGGGACATGACGACAGCGTTTACCTATAACAAATGCCAGCTCGCCTTCATAATCTAGCTTTTCTGAAATTTTAGGTAAATGAATTGCCTCATCATTAGCAATAATACAACTGGATTGCTTATTAAAAAACACAGGAAATTTAGGGCGCTCGTAGCTTGTTTCACCTACATGACTAGCATAATTCAAACCAATACCAAAAAATTTACTAGGCTTTGGCACAGGCGCAAGTAATTTAATGTCATCTAAACTCAATATATCCCCAGCATTATTTATTAATTGCTGCATTGCTGTTAATGCGGCTTCTCCTTGTCTTAAAAACGCAATCATAGAAGCTGGAATTTGAGGATGATTTAAGCTGTCGATAACTTTATTGCCAACAACAGCACCAATACGGGTTTGTTGGTTATGTGTAAATGTAATAAGTTTCATAAAATTAAAAAAAGGGGGTGATTAATGTGAAAATTTGTACGTATTCTATCCATAATTTTTACAGATTTATAGTGTAAGCCAAAGCTCTAATTAAATATTTTCCATACTGCAATATTAGGTCATATGGCAATTTGCGTAGGTATAACTAATACTATCGCTAAAGGTTTGGCAACCATTTTAATCGGTAAAATGCCTGCAGCAAGGATGCTAGATACTTGCTCGCATGGTGGTATGATTGCAGGGGGATGTACCCCAGTTTTAATTGGCGACTAAAGCACTGTAGAGTTTTACCACAACATGTTAAGATGTCTTCAAGTTTTTCCACCCAACAATTACAAAAGCTCTTCCCAGAATTAAAAACCTTTTTTATCAAAGATATTGATCTTGCCTGTCAGTCACTAATAATTAATTATCAAAATCATACTATTGAGTTAAAAAAATTTGCAACAAGCTATCGCTTTCAGGTGTGTACTAAATATTCTCGGGCTTTATTAGAAACATTATCCATTATCGTTTATTATCAACCTGTAACGCATAGTGATATTGAAGATATACGAAGTGTCGGCGTATCTTCTCAAATTATGAATACCTTATTAGAACGTGAATGGATTGATATCATAGGACGTAAAGAGATTCTTGGTCGTCCTGCACTTTATGCAACCAATAAACAATTTTTAGACTATTTTAATGTATCATCACTTACCCAACTTCCAGCCTTAGAAGAACTTAAAGATGGGATGAGCTGATGATTGAATCTCAAGTAACCTTAAAGGACAGCAGTGAGTAACAAACCAAACAATAAGTATAAAAAACAAAAAGATCAACAACCTGAGTTAAAAACTAATAATTTTGAATTTATTAAAACAGGTGAGCGAGTTCAAAAGATATTAGCACGAGGTGGATTAGGTTCACGGCGTGAAATTGAGCGTTGGATAGAGGACGGATTATTAACGATTAACGGCGTTAAAGTACATTTAGGGCAATCGTTAAAAACAGGCGATATATTACACATAAAAGGACGTATTGTTAATTGGGAAAAATTTGCAGAACAACCAACACGAGTACTCGTTTATCATAAACCTACAGGGGAAGTTGTGACTCGGCGAGATCCTGAAGGTCGTCCCGTTATTTTCACCCAATTACCTAAATTACAAATTGGACGCTGGATTGCCGTTGGACGTTTAGATATTAATACCTCAGGGTTGATTTTAGTAACAAATAACGGTGAATTAGCTAATCGTCTGATGCACCCATCGACCGAAGTTGATCGTGAATATGCCGTCAGAATACTTGGGACAGTGAATGATGAAATGATAGCACGTTTAAAAACAGGGATTGAACTTGAAGATGGTTTAGCTCATTTTAACGATATAAAATTTTTTGCAGGTGAAGGTGCAAATAAATGGTATCACGTTGTCGTTAAAGAAGGTCGTAACCGTTTAGTTCGCCGTTTATGGGAGTCTCAAGAGGTAATAGTAAGCCGTCTGATGCGTGTTAGATACGGACCTGCTATTTTACCAGAGCGTGTTAAAGCACATACTTTTTATGAGCTAGATGAAAAAGAACTCACTATTTTAATGGAATTTGTAGGAATGAAGGCTGAAAAAAAACCAAACCTACATTGGCAACAAAAAACTTCACCCACAAAAAATAAATCTTACCCAACGACAAAAAAAACAAAAAAACAACCGTTTAACCCTATTCATAAACGAAAGTAGCGATAATATTTTATTTAAGAGGGGACATAAGTTATGACAACGCCTTCGTATTCTTCAAGTTTTCATTATATTAGTCATCGAATACAACGCTTTTTACCTAATTCTCAAACTGTCGCCCTAGCGGTCATTTTATTTTTTGGCTCCTTATCAATTTATTTTTTATCTGATCTATTGATGCCGATGCTTGCATCTATTGTCATTGCTTATTTATTAAATGGTTTAGTGATAAAAGCTGAAAAGAAAAAAATATCCCGTTTACTTGCAGTGTATATGATTTTTTCAATTTTTATCACTTGTTTGGGATTTTTCATTTTTGTCTTGATGCCAATGGTATTTTCCCAAACGATTCAATTGGTACAACGAATTCCTGACATACTTAAAAGTATGCAAACGGAAATTATGCATTTACCTCAAATGTATCCACAGCTTATGACTGAAGACAGTCTTAGAAAGGTAATAATTTCAGTGCAAAATGAATTACTACAATACGGGCAAGAAATTATTTCAGGTTCAGCAGCCTCTGTTGTTGGCTTAATTTCTGCGATGATTTATTTATTTTTAGTTCCTTTAATGGTTTATTTTTTCTTAAAAGATAAAACAATATTACTTGAGTGGTTTTTACAATTTACGCCAAAAGAACGTTATTTGACCACTAAAGTTTGGAAAGAAGTCGATATTCAAATTGCAAATTATGTGCGTGGAAAATTTGTCGAAGTTTTTCTTCTATGGGCTGCAAGCTATGCAACGTTTTCAACTCTGGGATTAAATTATGCCATGTTATTAGCTGTGTTAATGGGGTTATCCGTTATTATTCCTTATGTAGGAGCAACACTTGTAACCTTTCCCGTATTAGGTGTTGCCTATGCTCAATGGGGTTTGAGTAATGATTCATTTATTTATATTGTCATTGCCTATTCTGTTATCCAAGCAATAGATGGCGTTGTTTTAGTTCCTTTTTTATTTTCAGAAGCGGTTAATTTACATCCTGTTGCAATTATTATTGCCATTTTATTTTTTGGGGGACTTTGGGGTTTTTGGGGGGTTTTTTTTGCTATTCCACTAGCAACAGTCGTTAAATCAGTACTCAATGCTTGGCCAAAAACTCACCAAAAAAAGTTAGATAGAGTTTATTAAGCACCTTCTCTATATTTCCTTTGTTTTCATAATGTAACCCCTGTTAATTTAACAGCTGTATATAAATATTTTGAAAGATAAATTACTTATAAATCAATGGAATACTGGAGTCTAAAATATGTTTCGGACTCCAATTTATATGTTTGTCATCTGCAGAGATTAATATTGCTCATTTATAAATTAAGTTTCTTACTAATAAACAACTGAACCCACATTCTTACAACAAGCACAAAGTTAAAATATGTATCACAAAAAGGAAATAGCCCTTCCTTTGTCCAATAAAAAACATGCTAAAATTAAGAACTATTGAAAAATATAGTCTCTAAAATAAATAATCATCACCTGTTAGGACTTTAACTCATGTCGGAATTATTTTTAAAAGAAAAACAAGATTCTATTCCCGCATCAAAAGAAAGTGAGGCGGGTGAGGTATCATTAACTTCTGATGAACTTGATACGAGTAAAAGTAAAACTGAAATCACCAAAAAGAAGAAAAAAAAGAAGAAAAAACAGCAACAAAAAAAAGAGTCTAAATTTAGAGAAAAAGGGAGTATTCGTGGTGTTGAAACCATGTTTAGAAGCTCCTGTCGTACGCAATTAGCACTCACTGCATTAGCCGATAACAAAGCTAATATCATGATTTCAATTAATGGCTTTATTCTATCAGTTGTCATTGCTAGTGGTGGAATCATTTTTAATTCTAATCCTTATTTATTAATACCTGTTGGAGTTTTGCTATTAACAAGTCTTATGGCAATGTCTTTAGCCATTCGTGCTGCACGACCTAATATTAGTAGTCGTCTTGATATTTCTAAAAAAGATTTTTTCACAGGAAAAGCAAATATTTTATTTTTTGGACATTTTATTGCTTTGAAGGAAGATGACTATCTGAAAGTTGTTAATAAAATTATGGAAGACCGTGAACTAACTTATCGACACATTGCTCAACATACACATGGTTTGGGTATTGGTTTAGTTAGAAAATTCAAATTACTCCGTCTTGCCTATAATATTTTTATAGCAGGATTAGCCACAAGCATTAGTTTGTTTTTTATTATTTATTTATCCTTAAATATGAACGCTGTTATTCCTGATGTTAAAGCATTTGATTTACCATCAGAGACTTATCCAACTTTCACTGAATTCAAGTCATTAAGCGCAGTTCAGGAGGCATCAGGCGTACAACAATTAATCGATGGTCGTTTTCTTACTGTTAATGATGAAAAAGATCATCCTTTTGACATTTTAACACTTAATGATAAAGGTGAATTTAGCGTAGACCCTCTTTATCCCCAAAAACAATTTTCAGAAAAGGGGCAATATCAGGATTTTATAAAGCTTGATGACCTTGAAGGGATTGATATAGATAGCCTAGGGTATTTATATATCATTACTTCGCACTCTTTCACAAGCTCGGGTAAAAGAAAGAAAAGCCGTGAAAAATTAGCTCGATTCAAAATTCAGGGGCAAACCATTATTGAACCTGTCGTTATTAAGACATTGAAGGATGCTATTGCTAACGCACATCCATTTTTAGTAGCCGCCTTAGAAGAACAAAATAGTAAGTCAAAACAGGGGTTTAATATTGAAGGCTTAAGCTTAAACCCAACCCAAGATAAATTACTATTAGGATTGCGTTCGCCCTTAAAGGATAATAGAGCTATTGTCTTGACCTTAGAAAATATTAACGCTACCTTTAATTTGCAAATACCCCCTAAAATTTCATCACAAATACACTTTTTAGATTTGAAAGGTGAGGCAATACGTAGTCTTAATTATATTCCTCGCCTAAAAGGTTATCTTGTTGTTAGTGGACCTGTCGGTAAAAGTAGCAATATTGAATTTAAACTATGGCTATGGGATGCACAAAAAAATACCACGCAACGTGTTACTATTGAGGGTTTAAAAGGGTTTGAAGAAGCAGAAGGATTAGCGGCAATTACCTGGAATGGAAAACCGCGCTTATTAATTATGACAGATGGAATGCTATCAGGATCAAAAAATGCGCGTTATATTATCTTAAAATATGAGCAACTGCATATTGAAAAACCATGAAAATTACAACGTTAGATTTTCTTATAGACACTGATGCAGTAGGAATTCTTGCAAAAATTACCCTGCTAGTGATGGAGAAAAAATTTACGATTGTTGAGCGATCAAAAGAAAAATCTAAGTGTGATAAACACTATCATCTTATACTTTCATTGGCTTACAATGGTGAAGTGCTAACTGATGTCATCATCAATAGTTTGATTCAAGAATTAAAAGCCATCGCACAAGTTCATGAAGTTTTAAAAACTGATTTAAACAATAAAAATACTTTATTAATCATTGGTAATAATATTGCGCAAAAATATCCTGATATTGTTGGTTATCTAAATGACTATACAAAAAAACTTGATGAAGATAGGGAAGAAAATAAAGCCGCTATTCTTTATGAAGTCGGAGAAATGGTGGGTAAAAAAATAGCGATTAACCACTATAAATCACTAAAGACAGATAACTCTATTGGAAAAGCACTAAAAAAAATTGTTATTCCTGTTATTTCACCTTTTGCATTAGCTAAAATTATAGATAACGAACTACACGTTTCTGTTTGCCCTTTTTGTATGGGACTCAATAGCTTAAAAACTACGCCTCAATGTGATTTTTTAACAGGACTTATTTCGGGATTAATTAACACAAAACAAAATGTTCGTGTTGAAGAAATAAGATGTCGCGCTCAAAAAAATCCTGCTTGTGTTTTTCTGGTGAGCAAAAAATACGGATAATAGTCTATTAGCTAGTATTGTTTATTATTTTAATTATTGAGGAAAACTCATGTTAGTAGAACATATTGATATTGTTGACTTTATTCTTGAGGGCATAAAAACAGCCTTAGTTTTTAGTTTAGTTTTTATTTTATGGCGTTCAGGAAAAAAATATCCCGAGCTTTCAGGAGGAAGTTGGAATTTAATTTTATTTGGTTTCATTTGTATGGCCATTGGTTTAATGTTGGATTGGAGCGATGAAATTATTAATTATGGCAGAATGGATATTATTGATATTGTTGAAACGGTTATAGAGGAAGGTATTTTAATGCTAGGTTTTGTACTAGTAACCATTGGTTTTAATAAATGGTTTGCCTTTGTTGGTCGGTTTTTAGGTATTAATCGCTCTTAA
>DAOUTG010000090.1 GCA_030626845.1 Methylococcaceae bacterium
CCAGACTTGTTTTCATGGCTACTGAATGAAATGGGCGAGTTACCGCTTCCTAGAAATAGTCGAAAGCGTGTGTTTTCTAACCCTTTGAAATTGCTGGATGTCCCGTTTTAAATTGGTAGCCGAAACATCTTCTTCGTAAATGACATTAAAGCCCCTTGTTTCTAAAATACTTTTTATCGCTTTAGCATCATTAATAGGGTTATTTAATTCTGGTAACGGTTTTTGATAATGACTATTACCAATGATTAAGGCAACACGTTGTTCTCGTTTAATCTGTTGTTTAGTTAACGGTTTTTTCTTATTATTTGTATTTGTGACCGTAGCAGTAGGTGTTTTTACAATTTTCTTATCTTTTTGCGTTATTTGAGTTTGTGTAACAGTTGTTTTATTCGTTGATGGCTTCTTGTAAGCCAATAACCATTCAGAATAAGGCAATTGATCTACTTTATCGCTAGGAATAATTTTAAAAGATTGCTTTAACACCTTATTTTTCAACGTTAAAAGTTCACTTCCTGCTAAATTACTTACTTCTAGTTTTTTAATAAAATTGACAATTTCAACCAAATTACCAAAACTTTGTTGAGATGATGAAAATTTATTTTGAGCCACTTTAAGAAAAATCGCTTCTTTTTTAGCTGGGTCAAACAAATTCAAAAAAACCGTTAAAACCCAACCCTCAACATTATCCTGTGTTACCACTTTGCTCCATTCTTTGTCTTGACCCACATAATTAATAACATTTCCAAAAGACAAAACGCCAACATTTTTTGCTGTTTTTTCTGGTGCATCACGTAATGTAACCCCTGCACCAATCACAATAACCTTTTGAGTCGTGTCCCCTTTAACTGGCATACTCATATAGATTAAGAAGATCAATAAAAAAATAAATTTTGAGTTTAAGTGTTTTTGAATAAGCATGTTATTAAAGATTATAATTTCAATTCACAGACAGAAGCATCATTTGAATTGAATTGACAAGGTAATAATTGTCCTTGAGTTTCAGGTTTTTCTATAGGTTCTGGAGGATCGTTAATAACACTCCGTGAATCATCTATTTTTATTATTGAAAATTCTTCATCAAGCATAATTTGATACGAATTCCATTTTTCACCAAGCAAAGAATCACTACGCCGAAAACATAAATGACCATTATTCTCAGGCAGGCGATAAAATTTATCACTCGCATTACTTAAAATTAATGCCTTAGAACCCAAAGTGAGTTTTTCACAACCATTTTTCCCCTTCGACCATATCGCATAATAATAAGCTCCATCCGCTTCCAAATCAGGATAAACAAAATGAACTTGCTGCCCTCTTTTCTCAACCAATAACTCAGACTCAGCAACCACCATTGTCGAAAAAATACTTAACAATAAAACCATAAGCTTTTGCATCACACATCCTTCTAACAAGACTCTTCAAAGCTGCTCGCTTTGAATCAAGTCATTGACTTACCCAGACAAGGACTTTCACCTTGCAAAAAATGACAAGCTTAACTTGTCGCACACGCCTCGACTCCTCGATTAGGTTTGATTTTTGAATACGATGTAGGCTGGATTTAGCCATATTTGTTAGGTTTTTCTTTAAGGTTAATCCAGCCGCCTACCGTACGTCCTATTTTAAGTTACTTAAGTTAATTTACATATATTCCTTAGCATCTAATTCAAGTAAATAAGGAGCTGAAAAGTTTTTATATTTTGCTTTTATGTTATCTGGTAAATATTTCCATCCTGTTATATTTTTCCGACATTGATCAGAACCACACATACATTGCATTGGGAAATAATCAATGTTGTAATTTCTCATGGCATAATCAAATGTTATTTCTTCCTCAGGGGAAATTTTTTTTATGGCAATAAAATCATGCGCTCCTGATTTATTCACATGAATACCACAGTTTGGTTCACAAGAATGATTAACTTTAGTTATTAAGCCAGCATGGAAAACATAATCATGCTCACCTATTTGTGAAGCATGAGAATGATTTTCATTTAATGTTTTTTTAATAACGCCAGTCATAACGATTTCATTTGAGTCGAAAGAAGTTGTCGCAAAAACACCTTCTCCTTTGTCAAAAGAATTTCTTAATTCAAATCCGTCTTCTATATTCATGTATAACCTCAGTAAACTGCCCGACAGAAATCTGACGGGGCATTGCATAGAGAATATATAACTCCCATTGCAAGCGTACTATTATTACATGAAACGAAGAACAGAAAGTAGATTAAAACCTAACGAGGGTGTAGGAAAACCCTTTTTATAGCCATTTCCCCGTTTTTTCTAAAAAAATAGTTTAGTAATTTCAATCACTTAAAATTTATATAATGAGGAAAAAGCAAAATGTCAGCTTTAGGAGCGGCAATGCGTAAATTAGTACAGATTTGTGTTGGTGTTCTAAAACACCAACAACCTTATCAACCAGAAGTGGTTTAAATTAACCCTTGCGATTGATTTGGAGAGAGGGTCTCTACGCGCTGAATATTAATGTTTAAAAATGTGTCTTAACTCAATTTTGTGATAGAGTTATTAAAAATTTAGCGAGCTAAGTCTAATTTTTAACACATCAATTGCTCCCATATTGCTTCAACAGTTGTCCGTTGTTCAGCAAAAACAGACTCTTTTGCAACGACTTTATGACCTTGTAAAACTTGTCGATGACCATAATCACGATAATGACAATAAGCGATTTTTAAAACCTCTGCCTGTTCATGACTGAAAAAACCATGGGTTTGCAAGCCATCAATTAACCTCATATTATCCGTATAAGTTGTTAATTCAGGATGGGCTAAACTTTGGGCTAATACGCCAAATTGCACCATAAACTCTATATCAGCAATCCCACCTCTACTTTGTTTTATATCAAACTGCCCCTTATTTTCTTTTGCTAAAGATTCACGCATTTTTTCACGCATTTCACGCACTTCTATTTTCAATTCTACCGTCTCTCTCGGCAAACTTAAAATACGTTGGCGAATGGCTTGATATTCCGTTTGCAATTGTTGATCTCCTGCAATAAAACGTCCACGGACTAAGGCTTGATGCTCCCATGTCCAAGCTTCGTTTTTAAAATAATTTTCATAAGTTTTAATATGAGAAACTAACAAGCCAGAATTACCACTGGGTCTAAGGCGCATATCAACTTCATAGAGTAATCCTGAAAGCATTTTTGTATCTAAAATATGACGTATTTTTTGCCCTAAACGTCCATAAAACTGGGTATTAGGAATGGGTTTTTTACCTGTCGTCATCGCATGACCGCTTTCACAATCATATAAAAACACCATATCTAAATCTGAACCATAGCCTAGTTCAATCCCGCCTAATTTACCAAATCCCAAAACTGCAAATCCTGCGATTTTTTCACTGGTATTCACAGGAAAACCATGTTTCATCGTTAATAATTGCCAACTATAATCTACGACATACTCAATAATGGTTTCAGCAATGGTGGTTAAGTAATCACTGACCACCCTCAGTGAGATTTTTTCCATAATATCCGTTGCGGCGACTCGTAAGACATTAAGATGTTTAAATTGTCGCAATGCAATCATGATTTGCTCTTCATCGGCTAAATCAATTTTTGCTAATGACTGTTGCAATTGTTGCTTTAAAGCCAATTTTTCTAAAGGTTCGTATAAGGAGCGGGTATCAAGAAGTTCATCAAATAAAACAGGATAGCGGGCTAAATAATCACAAACCCATTCACTCGCAGCGGAAAGTTTGACCAATTGTTTTAAAGCTCTTGGGTTTTCTGTCAATAAAGATAAATAAACATTACGTCCTGCAACAGCTTCAAAAAGATTTAAAAGGCGTTTCAGGGTTTTAGTGCTATTTTCAATTTCAGCAAGACTATCAATTAATTGAGGCATTAAACGTTCTAGGGTTGCCGCGCCTTTAGCGGTTAATCGTTTAATTGCATTAGTTTGTTTAAAATGAATTAACATTTTGCTAACATCAGCAATATTTTCAAAGCCTAAGCTGGAAAAATCATCCTGCTCTGTCATTCCTTGCCAAAGCAGGTGACTACACTGTTGCTTTTCATCTGGTTCTGATAATGAAAAAACGGCTTCAAAGTGATTATGAACTTGTTGTCTAACTTTAGTTAAATAGTTTAAAAAACTTGGCCAATCAGAAAAATCTAGCGAATAAGCTAAAATCTGTTGTACCGTCTTATCTTTAGGTAAATCATGGGTTTGTTTATCCTGATATTGTTGAATATGATTTTCAACACGGCGTAAAAAACAATAAGACTCACTTAATTGTTTAGCATCCTCTATTGTTAATAATTCAAGCTCACCTAGTAATTTTAAAATAGTCAAAATACCCCGTTGTTGTAAACGAACCTCTTGTCCGCCACGGATTAATTGAAAAGCTTGTCCAATAAATTCAATTTCACGAATCCCCCCGTAACCTAATTTTATATTATCTACGCGCTCTTTACGGCGTAACTCTTGAGTGATTTGTAGTTTTAATGAACGTAATTCTTCAAATGCGCCATAGTCTAAATAACGACGATAAACAAAAGGTTTAAGCATCGCCATTAATTGTTTGCCATTCTCAAAATCGCCTGCCACTTGACGCGCTTTAATCATCGCATAGCGTTCCCATTCACGCGCTTGGGTTAAATAATAATTTTCCATGCCATCAAAAGTCATAATAATAGGACCACTATCACCAAAAGGGCGCAAACGTATATCGGTACGAAACACAAAACCATCAATCGTAATCGCATCTAATACCTTAACTAAACTACGACAAATTCGACTAAAAAATTCACTATAAGTGGTTTGCTTTCTATCTGCTAAAACCCCCGCTTCAGCATAAGCAAAAATTAAATCAATATCAGAGGAATAATTAAGTTCCCATGCCCCTAATTTCCCCATCCCTAACACCACAATATTAATCGGTGTTCCATCTGCCAGCATTGGTATTCCACGGCGATTACATGCTTGTTGATATAAAAAGTCTAATGCGAATTGAATGCAGGTTTCAGCCAAAGCGGTTAAGTCTTGTAAGGTTTCATCCAAATCTGACCAACCTGCTAAGTCACGCCAGGCAATGCGCACCATTTCACGACGACGAAATAAACGCAGTGTTTTCATCAGCGCATTTTCATCATTAATTGTTTGTTCTGCAAGATAAGCTTGATACGATTGTCGATGTTGATTTGAAAATAACGCGTTAGAATCAATTAAATCAATTAATAAAATGGGTAAACGGGTGCAACTTTCAGTGACAAATTGACTACAACAAAAGACCTTGGGCAATGATGTTCTAACCGCTTCATTTTCAGGTAACGTCAGCGCCGTTTGTATTAATTTTTCTTCAAATTGAACAATAGAATTTCTAGTTGCAAGTTGTAAATCAGCAGGAAGTTGAAGCAAAGACTCTGAGAGGTTTAGCAAAGACATAAGCATTTTTAAGAATAGAAAAAAGACCATAATACCAGTAATTCTTAATTTGGAAAAACAGCTTATAAATATTAAGTTTCCTTAATTAAAGTGCTTTATCCTTTAATTAAAATGAATTTGCTATTAAGTTTAAGTTAAGAACGTGAAATAATAGTGTTTTCATCATTAAATAACAGACAAAAAATGGCGCAATACATCTATTCCATGAATCGAGTGGGAAAAATAGTTCCCCCGAAAAAACATATTCTCAAAGATATTTCCTTGTCTTTTTTCCCAGGGGCAAAAATTGGCGTATTAGGTTTAAACGGTTCAGGTAAATCGACTTTACTAAGGATTATGGCGGGTATAGATACGGATATTGAAGGGGAAGCTATCCCCCAAAAAGGTATAAATATCGGTTATTTATCTCAAGAACCGCAATTAGACCCTAATAAAAATGTCCGTGAAAACGTAGAAGAAGCGGTTGCTGTAGTAAAAAATGCCCTAACAGCTTTAGATGCGGTTTATGCCGCTTATGCAGAATCTGATGCCGATTTTGATAAATTGGCAGCAGAACAAGCGCGATTAGAAGACATTATTAATGCTAGTGACGGACATAATTTAGATCGTCAACTAGAAGTAGCTGCAGACGCACTACGCCTTCCACCTTGGGATGCGGATGTCACTAAATTATCGGGAGGAGAAAAACGCCGCGTTGCCTTATGTCAATTATTATTATCTCATCCCGATATGCTTTTACTGGATGAGCCGACTAACCATCTTGATGCCGAATCAGTTGCTTGGTTAGAGCGTTTTTTGCATGACTATACAGGCACAGTGGTTGCCGTAACCCATGACCGTTATTTCTTAGATAATGTCGCAGGCTGGATATTAGAGCTTGATCGTGGAATGGGCATTCCATGGGAAGGTAATTACTCAACTTGGTTAGAACAAAAAGAAAAACGTTTAGCGCAAGAAGAGCGTCAAGAAACCTCACAAATGAAAGCGATGAAAGCCGAGCTTGAATGGGTACGCTCAAACGCCAAAGGTCGTCATGCAAAAAGCAAAGCCCGTTTAGCCCGTTTTGATGAGTTATCCTCTAAAGAGTTTCAAAAACGTAATGAGACCCAAGAAATCTACATTCCACCAGGTCCTCGTTTAGGCGATATGGTGATTGAAGTGGAAGGCATTAGTAAAAGTTTTGGGGATAAAGTTCTGGTTAATGATTTAAGCTTTAATTTACCGCCAGGAGGAATTGTAGGAATTATTGGTGCTAATGGGGCGGGTAAAACGACCTTATTTAGAATGATGGCAGGATTTGAAGAAGCTGATAATGGCACAGTCAGACTAGGAAAGTCAGTAAAATTAGCTTATGTAGATCAACTACGTGATGACATGGATGATAAAAAAACGGTTTGGGAAGAAATCTCAGATGGATTAGATATTATCACCGTAGGCACGTATGAAACCTCATCCCGTTCTTATGCAGGACGTTTTAATTTCAAAGGGGCAGATCAGCAAAAATACATTGGTAATCTATCAGGGGGGGAGCGTAATCGGGTTCATTTAGCTAAATTATTAAAACAAGGGGGTAATGTATTATTATTAGATGAGCCGACCAATGATTTAGACGTTGAAACCTTACGCGCTTTGGAAAATGCAATTTTAGCCTTTCCAGGTTGTGCCGTTGTTATCTCACATGATCGTTGGTTTTTAGATCGGATTGCAACTCATATACTAGCTTTTGAAGGCGATAGCGAAGTCGTTTGGTTTGAGGGAAATTATGAAGATTATGAAGTAGATAAGCATAAACGTTTAGGAACAGATGCCGATAATCCACATCGAATAAGATATAAGAAATTAGCTTAAAAATAAATTAATTTTAAAAAAATAATGATTTTTATTGCATAATTAAAAAAAATCATTATAATTGTATTCTTCTTATCGGGTTGTTAGCTCAGCTGGTAGAGCACCGCACTTTTAATGCGATGGTCGAGCGTTCGAATCGCTCACGACCCACCATGTATATTATTAAAAAGCACACGCTTTTTAA
>DAOUTG010000067.1 GCA_030626845.1 Methylococcaceae bacterium
ATAAAATCTACATCTTCAATAGAGCCTGTTATACAATCTTTTTTATCACGGATTTTTGGTGATTTTGAATCACCGAATGAAAGAACCAAGCTTGCATATATCCAATCTAAATGATAATCCATAGCAGAGAAGTAATAAGAAGGTGTCTCTAACTTAAGCAATTCAAGCAATTTTCTAAATATATTTGGGTCAAGTTTAAAGTCAGTATTACCCGTGAGCTGACCAACCAGATGAAAACGTTCCTTCCGATTAAATGACTTTAAATATTCAAGGATATTAAATTCAGATTCTTTCATAGTCTAATGCTCTGTATAAAGCTAACAAATGGTTTATTTACATGCTTATGGTGTATGACACTTTGCTTCTGCACCCTACACGGCTATTTTTCTATATTTTAAACCGTAATCTTACCCTCAGCAAACATCACCGCCGTTCCCCCTGTCCTAAGTGTCAATAATTCTTTTTTATTATATTTACTACTTCAATAAACGCCAACCCAGTCACTGTACTAATATCAAAAAGGGTTAATAATAGTTAATGAATTAATAACCTGTTTATGCTGCATATCTTCACTATATAAAACTGAACAATTTGCATGTAACGCCGCAGTAATAATTAAAGAATCATACCAAGAATATTGCCAGCGGTTTTTAATTTGCAACGCTTGAGAAAAAAATTCAATATTAGGGTAAACTTCGCAAAGGGGTGTTAATACACGCTTTAAATATATTTCACAGTCTTGCAATGACAAAGAGTTTTTAAATTTATAAGAGACGACATTAAGAAATTCTTGTATTACTTGATAACTAATACACCCCTGACCTTTGATAGCATTACTTACAAGGTCTTTAGCAATTCGTTGTTTATCTAAACTTTGAACGTCAAAAGAATAAACAATAATATTAGTATCTAAAAAATATTTATCGCTCATTCATTTCGTCTCGTGTAAATTTTTTTCCAGGATTTGCATAACTAAACGAATCCATCAGCTTTTCATAATCAGATACTTTTAGATCAGTACTAAGATAGCGGTTTAACCATTGGCGAAACTGGGCATTAAGTGTTGTATTTTCACTCTGGGCTTTTTTTCTCGCTTCGCTGATAAGATCAAAGTCTGCACTGAGTGTAATATTTTTTAACATGCGAAATCCTTACTTCTTATTAAATAAGAACTTAGTGTACACTTTTTCAGTGTTGCGATCAAAAGATAACTAAACTGTAATCTTCCCTTCCGCAAACATAACCGCCGTTCCCCCTGTCCTAAGCGTCAATAATTCTTTACCCTTATTATCCATTTCTAAATTCAATACACTACGGCGTGTTTCTCCATCCCCTCTATCGACGGCAAAAACGTGCGTGCCTTTTTGAGTAAAATCAAACGAACATAAATAAGCGGCAAATGCAGGCATCGTTGTTCCTACAGGCGGATCATCATGAATACCTATATTAGGTCCTAATAAACGCACATTAAAGTCTGCCTCATTAAAGGGCGACTTAGGGGCAAATAATAAAATCTCAGAAGCGGCTGTTTGTGGTGCAATGGATTCACTCCACGCACTATAACTGAACTTAGCATGACGCACGCTATCATAATTCCACACAGGAACGACTAAATAGGGAAAACCGCAAGAAACTAAACGGGGACTGTATTTTTTATGATCTAATTCAGAGAGTTCTAACCCTAAAAAACGTGCAATTTCATCATCATTCGGGGTAAAACGATCAATACTAGCACTACTTTGACGGCTAAATTGCACAAACGTCGGCTTGCCATCTTCAGCGGTTACATTGGCTTCAATTGCTTCATTATTTTGCTGAAAAAGAATCGGCGTAATCGTTTCACTTAAATCAACATCCCCGCAATAACCTAAAACATAAGCGGTTGCAATAATTGGATGTCCCGCAAAATCTTTTTCTTCTAAAGGTGAAAAAATTCGCATTCGACGTGTATTACGGGTATTGTCTTCTGTTTCAGGATGTGTAATAAAAACTGTTTCAGAAAGATTAAACTCTGTAGCAATTAACTGCATCTGTTCATCGCTTAACTCTTCTGCATTAGGAAAAACGGCAATTTGCGCGCCACTAAAGACTTCCTTGGTAAAAATATCAGCCACATAATAATTATAATTCATCATTTACTCCGTAAGACTCACTTCAACACGCCCATTTTCTATTCTCACGCCATAACAATCAACACGAACAGTGTCATCCTCAAAACATTGTCCTGTTTCAAGATTAAAGTGTTGTTTATAAATAGGGGATGCAACCATAATTTTGCCTTCTAAATCACCAATCAATCCACGTGATAAAACGTAGGCTTTACTGAAAGGATCATAGTTATTAATGGCATAAACTTTATTATCTTTAGGCATATAAAAAATCGCCACTTGGGTGGTTTCAACCAAAGCACAGACACCAGAATCAGCTTGAAGATCCGCTTCACTACCTATATCTATCCATTGTGCCATTATGCCACCTCAACTAATTTAAAATGTTCACGCTCTTCTTCATCCGCTGGGCGAATTTGCCCCCGTTCTTCAACAAACACAATATTTTCATCGGTTTTATCACTGTTCACAAAATGACGAAAACGTTTTAATTTTTCTTCACTTTCAAGCGTAGTTTTCCATTCACATTGATAACTATCAACGACATGTTGCATTTGGGTTTCTAAAGATGCTGAAATATTTAATTTATCGTCAATTACTACTGATTTTAAATAATCTAAACCCCCTTCCATATTTTCCATCCACACTGAGGTTCGTTGAAGACGGTCAGCCGTTCGCACATAAAAAATTAAGACGCGATCAATATATTTGATTAAGGTTTCTTTATCTAAATCGGTGGCAAATAAATCGCCATGACGGGGTTTCATGCCGCCATTACCACAAACATATAAATTCCAACCGCTTTCAGTGGCGATAATGCCAATATCTTTACCTTGGGCTTCGGCACATTCACGAGTGCAGCCTGATACTGCAAATTTAATTTTATGCGGAGCGCGTAAACCTTTGTAACGGTTTTCTAATTCAACGGCGAGTCCCACACTATCATCGACTCCAAAACGACACCAAGTGCTACCAACACAGGATTTAACCGTTCTTAAGGATTTCCCGTAAGCATGACCTGATTCAAACCCCGCATCAATGAGTTCTTTCCAAATGGGGGGTAATTGATCCACTCTAGCACCAAATAAATCCACCCGTTGTCCGCCTGTAATTTTGGTGTAGAGCTTATATTTTTTAGCAATTTGTCCGACAGCAATTAAACCATCTGGACTGACTTCGCCGCCAGTCATTCTAGGAACAACTGAATATGTGCCATCTTTTTGCATATTCGCTAAAAAGGTATCATTCGTATCTTGCAGACTTAAATGATTTTTCTCTAACACATATTCATTCCAGTAAGAAGCGAGAATTGAACCCACCGCTTGCCGACAAACTTCACAACCGCGTCCTTGTCCATGATTTTCCAATAATTCATCAAAGGTTTTGATCTCTTCAACCATCACCAAATTGTATAAATCTTGGCGTGTATGGGCAAAATGTTCACAAATATCGGTATTAACTTCAATCCCTGCTTTTTCTAATTCAGAATCTAATACCGATTTTAACAATGCAGAACATCCGCCGCATCCTGTTGCCGCTTTAGTTTCATCTTTCAATGCGCCCAGGGTCATACACCCTGATTCAACCGCTGAACAAATTTGACCTTTACTCACATCATGACATGAACAAATTTGGGCAGAATCAGGCAGTGCATCCACGCCTAAACCGACCGATTCATCTGATCTCGAAGGTAAAATTAAGCTGTCTGGATGTTCGGGTAATTCAATTTCATTTAAACAATATTGCAGTAATGTCCCATAACCTGAAGCATCGCCGACTAACACAGCCCCGAGTAATTGTTTTTTATCTGAGCTGACAACAAGGCGTTTATAAACTTCATCTGCACCATTTTGATAAGTGTAAATAAGCGCGTCTTTAGTGTGAGCATGAGCATCGCCAATACTAGCAACATCAACGCCCATTAATTTGAGCTTGGTACTCATATCTGCACCAGTAAACTCAGCATCACCGCCTTCAAGCACGTTAACAACCGTTCGCGCCATCGCATAACCAGGGGCGACTAAGCCAAAAATTTGACCTTGCCAAATGGCACATTCGCCAATAGCAAAAATATCAGGATCAGAAGTTCGACATTGATTATCAATTTGAATGCCGCCACGTGCGCCTAACGCTAATCCTGAAGCACTGGCTAAATTATCACGCGGACGAATCCCTGCGGAAAATAAAATAATATCCGTTTCAAGTTCGCCCCCGTCGGCAAAATTCATTTTATGAAAACAAGATTTTCCATTTACAATTTTGGTGGTATTTTTGCTGGTATGAACACTGATTCCTAAGTCTTCAATTTTTTTCTCCAACATAGTACCGCCGCCTTCATCGACTTGTACGGCCATTAAGCGGGGGGCAAATTGAACAATGTGGGTTTTCAAGCCTAAATCTTTTAAGGCTTTAGCGGCTTCCAGTCCTAATAACCCCCCCCCGACAACGGCACCTACTTTAGATTTTTTAGCAATTTTTGTAATGGTTTCCAAATCTTCAATCGTACGATAAACAAGACATTGTTCACGTTGATGTCCTGGAATAGGGGGGACAAAGGGATAGGAGCCTGTGGCTAAAATAATTTTGTCATAAGCAATCGTCACGCCTTTTTCAGAGGTCACTAATTTGCGCGCACGATCAATAGTTTTAGCCTTATCACCGATATGAATTGTTATGCCATTTTCTTCAAAAAAATCGCCTTCAACTAATGATAAATCTTCAGCGGTTTTACCTGAAAAAAATTCGGTTAAATGAACCCGATCATAAGCGACACGATTTTCTTCACAAAACGTCACTACTTCATAGGTTTTTCTAAGCGAACTGGTCATGAGGCCAGTCAGGAAATGTTGCCCGACCATGCCGTTCCCGATAACGACTAATGTTTGTTTGTTATTCATGATTAACCTCATGCTGACTATTTAGATATAGTCTTAAGTCGTAGCATAGAATATGCCATTAATCACAAGAGATTGATTATAAGGAACTTAATTATTAGAAATAAGTCACACACCCGTTTATTTGCACTAAACTGGTGCTTTATTTTAAGTTACATAGCATTCATCTGTTCTTTAAAACTTACCTAAACTTATTCACATTAAGTAATGTGATAAAAATGAATCCCATGTTTCCATTACGAAGAAAAACGAAAATTTAGACGTGATGTCTCGTTAAAAATCAAGAAGGTGAAGAATTTTATGACAAACTATATTTTAAATTTTTACCCATGCCTTTGTTTAAAAACAAGCACATGAATTAAAAATACATTTTGATAAATGGGTTTATTTTTTAAAACACCTAGAATCATCCGAAGTAAAACCCAGCAAAGATCTGGGTTTTCATAAATTCCAACCCAGTCTACCGTATTAATTTTTTATAATAAAAATATCGTAGCCAACCCCAAAAATGCCATAAAACCAATCACATCAGTAACTGTTGTTAATAATACCCCACCAGCTAACGCTGGGTCTATCCCCATTTTATCCAATGCTAAAGGAATTGTCGCGCCTGCAAAGGCTGCACAAATGAGATTAATAATCATTGCACTCCCTAATAATAAGCCTAAGCTCATACTTTGAAACCAAAGCCCTGCAATAATAGTAACAACAACAGCCCATAAAATACCATTAACAACCCCAATCGAAAGTTCTTTGGCTAGGATTCTACCTGCATTCGCATCATTAACTTGCTTTAAAGCGATACCTCGAATAACAAGGGTGAGCGTTTGACTCCCCGCAATCCCTCCCATACTAGCAACAATAGGCATTAATACCGCTAATGCAACAATTTGGTCAATGGTGGCTTCAAAAAGTCCAATGACCCAAGCTGCCAAAAAGGCGGTAAATAAATTAATTCCTAACCATACAGCCCGTCGTCTAGCACTAACAGCAACAGGGGCAAACATATCTTGCTCTTCATCTAAACCTACACGGCTCATCAATGAATGCCCTTCTTCATTACGGATAATGTTAATCACATGATCTATACTAATTTGCCCTAAAATCTGCCCTTCTTCTGATAACACAGGGGCTGATAACATATCACGTTGTTCAAATAATAACGCAACTTCAGACGTTAGCATTTGATAAGGAATTCCATTTTCACTACTGCTCATAACGTCTGATACTTTTAAATGCCCCTCTTTAGTCAATAAAGAAGTCACAGAAAGTAAGCCTTGGAAATGATTTTTACGATCAACCACAATTAAATTATCTATTGCTTCTGTCATTTCACCCCGTTTATGTAAATAACGTGAAACGACATCAAGCGATACATCACCTCGAATAGTTAAGAAATCTAACGACATGATACTTCCTGCCGTATTTTCATCATAAGATAATGCAGACTCAAGACGACTACGTTCCACTTCTGCAATTGAATCAAAAACTTGCGACAATAAAGGTTCTGGTAATGTATGTAATAAATCAAGCATATCATCTGATTCAAGATTTTCTGTTGCTTTTATTAAATCCTTTCTATCGGTAATTTTAAGTAAACCTGTCGCAACTTCTACATGCAGTTTAACTAAAATTTCTGCCATAACATTAGGCGGAATAACTGACCAAATTTTTTCACGTTCTAAAGGTTCTAATGATTCAATAATATGTGCAGTTTCAGCAGGATAAATTGAATGGATAAAAAGCCTTACGTCATTAATAGAACCCTTTTCTAAAAGTGCTATAGTACGTTCTAATTGATGTTTATTATGGTTTCGTTTAACAGTCGTAGGCATGATAGAAGATAGAGGGTAGAAAAAAGAAGGGGTTAATATAATTCTCGATGGTGAATAATAATAGTTAGGTTTTTATTTTTAAAATCATTGGCTAAGGTATTTACCAGATAAACGAAACGGTGTTGTCCCCCTGTGCAGCCAATGGCAAGGGTTACATAGCGACGATTAAGAGCTTCATTTTTCATATTGTGTAAGGTGAGCATTATACCCACCTTACGAGGTTAATTAACCTCTCTGCTTATCTATGCTTACCATTTTTTTCTTTATGTCTAATAATCTGGCGATCAAGTTTATCAACCATATGGTCTATCGCAGTATACATATCTTCTTGATGATCCTCTGCAAATAATTTAGCCCCACTAATTTGAACCGTTGCTTCGGCTTTTTGAACTAATTTTTCAACCGTTAAAATGACATGAACATCAGTTACATTATCAAAATGACGTTTTAATTTACTAATTTTATCTTCAACATGAGCTTTTAATGCTTCTGTTACGTCCAAATGGTGACCTGTTATACTGACTTGCATGGATAATCTCCTAGTTAAAATGTAATTTTAAAAGCATCACAAAAGACGCTTTCTTTGACTTGATGAGGCAACAGACATCGCCTCTCGATATTTTGCAACGGTACGCCTTGCTACTTTAATGCCTTTTTCTTTTAATAGAATTGATATTTTTTCATCGCTTAAAGGTTTACTTACCCGCTCTCCTGCTATTAATTCTTTAATAAATGCTCTAATTGCAGTAGCAGAACACTCCCCGCCCTCAACAGTTGATACATGACTGGAGAAAAAATATTTAAATTCCACGATACCATTCGGTGTGTGCATGTATTTTTGAGTCGTCACTCTGGAAATAGTCGATTCATGTAACTCAAGTTTTTCTGCAATATTCCTAAGCACCATGGGTTTCATGCCAATCGCACCCTGTTCTAAAAATGCAGTTTGTTTTTCAATAATACATTTTGCAACACGTAATAAAGTTTCATTGCGACCTTGTAAACTTTTAATAAACCATTTTGCTTCCTGCAAATGATCTTTCATACTTGTATTGTCCTGGCTATTATCCGCACGTTTAATCATGCCTGAATAAAAAGGGTTTATTCTTAATTTAGGCGTAATATCTGGATTAAGAGAAACGCGCCATACCCCCTTATACTTGTTAACAAAAACATCTGGAATAACATAACCTGAATCAAAACCTTGTATTTGTGTACCTGGCTCTGGATCTAAACTTCTAATTAAAGCAATAATTTGTTCTAATTGTATTTCGGTAACTCTTAACCTTTTAATTAGTTTTAATTTTTCTTGAGCGGCCAATAAGTCAAGATGATTACCAACTAATGCTAAAGCGGCTTTTCTATAGGCTGTAGATGGGGGTAATGCCTGTAATTGCAAGCTTAAGCAATTACTTAAATCAACCGCTGCAACCCCTGTTGGCTCAAAACTTTGAATTCTATGTAATACGGCTATTAATTCATCAAATTCTAAATCCTCTAGCTGTTCTATTAATCCTTGATAAATTTCTTCTTGAGTAATACTCAAATAACCCTTTGGATCAATCGCATCAATAATCGCAATCGCAATCGCATGATCTTTTGAGGATAGAATGGATAATTCTAATTGCCATAATAAATGTTCTTGCAAAGTTTCCGCTTTCGTTTGCTGAACCTCAAAATCAGGAATCTCAGCTGTCGATGATGAAGTTGGTAACACATTACTATCGTATATATCATCCCAACTAGAATCTATAGGCAATTCATCAGGAATTTCTGTCTGTAAACTATCAACACTCACTTCATCACTGGTTTCTTTTTTTTCTTTATCAATAACAGTGTCTGCTTTAATAATTTCCTCTTCAACCTCAAGCATCATATTTGAATCTAATGCTTGCTGGATTTCTTGCTGTAAATCCAGGGTAGATAATTGCAATAATTTAATCGCCTGTTGTAATTGCGGAGTCATCGTAAGCTGTTGACTCATGCCTAGCTGTAAAGATTGCTTCATCGTATTTTATATCAAAGGTTAGGTTAAATATCTAGTTATTACCCGTATTTTTTTATAGGCTGAAATTTTCGCCCAAATAAACTTTCCTAACCTCTTCATTATTAACAATTTCTTCTGAGTTACCCTCAGCAATCACTTTACCTTCATTAAGAATATAAGCCCGATCACAAATCCCTAATGTTTCTCTAACATTATGCTCCGTAATGAGTATACCAATCCCTCTATCTTTTAAATGTACAATAATTTTATTAATATCAATCACAGAAATAGGGTCTACCCCCGCAAATGGCTCATCTAATAAAATAAATTGTGGATTACTCGCCAAGGCTCTGGCAATTTCTAAGCGTCGCCGCTCCCCCCCTGAAAGACCTAAAGCCATTTGATTTCGTAAATGAGCAATACTCAACTCTTCCAAAAGCTGATCGACTAATAGTTCCATCTGTCCACGGGTAATATCATTGCGTAGTTGCAACACTGCACGCAAATTATTAGCCACTGATAGTTTGCGAAAAACAGAGGCTTCTTGGGGTAAATAACCAATCCCCATTTTTGCACGACTATGCATCGGGTAATGCGTAATAATTTTTTTATTAACGTAAATATTACCTTGATCGGCTTTAATCAATCCCACCATCATATAAAAACAAGTGGTTTTACCCGCACCATTAGGTCCTAAAAGCCCCACAATTTCACCTGTATCAACATGAAGCGAAACCCCATTAACAACACTACGTTTATTATAGTTTTTAAGTAATTGCTTTGCTATTAAAGTCGCCATAAAGATTTATTTTTTTGCTTTAGTTTTAGCTTTAGGTTGAAAAACGGTATGAACACGTTTGGAGGAAGAATTTTTATCCCCTGCGGTTAATACAGAATATTTAGTATCATAAATAATTAAATCACTCGCCGTTTTTTTCCCCGCTTGCCAAACTTCAGCTTCTTTAATTAAATGCAGTTTTGAGGTTGAGGGGTAATATTCTCCCGTTAAACCTACGCCATGAATATTATCTTTATCTTTTCCAGGGGATTGTTTAAATCGCGCAGGTTTTCCTACGGCAACGACTTTAGTGATTTCACCTTCTTTAAGATAAAAGGTCATTTCATCTGAATTAACCACTAATGACCCTTGCGTATAAATCACATTACCTGTGTAAATACTAACATCATTCTTTTCATCATAAGATGCGGTATCAGAATCAATATAAATCGGTTGCTCATTGTCATCATCTAAGCCGAAGCTAAAAGAACTATAGCTCAATGTCCACACACCTAAAAATATAACCAATTTTTTAGTTAATTTCATAATAGCTCTTTACATTTGCTAATAATTTTAATGAAATAGGTTTTTTAAAAACCATTTGAATCCCAACCCCTTCTGACCATTGGGGCGGTGAAGTGAGTTTTGCCCATTCATCCCCTTCGGCATAATTTTCTTTAGGTTTAACTCGCAAGTTACTCGTTTCAATACCTAAAGCTTTAACACCCGCAGCTTTAGCACGATTAATAAAGACCTTGCCATTTAATAATAAATCTTCACCCCCCACAGATAATATACCTGTCTCTGACTGAATAACCCAAGGCGGCGAATCTGCATTATAAAGCGTCATCACAGGTTCAACCATATGCGTTACCCCATCATCACTATAATGGTACATTTCTTTTGCAAATAACTTAGACTTTAAAACCCCTTGCTCGTCCATTTCTCTTTTAAGATAACCTTTACTAAAATAGTCAGGGCTATGTTGAGATGATTTTTTCGTTTTATCAGTTACCTCATCGGGCAATTGAAACACTTCAACCAACCACCAAGAAAGCCCTGCTAAAATTAAGGCGAGAACATAAGTTCGCGCATTTTGTAAAAATAACTTATTGGAAATCAGTGAATATTTCATAATTTAACAGTTTAGTCTAAATAACTTTGTAAAATACTATCAAAACTTCCCTGAGCCTGCATAATAAAATCACAAACTTCTCGCACTGCCCCTAACCCCCCTTCAATCTCAGTAATGCAATCTGCATAATTTTTAACCGCAAAATTAGCATCTTGAACCGCAATTCCTAATCCTGCTCGCTTCATTAATGGCAAATCAAGCAAATCATCGCCTACATGCGCGACTTGTTTTGCACTAATTTTCATTTTAGACAAAATTTTTTCAAAAGCCGCTATTTTATTTTCATGTCCCTGATAAACATGTTCAATCCCTAAATTTTGCATTCTTAAACTTACAATCGCTGATTTTCGCCCAGAAATTACCGCAATTTCCACGCCTGTTTTTTGCAACAGCTTAATACCATGACCATCACGCGCATGAAAGGATTTATATTCAGCCCCTTGGTGATCAAAAAATAAACGCCCATCGGTTAAAACTCCATCAACATCCAAAATCAATAACTTTAATTTTTTTACTTTTTCAATAACCGACTGATAATTATTTTTTTTATATTCCACAATCAAGCAATTCCAGAATGAATTAAATCATGCATTGTTAAAGCTCCTATCAAATGCTTATTCTCATTCACCACCAATAAAGCATTAATTTCCTTTTTCTCCATAATCTGCATCGCCTCAGCCGCTAATATATTGGCATTAATAACAATACAGTCTTTCGTCATCACTTCAGTAATAGCCGTTGTTTTAAGGTTTAAATGTTTTCCCAACATTCGACGTACATCGCCATCAGTAAACATGCCTAGCACTTGATTATCACCATTAACAATCGCGGTCATCCCCATTTTTTTAGCGGTCATTTCTGTTAAAGCCTCAATAATTAACGCACTCTCCGTTATTTGAGGGATTTTATCATCGGTGTGCATTAAATCCGCCACTTGTAATAATAATCCCTTACCTAAACTTCCGCCAGGATGCGAAAAAGCAAAATCATCACGGGTAAAACCTTTAGTTTCTAAAAGCGAAACCGCAAGCGCGTCCCCCATCACTAAAGCCGCTGTTGTGCTTGATGTCGGTGCTAAACCTAAAGGACAAGCCTCCTCTTTAACCGCCACATTCAAATGGACTGTCGCAAACTTTGCTAGGGTAGAGGAAGGATGTCCTGTCATCGCAATTAAAGGGACATCCAAACGTTTAATAATCGGTAAAATGGTCAATATTTCTGCCGTTTCTCCCGAATTTGATAAAGCTAAAACAACATCATCAGGGGTAATCATGCCTAAATCACCATGACTTGCCTCCCCCGGATGAACAAAAAACGCGGGCGTTCCTGTACTCGCCAAGGTTGCAGCAATTTTTCCTGCAATATGCCCAGATTTTCCCATCCCCGTAACCACAATGCGTCCCTTAGATTGCATCATTAATTCACAAGCCGTTATAAAATCATCATTAATTTGCAGACTAAGTTCTTCAATAGCACTCGCCTCAACCTGAATAACTGCTAAAGCTAATTTGCGTATTTTATCGTAATGCAATAATGCCATTCAATCTTTCACTTTCATAATTAACTGCCCAAAATGAGCAAGTATTATGCCATAATTAAATCATTTCTGTCCTAGCAAAGCGTCATCCCGCTAATATTTAATGTGAATTATGCCACAATCAAAATCATTGGTGTTTGACTTAATGGGGGTCAGTCATAGAAAATAGCCGCTTTTATCTTACATCTTAACTTCAAAAAAATCGCGTGAGCTTTGATAACACTATCGTTTCGGTACAAAACCTAACTTTTTCACGGGGAAACCGAAGAATATTCGATGATATTTCTTTAAATATTCAACGAGGTAAAATAACTGCCATTATGGGACCTAGTGGCACAGGGAAAACAACTTTATTGAAAATAATCGGGGGACAATTACACCCTGAATCAGGCTCTATCATTGTTGATGGTGAAAATGTACACCAATTAGCCCGTAAAGATTTATATAGTTTACGAAAAAGAATGGGCATGTTGTTTCAAAGCGGGGCATTATTAACCGATATGAATGTTTACGATAATGTTGCATTTCCCTTGAGAGAACATACCGATTTAGATGAATCTATGATTCGGACTTTAGTATTAATGAAGCTCCAAGCAGTGGGTTTACGAGGAGCAAGAGACTTAATGCCTAATGAGTTATCAGGTGGAATGGCAAGACGCATAGCCCTTGCAAGAGCCATTGCCTTAGACCCGATGATGATTATGTATGATGAACCCTTTACAGGACAAGACCCCATTTCAATGGCAACCTTGGTTCAATTAATTAAAGCCTTAAATACCACGCTAAATTTAACCAGCATTATCGTCTCCCATGATGTTAAAGATACGGCGGCGATTGCCGATTATATTTATGTTATTTCTCACGGTAAAATTGTCGGTCATGGCACGCCTAAAGAAATTGAAAACTCAGAATCTGACTGGGTACAACAATTTATGCACGGTGAAGCGGATGGTCCTGTTCATTTTCACTATCCCGCTAAAGCATATATAGATGATCTGCTCGCCTTTGATAAAAATTAACCATGATTCATTTACTTACTCAATTAGGCGAAAAAACTCGCCATAGCTTTACCAAACTAGGTCGCAGCAGCTTTTTTTTACAACAAATATTAATAGCTATTATCGACGTTTTACCCCGCCCACACTTACTCAGCAAACAGTTATACGCCATTGGTGTATTATCATTTTTCCTAATTACTATCTCAGGTTTATTTGTTGGAATGGTTTTAGGACTACAAGGCTACTATATTCTTTCAAATTTTGGGGCAGATGAAGCCTTAGGCGTGATGGTGGCAACCTCTTTAGTCAGAGAATTAGGCCCTGTTGTCGCTGCATTATTATTTGCAGGACGTGCAGGATCTGCCTTAACTGCAGAAATCGGATTAATGAAAGCCACCGAACAATTATCAGGCATGGAAATGATGGCAATTGACCCGATTAAACGCATTATTGCACCTCGCTTCTTAGCAGGCTTTATTTCAATGCCACTTCTTGCCGCACTATTTAGTAGTGTTGGTATCCTCGGTGGACATTTAATTGGTGTCAACTTATTAGGTGTCGACGAGGGGTCTTATTGGTCACAAATGCAAACTAGCTTAGATTTTTATGATGACATACTCAATGGGGTTATCAAAAGTCTAATTTTTGGTTTTGTTATTTCATGGATTGCCTTATTTGAAGGTTATGATGCCATTCCTACTTCTGAGGGCGTAAGTCGTGCCACTACGCGCACCGTTGTTAACTCAGCATTTGCTATTTTAGGACTAGACTTTATTCTTACCGCACTTATGTTTGGAGACATTTAATGCAACACTCAGTTAAGCAAGATACCTTAGTCGGGTTATTTGTCGCCACAGGCATTGCCGCGTTATTTTTTATGGCCATGCAAATTAGTAATTTAAGTGCTTTTAGTGAAACTGAAAGTTACACTATTTCTGCTGCCTTTGAAAATTCAGGCGGATTAAAGGTTAAATCACCGGTTGTCGTTGGCGGGGTTCGAGTTGGACGCGTGGTCGCAATTACTTTAGACCAAAAAAAGTTTCAATCCGTTGTCACTATGAAAATAGAATCACAATACGATCAACTTCCAGAAGACACCTCAGCCAGTATTTTCACCGCAGGTTTATTAGGTGAACAGTACGTTAGTTTAGAGCCAGGTGGAATGGATGAGGTACTTGTTAATAATAGCATTATTGATATAACCCAACCTGCGATTGTTTTAGAAGAAATTATTGGGAAATTTTTATTTAAAGATAACGATGCTGAGAGCAAAGAATAGGCATATTAATGAAGGCTTTAGAAATTAGTACGTCCGATCAAGGACATATTACCCTCAAAGGGGATTTAACCTTTGCCAGTATTAATAAAAAAACCGTAACAGCGATTGATTTTGGACATTCACGCTATAGCCATCGTATTAAGATAGATTTAAGTGAAGTTAATTCCAGTGATAGCGCAGGATTAGCTTTAATGATTGAATGGATAAAATTGAGTAAACAGCATAATACAAAAATAAATTTTAGCCATATTCCAGAACAGTTATTCACTTTAGCAAAATTAAGTGGCTTTGAAAATAATCACTATTTTATCAAATAAGCTAATAAACAGCTTGTAAGTATTAATAAAATTAATTAGAATAACTGGCTGTACTAAAAAGTACTGTCTTTAGGAGAGATGGCCGAGTGGTCGAAGGCGCACGCCTGGAAAGTGTGTATACGGTAACGTATCGAGGGTTCGAATCCCTCTCTCTCCGCCATACAGGCTTCCCAAAAACCACCTAAAAAAT
>DAOUTG010000007.1 GCA_030626845.1 Methylococcaceae bacterium
AGCTTTAGCTTCGCCGACTTTAGGCATTTCGATAAAAGCAAAACCTTTAGAAAGTTTTGTTTCTTGATCCATGACTAAAGAGCAGGATTGTACTGTACCAAAAGTTTCAAAGGTTTCTTTCAACGTTGATTCTGTGGTAGTGCGAGCTAAGTTTCTAATGATTAATTTCATAATTAAGTGTACTTTATTTCAAGGTTAATTTCTTTCATTGCTTGTTTCATCCATTATTCTACTGCTTTATTAAATCCTCGTAATTTTTCCTTCAACATTTTATCTAATTAATCCTTACTGCTAACGTTCCACCCGCAACCGCTTTCACCACACAAAATTTAAACTCAGGAATCTTAACTTGTAGATACAATGCTGGGTAGAGCGATAGCGAAACCCAGCAGAGATGCGAAAAAAGCTGGGTTTCCGTAAACTACAACCCAGCCTACTGTACATAAATAAATTACAATAATAAACGCCGTACATCTTGCAAATATTTAGCAATCGTCACTACAAATCGCGCCCCATCTGCACCATCTATCACTCGATGATCATAAGTTAAATCAAGCGGCAACATTAATTTAGGGTCAAAATCTTTCCCATTCCAGATAGGTTTCATAGCGGCTTTTGCAACCCCTAAAATAGCCACTTCGGGAGCATTAACAATCGGGGTAAATCCTGTTCCCCCAATACCCCCTAAACTAGAAATAGTAAAACAGCCACCTTGCATATCACTGGCTAATAATTTACCTTCCCGTGCCTTAGCACTTAAAGTCCTCATGGAGTCGACTAATTCTAAAATACTTTGTTGATCTGCATCCTTAATCACAGGAACAACTAAACCATTTGGCGTATCTACCGCAATCCCAATATTAAAATATTTTTTATAGATTAACCGCTCACCATCAGGTGATAAAGAGCTATTAAACTGCGGATAAACTTTCATCGCCGCTAATACGGCTTTAATAATAAACGCTAACGGGGTCACTTTGATTTGCTTTGCCGCTACCTGTTCAATATTTAATGCTTTTCTAAACGCTTCCATCTCAGTAATATCAGCTTCTTCATGCTGTGTTACCATCGGTAAATTTAACCAATTACAACTTAAACGTTTACCTGTTAATCGCTTGATTTTAGTGAGTGGTTTTTCTTCTATTTCACCAAACAAAGAAAAATCAATGACAGGTAAAGCGGGAATTCCCGAACCGACATTATGACTAACTTTTTTCGTAGACAACGCTTGTTTAACAAAACTTTTTACATCCGCTTTTAAAATACGTCCCTTACGTCCACTACCTGATTGTATTTGGGATAAATCAGCCCCTAATTCTCTGGCAAAACGTCTTACGCCAGGTGCTGCATGAGCTGTATTATTATTCACCTCTGTTTCTTCTACAGCAGAGGCTTCATTTTTAGGTGCAGCAGCTACCCCTTGTTTTTTTTCAGTAACAACTTTTTCTTTACTCTCGTCCGCCTCATTTATTTTTACAGGCTCTTCGCTAGAATCATTCTCTTCTGCTGCACTCATAAGTAAAGTTGCAATAATCGTTCCTTCTGAAACTTTATCACCCACTTTAACACTAACATCTTGTATCGTTCCTGCGGCAATCGCAGGTAATTCCATAGAGGCTTTATCTGTTTCCATGACCAACAAAGATTGCTCAATCTCAACCACATCACCCGGTTGAATTGAAACTTCAATCACTTCAACCTCAGCAACATTACCTATATCAGGAATTTTTAATTCAATTATATCGCTCATTTTTATCCTTATCTGTTACCTTAACCAAGGGGCTGTTGTATCAGGGTCAATATCATATTTAGCAATGGCTACTTCAACTTTAGCCAGCTCAAATTTTCCAGTATCTGCCAAGCTTTTTAAAGCCGCTATAACGATGTGATAGCGATTGACTTCAAAAAAGCTGCGTAAATTTTCACGGGTATCTGAACGACCAAAACCATCTGTTCCTAAAACGGTAAAGGGGCTAGAAATAAAGCCACGTATTTGTTCAGGAAACGCACGAATATAATCACTGGCGGCAATGACAGGTGTGGTTATACCGCTTAAACACTGTTCAATATGTGATGTTTTTGCCTCTTTAGTTGGGTTTAAACGATTCCAACGTTCACAAATTTGAGCATCACGCGCAAGTTCGGTAAAACTAGGACAACTCCATAAACTAGCACCAATCTGCCAATCATCTTTTAATAATTCAGCCGCATAAACTAATTCATTAAAAATAACTCCAGAGCCTAGTAATTGTACGCTAAGGGTTTCATTATCTGAGGCGGGTTGAAATAAATACATGCCTTTTAATATAGCCTTTTCAACACCGTCAGGTAAGACAGGATGCTCATAATTTTCATTCATCACCGTGATGTAATAAAAAACATCTTCTTGTTCGGCATACATGCGTCTTAAACCATCTTGCACAATGACCGCTAATTCATAAGCAAAGGTTGGGTCATAAGTAATACAATTGGGAACGGTTGCCGCAAAAATATGGCTATGACCATCTTCATGTTGTAAACCTTCGCCATTTAAGGTCGTTCTACCTGCGGTTGCCCCTAATAAAAATCCACGTGTACGTTGGTCAGCCGCTGCCCAAATAAGGTCTGCAACCCGTTGAAAACCAAACATGGAATAATAAATGAAAAAAGGAATCATTGACACGCCATGGGTTGAATAAGCTGTACCTGCTGCAATCCAATCACATAGCCCTCCTGCCTCATTAATGCCTTCTTGTAAGACCTGCCCTTTTTTATCTTCTTTATAGAACATCAATTGTTCAGCATCTTGCGGGGTATAAAGTTGTCCTACTTGTGACCAGATACCTAGTTGACGAAACATGCCTTCCATACCAAAGGTTCGTGATTCATCAGGGACAATCGGTACAATTTGTTTGCCAATATTTTTGTCTTTTACCAAGATATTTAAAATTTTCACAAAGGCCATCGTTGTCGATATATCATGACTTTTTCGACTCGCTTCTAATAAGCCTTTGAACGCAGATAATTCAGGAACAATGAGCGTATTGGCTTTTTCACGTCTACTCGGTAAATAGCCGCCTAAATCAACACGACGTTGGCGCATATAATTAAGTTCTTTTGAACCTTCTTCAAAAGTTAAATAAGGTAAATCAACCAATTCGGCATCAGTCACCGATAAATCATACTTATCCCGAAAACGCCGTAACGATTCGATACTCATATTTTTTTGTTGATGTGATGTATTTTGGGCCTCCCCTGATTCGCCCATGCCATAGCCTTTAACCGTTTTGGCTAAAATAACGGTGGGTTGTCCTTGATGATTAACCGCCGCTTGATAAGCGGTGAATACTTTGATAGGGTCGTGACCACCTCGGTTTAATGCCCAAATATCACGATTGGTTAAATCGACGACTAAAGCTTGTAATTCAGGGGTATTAAAAAAATGTTTGCGAACATAAGCCCCATCTTTGGATTTAAAGGTTTGATAATCACCATCCACACATTCCATCATTCGCTTACTAATCAAGCCTTCTTTATCGCGTTCTAATAATGCATCCCAACGTCGTCCCCAGACGACTTTAATCACATTCCAACCCGCGCCTCGAAAAACGCCTTCTAATTCTTGAATAATCTTGCCGTTACCCCGTACAGGTCCATCTAAGCGTTGTAAGTTACAATTGACTAAAAAAATTAAATTATCTAATTTTTCACGTCCAGCCATACCAATTGCACCTAAAGTTTCTGGCTCATCAGTTTCACCATCCCCCAAAAATGCCCAAACCTTACGTCCTTTTGTCTCAGCAAATTCACGGTCTTGCATATACCGCATAAACCGTGCTTGATAAATGGCCATAATAGGCCCTAAACCCATAGAAACCGTTGGAAATTGCCAAAAACTAGGCATTAGCCAAGGATGCGGATAAGAAGATAAGCCATTACCGCCGACTTCTTGACGAAAGCTATCCATTTGTTCTTTACTTAAACGACCCAATAAAAATTCACGGGCATAATTCCCAGGAGAGGAATGCCCTTGAAAGAAAATCAAATCACCGCCATGAGCGTCGGATGCGCCATGCCAAAAATGATTTTGACCGACATCATAAAGCGTTGCTAATGAAGCAAAGCTTGCAATATGTCCACCGACATTCGTGCCTTTATTAGCTTTTAACACCATAACCATGGCATTCCAACGCACGTAAGAACGGATGGTTCGTTCAATCGTGGTATCACCTGGAAAACGGGGCTGTAAAGCGACTGGAATAGTATTAAGATAGGCCGTATTGGCACTAAAAGGAATGTCTGAACCCGCTTTTCTAGCTAAGTCAAGTAGCTTTTCAATTAAAAAATGAACTCTTTCATGACCGTCACTATCTAAAACGGATTGCAAAGAGTCTAGCCATTCTTGGGTTTCGGTTGAATCAATATCGTCTTGAATGGCAGATGCCACAGTTAAATTACTCTTCATTAATAACTCTTAAATTAGCGGTGGAATTTAAAAAATAACCTAGATTATACGACTAACTTCTTTTACAGTAAAAAAAGTTGCATTTTTAGTCCTATAAAATGCTAATAAAGACCTTATAAAGGTTCAAGTATCATAAATTTTAGCCATCGAAATAGCCTATTTTCGTCTCTACTTTAAATTTCAGGGTGAAATAAATATCAAACCTGCAAACTTTGCGCTTTTTGAGCAATGATATTCGCCATAGATGGCATCTTGAGCGTATTCATTTATAAAGGGTAGAGATGCAATGTTTTGCATCTCTAGGTTGATGTAAAAACTAAAAATTAAGGTTGTACAGAAAACATAAGCGGCGCAGGATTATAAACTAATCCAGTATCTTCAGTGCGATACCCCATATAAATTTTATAATCTCCAGTCGCACCATTTAAATTTCCTTCAAAAATAGGAACAGACTGTTCTGCTGTCAATACTGCACCCGACTGTGCGGCAGTTAAGTTGTCCATATTGCCATCCCATTCTTGCCATTGACCCTCATTACTGACTAACCAGCGAGCTTCATCTGCCCCCTCCTGTTTATAATTAGCCACCATAACCCACTCTGCAGTTTTACCTACATCACTGGTATCCACATTAACATTATAAGCAATATTAATGGCTTGATTACTTGTAACAGCACTTCCATTGCGCTGTATCTTTTCATCTGCACTAAAACTTGAAACAAAACAGGCTTTAGTTTTTTGCTCACCATCAAGGGTTATTCTTTGACCATTCCCCATGCCCATCATCATCGTACTGGTATCATTGAGAATCGCATCTACTTCTTCTTGACTTAATGCTTGAGCCGTATAACTCCCTTCACTGGCAATAATCGGATTAGTAAATTTACGCAAGTGCATATGTGAGGCATGTAAAAGATTACCATACATTTTCTTTAGTTCAGGAACATCCGTATTTTCAATGGAAGCTAATAAATCTTTAATATCCAATTCTTCAACTAAAGCACCGACTTTATGCGCTTCAAGCTCAGACACTGAACCTCTTATTATTAATTCATCATATAACGCTTGTAATTTAGGGTTATTAAATTTTCCCTCTTCTGCTGCAATTGAGTCTTCTAAGTTATAAGCATCTAAGAATATTTTAATGCGATCCATGTGCATTTGTTCTGAATCAGAAATATTAAAAAATATGCCTACAAACCACTTATTATAAAGTGCTTTGTATACATCACGTGCAAGCTTCTCTTCTTCTCGCATAAATAATAAATCATCAATGGCAGTCTGGGGTAATGTGCCTAAAACAAATTGATCTGCGCCAAGTTTTAATGCACAGTGTTTAGAGCTACTCATATCACTCATTCCATTCATGCTACTGCCAGTTTCCGTATTGCCCATTTGCATTCCATTCATATTTGTTGGTGTAGCTTCATCTGCTGCAATTACAGCAAAGCTAGCTAGAGCAATTGAAGTGGCAAGTAGTTTTTTATTGAGTTTTATCATGTTGAATTTCCTATAGTGTTAATAGACAATAATTTTATTTAATTCTAATATTCTGATGTTATAAAATATAAATTCCCTTAAAAATACGACTAAAGAGGATATTTTTATTTCATCTTTATCTTTATCTTTATCTTCAAAAGAATAGAGTCTATTTTCTCATAAAAATTCATTTATCTTTATAATTTCTAATGAAATATTATTTAGAATATGATTATTCCAAAACTCAATAACTTTGCTTAAAAGTAGGAAACAGTGATTTTTTAACCGCATAATGATAATGTTTAATGGCATTTTCAATACTATCAGCCCCTTCCATAAAATTTTGAGTAAAGCGTGGCCGCTTTCCTTCCCCTAACCCTAACATGTCATACAGCACTAAAATTTGACCATCACAATCAACCCCTGCACCAATCCCAATAACAGGAATTTGCAATGATTCTGTGATTCTTTTAGCTAATACTGAAGGTACACATTCTAAAATTAATAATCCTGCCCCTGCCTGTTCTATTTTTTGAGCATCTTCGAAAATTTTATCAGCTTCTTGTTGTTCTTTGCCTTTAACTTTATAAGCTCCTAACTGATTAATTGACTGAGGTAATAAACCCAAATGTCCACAAATAGGAATCCCTTGATCTACAAGAAATTCAATAACCGCTATCCGAGTCCCTTCAAGCTTAACCATTTGTACCCCCCCTTGCTGCATCAATTTTGCCGCATTTTCCATGGCTATAGTTTTAGAATAATAGCTTGAGAAGGGTAAGTCTGCCATTACAAAAGCCTGTTTCCTACCACGCGTTACACAGCGGCTGTGATAAATTATTTCATCAAGGGTTACAGGAACAGTGGAACTTTGACCTTGTATAACCATGCCTAAAGAATCACCAATTAAAATAACTTCAATCCCCACTTTATCTATTAAAGCACTAAAACTTGCATCATAAGCCGTTAAGCAGCTAATTTTTTCACCCGCTTGTTTTAGGGCAATTAAATCAACAATACTTAAAGTTTTACCTGAATGCTGAATATATTTCATAGTTTTTCAAGTCCATCAGCAGGACACAAAGCCACTAAATCTTTAACTAAACCAAAAAAGGGAATCTCTAAATCAGAGGCAATTTCTTGTAATGGATACAAAACAAAAGCTCTTTGACTAATGCCAACATGAGGAACCACTAAATCAGGTAAACTAATTTGTTGCTGACCATAGAGCAATAAATCTAAATCTAAAGTTCTAGCACCCCAGCGTTCAGCTCTAACCCGTCCCTGATTATTTTCTATTTTTTGTAAATAATGTAATAAATCAAGGGGTGATAATGCGGTTGAAATAGCAATAACCGCATTAACATAATTAGGTTGATCTGATGGTCCCATGGGCGGGCTACAATAAAGACTGGAAAATGCAATTTCAGTAACTTCTTCTGAGGCTTTAAGCACCTCTCTTGCACTATTAATTTGTGCAATGGGGTTGCTTAAGTTACTACCTAAACCAATATAGGCAATGACGGAATAATTCATGATGAGTTTACACTAGTTTTTGAGGGTTTACGACGATATTTTCGCCCCCCTTTATTGATCTCAGATAACATTTTATCTTGTTGTTCTTGTTCAACTTCTTGAAACATTGTCCACCAGTGAGCTAATTCACTGTCTGCGCCGCCTGTTTCTGCACGTAAAACTAAAAAGTCATAAGCGGCTCTAAAACGCGGGTGATTAAGTAAACGATAGACCTTTGATCGGCTGCGTTGTTCAAAACGAACTTGTAATGTCCAAACTTCTCGCATAGATTGAGTCACGCGTTTTGGAATCGCGGTACTTTTAACTTGTAATTTTAAAACGTCATTGGCTGCATGTTGCAGTGCAAAGTAGGTATTTTCTCCTTGTTCTAATTTTTTCTTGACTTTAATTTGCACTGCTTCCCACAAAAAAGCCGACAATAAAAAATAAGGGGTAATACTTTTACCTAAAGCAACCCGTTTATCAGAATTTTCTAGGGCTTTAATTAAAAATATCCGTGGAAAATCATGGCTTTCACTGGCTAATATATGCTCTGTTTGCGGAAATAAAATAGCAAATAAGCCATAGTGACGAAGCATTTCAAATGATTGTAACGCATAACCTGATAAAAATAATTTAAGGGTTTCATCATAAAGACGCGCACTTGGAATTGCCAGCAATAAGGGAGCTAAGTCATGAAGCGGTTGCTCACACTCAGCATTAATGTTAAAGCCTAATTTTACCGCAAAACGTATTGCACGTAACATTCTTACAGGGTCTTCTCGGTAACGTATCTCAGGGTCACCAATTAATCTTAAGATGCCTTGTTGATGATCTTTCATCCCATTGACGTAGTCAATCACTGAAAAATTACGCACGGTATAATACAAGGCATTAACGGTAAAATCTCTGCGCCAAACATCTTCTTCCAGTGTTCCATAAATATTATCACGCAAAAGTCGTCCGTCTTCATGGGTTTTTTGATGCTCACAACTTTCATTACTAGCACCACGAAATGTTGCAACTTCAATAATTTCACGTCCAAAATAAACATGGGCTAACCGAAAGCGTTTCCCAATCAGGCGACAGTTACGAAAAACTTGCTTGACTTCTTCAGGGCTTGCATTCGTCGCAACATCAAAGTCTTTAGGTTCTCTACCTAATAATAAATCGCGTACACAGCCTCCCACTAAATAAGCATCAAAGCCCGATTTTTCTAAACGATATAAAACTTTAAGTGCATTTTCATTGATTTGAGTGCGTGAAATAGAATGTTCTGAACGTGTGTAAATAATTGGCTGCAAAGAAGTTTCAGCATTCATAATCTGTGTATCACTGTTTTTAGACGAATTTAAAATGACCGTATTCCCTGTTATTTTTCTAATTTCTATCATCATATCATCTTGATAGATTGAATCCCAAACAACATCTTGCTTTTATATCCCTTTAGAATAGAGTAAAATCATCTATTGAACTTGTAAGGCTGATAACTAAAGCCCTTGCATTAACGTCTAGCCACACTCTTTATAAAAACTTAAAAAAGTGTAATTATTGGAGAAATTCATGTTCAAAAAAATTCTTAGCACCCTCATAGACACCCCTATTTTAACGAGTCTTTTTGTTATAGATTTGGCGATATTATTATTACATAATCCCCCTTTTCTATTTTCATTGTTCATGCTAAGTGGTTTAGCTGCAATGTGCATGTATTATGGACAAAGACTCGCTTTATTTAAACTATAATTGAAAACGGTTAGCAAACAAACCTCAAAACCTACGTTGACAACCCTTGCTGGCGTAGGATTTTTTCGTCGTATCGCGACGATGGTCTACGACTCTTTCCTTCTTTTAGCTATTTTATTTTTAGCCGCCGCTATTTTATTACCTTTTAATCAAGGTGAAGCGATAACGGCTAAAATAATTATAATTCCTTACTATTTACTCGTTAGTTTTAGCTTTTATGGCTGGTTTTGGACTCACAACGGACAAACAGCAGGGCTTAAAACTTGGAAAATTCGTCTTAGAACCCTTGATGGTCAAGCTTTAACTTGGAGACATGCTTTAATACGTTTTTTAGCCGCTGTTTTATCCTGGGGTTTACTAGGTTTTGGTTTTTTATGGATTTTAGTTGATAAAAACAATTACGCATTACATGACTATTTATCAAAAACAGTGTTAGTTTTTGAAGATTCTCAATAAAATAATCTTGAAAACGTACCTACCTTAATCTTTAGGATTATGAAGTATGAATTATTTATAAATCAATAAAATGCTGAAGCCCAAAACATATTTTGGATTCCGATTTACATTTTTGTCATGGTCAAGAAAAAATTATTAATAATTTTGTAAGTTAAAACTTAAACAGTTATAAAAAATCAAAGCTAACATCAAGAACTTATTTCGACATGTTAGCTTCAAATTTAGGAGCAATATTATGTCAAATAAATATTTATTATTTTTATGTAGTTTAACTCTCTCATTTTCCGCTTATGGTGCTGATTATTATCTATCCAGCTCCAAAGGAAAGGATACAAATAACGGCTCTGAAAAATCACCTTGGAAAACAATTGAGTATCTTAATCAAAAAGTATTCGCAACTGGCGATAAAATTCTTTTTAAGCGGGGTGATGTTTTTCGAGGTGAAATTAAATCATATAAAATCCAGCCAGGTCTGAACTTTGGTGCTTATGGTACGGGTGAAAACCCTGTTATTTCAGGTAGCCTTCCCATTACAAAATGGAAACCGACCACCCACAGTGCACTGCCCCCCAATGTTTATGAAGCAAATGTCTCTGAGCTTATTACTGTAGATGAAAAAGGTACTGAAAATACTCTTGAACACCTTTTTGTTGATGGTGAATTAATGACTATTGCTCGCTACCCCAATGTTAATAAGCCCTCTGATACTAATTGGCTTAACGTAGGTCAAGGCGGTACTGATAGTTTTACCGATCCAAATCTTGCCAATTATTCAAAACCCGATGGCTATTGGAAAGATGCACGTTTACGAATAAGAACTTATAGCTGGTATTACCGCGTTTTTAAAATAACAAACTATAG
Source organism: Methylococcaceae bacterium (assembly GCA_030626845.1). Taxonomy (GTDB): domain Bacteria; phylum Pseudomonadota; class Gammaproteobacteria; order Methylococcales; family Methylomonadaceae; genus WTBX01. The sequence goes on from DAOUTG010000007.1 coordinate 10,498, forward strand.
TGCCGAAAATGGAAAAATTACAGCGAAAGGTTTAGGTGATCAGTTGCCTGAATGGGGTTATTTTTTAGATGACAAATTAGAAGAGTTAGACCATCCTGGTGAGTGGTATTATGATGCAGTCGCTAAAAAAGTTTATTTGTATCCGCTTGCAAATAAAGATCCTAATACCTCATTAATTGAGGGGAGTACTTATGGCATTGGGTTAACTATTGCTCAACAAGAAGACAATACCTTCGTTGAAGACTTAACTTTTCGTCATTTTACCTCAACCGGTTTAAGCCTCGCTAATTCAGATAGTATACTCGTGCGTAATTGCCAATTTGAATATAATAGTAGAGGTATTTTAGTTTGGCAGCTCACTAATTCTTTAATTACCAATAACACGCTTAACAATCAATTTAGTATTGGCATTATTTTTAATGGTGATGAAGCACTTGATATGGAACACTCAACCATTGTTGAAAAGAATACGATCAATAATACAGGAATGGTTCCTGTTTATTGTAAACGTTATGATGGCACATGTTATGGTATTGGAATGAACGTCTTTGGAAAAGGGCAATACCTTCGTCAAAATACCGTTAATAAAACAGGATGGACAGGTATTTATCTAAAAGCAGGCGGGCATCATTTGGTTGAAAATAATATAGTTAAAAATGCACTTTCTCTTATTAATGATGGGGGGGCAATTAGTATTGGCTCAGATGCAAATACTATTCGAGGAAATTTTTTAGTTGAAAGCATCGGTAATGTTGATGAATCTAATGGCTGTGCAAATCTTAAAAAAACCCCTTGCGCACATCATTCAAGTTATGGAATGGGCATTGGTTCAGATAGTAAATTTACAAGAAATTTAATTGAAAATAATACGATTGCAAGTAACCCCAGTATTGGTATTCGTTTGAATTCTTTTACTGATAGTGTCGTTCGTAATAATACCCTCTATAATAATGATCCTCAAATCAGGGTTGGAGATACCATGGGAATCTCAAGAGGTAATATTTTTGACAACAATATTATTTATTCATTAGCCCCTGAACAACTAGGTTTAGTTTTAACAGGAACGATTGAACATGGATCTTTTGACAATAAATTTTTCTGTAACCCTTATCAAGATATTATTTTTGAAAGAAAAAGTAATAGTTATTCTTTAGCCGACTGGAGAGCTGCATTCCCTACTTATGAAAGAAATGCAACTGTCTGTGATATTCGTCTCAATCAATACAATGTGACTAATGCAAGTGGAATTAATTTATTAACCGTTACCAATTTCAAAATGGCTTTGCAAACCTCAAAGGCTACCCTATCAACAACTAATCGCTTTAGTTTACAAAAAGATCAAAAATATCGTTTAAAATTTAATGCGTTAGGCAGTGCAGAGGGTTCAGTCAGAATGAGGATTAATCATGCGCCTTCAGGGGAAAAATGGGATGTATTAAAAGAATCTACCTTTGCTTATAACTCAACTAACAAAGAAAATGAACTTGTTTTCTCAGTCCCTTATGATACGAATCAAGCCCTATTAAATTTTACAAGTACTAAAAAAGATGAAAATGGTGCCGACAACTTATCATTAGATAATATTTTTGTTGAAATTGTTGATGCCGCTTTAAATGATGCCAGTCAGCAATCAACTTTATTTACTAATACAACCGAACAGGAAAAAATTATTAGCTTAGAGGGGACTGTCTATCAGGATTTAGAGGGACAAGAAGTTTCAACTAGCCTCATTTTACCGCCTTTTTCTTCTAAAATATTAAATTATGTTTCGGGTAGAAAACCACCTACTTTAGGAAATTTACACCCTCTGTCGATGAATCTAGCTGTAGAAGGAAAAAAGGTAAGTGTTAATTGGAATGAAGATAATCAAGCAACAGGTTATCGTATATATTATGCACCCAAACCTTTTAAAGGAGAGCATACAATTAACTTTTTAGAAATGGGAAATGAAAAGCAATATTCTATTGACCTGCCTTCTGGTTCTTCTTATTTTGTGGCTATAAAATCTTACAATAAATTAGGTGAAAGTGATTATTCTAATATTGAATCGTTTATTATTCCATAAAAATACGCTCTCTGTAGGGTGTTGGGTAAATAACCTCGCGCCCTACTCAGAACAAGTTTTACCCTGTGTAAATAAGCAAATGGCAAAACAATGAATTCTTCATTCTCTAAAACTAAAACGAAGTCAAACGCGTCACGTTTTTTTTCAGGAAAAAATTTGAATCAACCTTTTCATTCACCATTATTTCGGGTATTAATTGGCTTAATTTTAGTTTTAATTACTAGCTTCTCTATTTATTTAATTACGCAGACACTCACTGAAAATAGAAAACAAACTTTAAAGGCAGTAGAAAAAGAACTTAAATTTGTTTTAGAAATGACGCATGACCGCATGAATTTTTTTGTTAAAGAGCGAAAAAGTTATTTATTACAATTAGGGCGAGATACTGAACTGGTTAAAATAACCCAAGAACTATTAGCTTTACCTAATGATGATGCTGAAACTTTAAAAAATTCTATTCCTTTGCAAAACGCAAGAGATTTTTTTGTTAGACGTCAAAAAGAGCAAAAAAATATTGGTTTTTTTATTATTTCTCCTGATAACATTAGTCTTGGTTCTCGGCGTGATACTAACCTTGGAACTAAAAATTTCATTGGACTTAGAAAACCGCAATTAATGAAGCGGGTTTTTCAAGGGGAAGTTGTTTTTGTTCCTCCTCTTAAATCAGATGTTCCTCTTGAAAGCCAAGATATAGAACGACCTAAAACCTTGTTTTTTGCAGCCCCCATACAAACACGTGATGATAAAGTTATTGCGATATTAACCCAGCGTTTATTGCCTGAAAATGCATTGTCTGAAATTATTCAACAAGGAAGAATAGGGGAGACTGGTGAAAGTTACCTCGTTGATGAATTTGGTAGTATGTTTACCAGCAGTCTTTTTAGAGCGGAACTCATTAAATTAGGTTTGTTATCAGAGCAATCGCCATCAACACAATTAGCCCTTCGAGATCCTGGAGGTAATTTAGTTGAAGGCTATATTCCAACAATCCCCTTGCAAGAACGCCCTTTTACTCAAATGGCTGAAAATATAATTGCTTTAAACCAACAAACGGCATTAATAGAACCTGATAATGCTCGAAGTGAAATTACAATTAACATCGAAGGCTATCGTGATTATCGAGGGGTTTTTGTTTACGGCGCATGGATGTGGAATAAAGTCTTAGGGATAGGCTTTGCAACTGAAATTAATAAAAACGAAGCCCTGGCTAATTTTATTAATTTACGGCGCATATTATTGTTGGCAACAGGAATAACCTTAATATCAACCGTATTTGCCATGCTATTAATTCTAATCCTAGGAAAAAAAGCCAGAAAAGCTCAATTGGATGCTAAAACTAAAACTTTATTAGAAAAACAGGTGAGTCTACGCACGCAAGAGTTAAAAAAATTAACCGTTGCTATAGAGCAAAGTCCTAGTAGTATTTTTATTACTGATTTAAAGGCTATTATTGAATATGTTAATCCACGTTTTACTGAGATAACAGGCTATACATCAGAGGAAGTGATAGGAAAAAACCCACGAATATTCAACTCAGGATTAACCTCAAAAGAAACTTTTAATAATTTATGGAGAACTCTGGCGCGGGGTGATGTTTGGCATGGTGAGTTCATTAATCAACGTAAAAATAAGGAAACTTATTGGGAACGAACGGTTATTGCCCCTATACGAAATGATAAGGGGGTTATTGACCATTATGTTGCCGTCAAAGATGATATTACTAAATTTAAAGAGGCTGAAGAAAAAAGTAGCCGTTTAGGTCGTGTATTAGAAGAGTCTTGGAATGAGATTTATATGTTTGACCCTGACACCTTATTGTTAATTCAAGTCAATAAAGGGGCAAGACATAATTTAGGCTATTCCATGGAGGAACTTAAGAAATTAACCACGGTTGATATAAAACCTGATTATAGTGCTGAGTATTTTAAAGATATTATTCAGCCCTTACGGGAAGGAAAAAGTCAATCCATTCTTTTTCAAACGCGACATCAACGTAAAGATGGATCAATCTATCCTATAGAAGTGCGGCTACAAATGGTGAAAACAGAAAGCACCTCAATTTTTGTAGGAATTATTCAAGATATTACTGAAAGAAATAAAGCCGAAGACTTATTAACAAAAGCCAAAGAAGATGCAGAACAAGCCAGTTTAGCAAAAAGCCAATTTGTGGCTAATATGAGTCACGAGCTTCGTACCCCTCTAAATGCTATTTTAGGGTTTTCTCAAATCATGGCTAATAGTGATAATTTAACACCGAAGCAACGAGAAAATATAAAAATTATTAACCGTAGTGGCGATCATTTATTGAGTCTTATAGATGCTGTCCTTAATATTTCCAAGATTGAAGCAGGTAAAATAGAACTTCAAAAAATAGATTTTGATTTATTAGAGTTATTAGATGAACTAGAACCTTTATTTCAAGATAAACTTCTCAAAAAGAACTTGACCCTTGATCTTGAATATCATGGAAACATACCCAAACGTATTCATGCAGATAAAACTAAAATACGTCAGATTTTAGTTAATCTGATTAATAATGCGATTAAATTTACCACGAAAGGCGGTATTATTCTTCGCCTTTGGCTGCCTCAAACCTTTAAAAGTAATTTAATGTTGGCTTTTGAAGTTGAAGATACAGGCTGTGGTATTGCAGCCAGTGAATTAAGTAACGTTTTTCAAACTTTCGTTCAAACGAGTAGTGGTTTAAAATCAGAAGAGGGGGCAGGATTAGGTTTAGCCATTAGTCGTCAATTTATTCAATTAATGGAAGGTGATATTCATGTTGAAAGTACCGTAGATAAAGGGTCTGTTTTTAAATTTAATATTGTCGTTAATCAACCACAAAAAAACCTAGAAGAACCCAAAAAACTTAAAATTATTTCTTTAGAACCTAATCAAAGCTGTTATAACATTTTAATTGTTGACGACGATCCTCTAAATCGTTTAATACTTATTGAATTATTATCTCCCTTTGGCTTTGAAATTAAAGAAGCTGAAAATGGTCAAATAGCAGTTGACATCTGCCAAAAATGGGAACCTCATTTGGTTTTTATGGACATGCGAATGCCCATTATGGATGGATTTGAGGCCAGTCAAACTATTAAAAAACTTTTAAGTCATACGGTTATTATTGCTTTAACCGCTTCTGTTTTTGAAGATAGAAAAGAACAAGTTTTAGACTCTGGTTGTGATGATTTTATGAGTAAACCCTTCAGACATACTGATATTTTTGAAATAATACAACGCTACTTAGGGGTAAACTACATTTGTGAGACTGAAGATGAAACGCCTGATGAGTATGAGTTAACTAAAGAATCATTGATTTCTTTATCAGATGAAGTGAAAAGTGAATTAAAACAAGCCATTGAAACTATTGATATTGATAAAGCTGAAGAATTATTAAAACAAGTTTATCTTCAAGATCCTCAACTTGCCGATGCCATAAAAAAACAAATTGATGATTTTGAATATGAACTTCTGTTAACATTATTTAGCGATTAATTTTAATGAAATATAATTTAAGGTTAAAACAAATGAACCTAAAAAAATTATTTACCACTTTTCATGGAATAACGATTATTTTTTTAATCGCCTTGATAATTATGGCTTCATTAATGTTTAAAAATTATCTTGAATTAGGACAAAGCCATAAGATACGCCTTCAATCTTTACTCGCAGTAGCAGAATTAGAAAACAGCACGAATAATTTAACCCGTTACTGTCGAGATTATGTTAAAACAGGGAATATATTTTGGGAACAAAAATACTGGAAAGTTATTAATAGCCGTAATGGAAAAAAAGTTGCACTAAAAAATAAAATAAAATCACTCGCTTTTAACAAAGTCGCATTAGAGCAATTAAAACAAGTAGAGCAAGATTCTAATAATTTATTAGCGATAGAACAAAAAGCATTTCATGCAATGGCGGGAATATTTGAAGATGATGCAGGAAAATTTACGATTAAAAAAACATCTGATCCACTTTTTGCACAACAAATTTTATATGATGAAACCTATGCAGTGGCTAAAGTTAAAATGTCAGAGTCCATTAATAAGTTTTTCTCAATATTACAGTATCGGACTCAAAAAACCACAGAAGATTATGATAAAAGAGGACGTTGGTTATTCAAAATAATTATCGCTTTAGTTATTATCATTGCGATTTTATCTATTCTTTCATTTTTAATCATTCGGATTAAAATTATTAATCAAATGAAAGAAATTGTTAAACTACAAGAAGAATCAAAAGAAAATGTTGAGTATTTTGAAGGGGCTTTTAATTCTTCTATTATCGGGATGAGTCTTGTTTCTTTAAACGAAGAGTTTATACAAGTTAATCAGAGTTTAGTTAAAATTTTAGGCTATGATGAAAATGAACTCTTATTAAAAAAATTTCCTGACATTATTTATACGGATGATTTACAAAAAAATGCTGATTTATTAGCACAAATGAGACGGGGGGAAATACCCCATTATCAAATTGAAAAACGTTGTCTGCATAAAAATGGTGATATTATCTGGGTTATCCTCAGCGTTTCATTAGTTAAAGATTCTCACCATCAACCGCTGCATTTTGTTTTTCAAATACAAAATATTAGTGTGCGTAAACAAACACAAGTTGCACTAAGAAATAGTGAAAAACGTTTTGAACTAGCGATGTCAGTTGCCAATGATGGTATTTGGGATTGGAATTTAGAATCAAATACGATTCTTTTCGATACCCGTTATTATACCATGGTGGGTTATAAGGCTAATGAATTTCCACAAACCCGTGAACAATGGCAACAACGTGTTCACCCAGAAGACCTTCCCCGCATTGAATCGTGCATGGCAGAATACATTGCAGGAACAAATGATAGTTATGATGTTGAATTGCGATTTTTATGCAAAAATAATGATTATTTATGGATTCGTTCCCGAGGAAAAATTGCTAATGTAGCTAAAGATGGAACGCCTTTGCGTATCGTTGGAACGCATGCGGATATTAGTGATCGACGAGAGGCGACCCAGAAACTTTATCAAAGTGAGATGTTAAAGAAAAACATCTTAGAAAATATACCTGATTTAATGTGGCTTAAAGATATTAATGGCATTTATCTGGCTTGTAACCCCATGATGGAAAAATTCTTAGGGGTAAAAGCTGAAAATATTATTGGTAAAAGTGACTTTGATTTTTTTAAACCTGAAGAAGCTAAATTAATTCTTAAACAAGACCTAGAAACAATTAAAGCGAATGAACCTGTCATACGCGAAGTTTGGCTTTCTTTTAAGGGGGATAATAAAAAAATACTCTATGAAATGACTCATACAACGGTTAAAGCGGATGATGGCTCACTGATTGGGGTTTTAGGAACAACCCATGATATTACTAAACGCAAAGAAAATGAAGATGAGCTTATTGATGCCCAACTAAGGGCTGAAACTGCTAATCGCTCAAAATCTGAATTTCTTGCCAATATGAGTCATGAAATTCGTACGCCAATGAATGCTATTTTAGGATTTACTGAAATTCTTCAACGGTTAGAGACGGATTCAAAAAAATCTCATTACATTGATACAATCAATTCCTCAGGAAAATCACTATTACACCTCATTAATGACATTCTTGATCTTTCTCGGATTGAATCAGGAAAAATGGAATTACAAAATCATTCTATTTCTATTAAGACGCTGGCGACAGAATTAGATAGCCTTTTTTCTCAGAAAGTGTATGACAAGGGGTTATCATTTGAATATATTTTTGATGAAAATATACCTGATGTCATCATTATTGATGAATCACGACTACGACAAGTCCTTATTAACCTTATTGGTAATGCGGTTAAATTTACCCACCAAGGATTTATTAAATTAGTCATAAAAAGTGAACGCATTGATGATGCCAGCTCTAATCGGGTTAATTTAACACTGACTGTTTCTGATAGTGGTATTGGGATTCCAAAAGAACAACAGGCAATAATATTTTCCTCTTTTTCTCAAGTAAAAGGACAGAAAGAAACACTCTATGGAGGAACAGGGCTTGGGCTAACAATTACCTTAAAAGTTATACAGCTAATGAAAGGGAAGATTAGTGTTGAAGGTGATACAGGTGTTGGAACTTCTTTTAATGTATTTATCCCTGATATTGAAGTGGGTTCAGTTATTGCAGATTCTAGCTTAGATAACCTTATTGATACCGAGTCCATTACTTTTAGCCCAGCAAGTATTCTTATTGTTGATGATGTTGATTATAACCGAGAAATTTTAGCCACTTATCTATCGGATTGGGATTTTCAACTTTATTTTGCCGAAAATGGTGAGCAAGCCTTCAAGAAAGCTTTAGAAATTCACCCTGATCTCATTCTTCTTGACATGAAAATGCCTGTGATGGATGGTTATGAAGCGGCTACAAAATTAAAAGGGCTTGAAGAAACAGAAACAATTCCTATTATTGCCGTCACTGCTTTTGCACTTAATCAAGATGAAGAAGACATTAGTCAGATTTGTGATGGTTACTTACGAAAACCTGTTCAGCGAAATGAGTTAATAAAAAAGCTCACCAAATTTTTAGATAATGGGTTACTTGATGAAAATAAACAAGAAAAAACCTTAGAGACCCATACACCTAAAGCAATAGATTTAACAACCGCTGTTGCCTCTTTACCCGATGAATTAAAGGTTCAATTAAAACAAGCAATTGAACAGATTGATATTGAAAAAATAGAACAGTTACAGCAACAAGTTTATCAGCATGATAGTCTGCTTGCAGAAGCCATTCAGCAACATATTGATGACTTTCAATATGAAAACTTATTAAACTTATTTGGATAACGTAATGAGCCATAATAAAGCCAATATATTAATTGTAGATGATTTACCGCAAAATTTAAAATTACTTTCCGAGTTAATGAAAGGTAGCAATTATTATGTTCGTCCTGTCACTAGTGGAAAACTAGCCTTATTGGCATCCCAAGCCATTCCGCCTGATTTAATTTTATTAGACATAAATATGCCCATAATGGATGGTTTTGAAACGTGTGCAAAATTAAAAAGCATTGATAAAACTAAAAACATTCCCATTATTTTCTTATCCGCTAATACAGAACCTGATGCTATTGTAAAAGGTTTTGAATTAGGGGCGGTTGATTATATTACCAAACCCTTTAATGCAACCGAAGTCCTTATCCGCGTAAAAACCCATTTAGATCTTAAGTTAAGTAAAGAAACCATTATCAAGCAAAATCATGCACAACAAGAATTACTCCATGTTTTATGTCACGACTTGATGAATTCAGTGGGTGCTGCACAAGCGATGATGGAGATAAAAAAAATGGATGAGGGGTTTTCAGATGAAGATGAAATGATGTCATTAGCGATTAATAATGCCGTTGATGTCATCGGCATTGTGCATCAACTTAGGAAAATTGACGAAGATAAAATGGAGATGGTATTAAATTTATCCAACCTAAAAGAATTAGTGGGAGAAACACTGATTATTCTTCATGCAAAAATTCAACAAAAAAATATTGAAATTATTGTTGAAATTGATGAAGAGGAAATAGTTTTAGTCGAAAATGTTTCTTTTATTAACTCAATTCTTAATAACCTATTAACCAATGCGATTAAGTTTTCTTTCCCTGATTCAAAAATAATTATTTCGGCGAAAAAAATAGAGGACATTGTTCATCTATCTTTTAAAGATTTTGGCGTAGGAATGCCTGAAAGTTTACAAGCGGATGTTTTTAAAGTTGAAAAAGCAACAACGCGTGAAGGAACAAACGGAGAACTGGGTACAGGATTTGGAATGCCTTTAGTTAAGAAGTTTATTTTAGCTTATGGGGGGAAAATTGAGATTATTTCTCATGAGAAGACAGAGGAAAATGAAGAACACGGAACGGAAATCAAATTAGAATTAAAAACAACCTTTCCAGCAACCTAACTTAAAACAACTGCTTGCGTAGGGTGGGCTATGTCCACCCTACGCAAGTAAGTTTTGGAATTTAACCCCCCTTTATTATTAACAATTTTTTAAACAAAAAATGACAGCAAGAACTAAAATGCCACAACCTGCTGACTTAGAAGCAGGAAAAACTTATTCATGGTGTGCCTGTGGTCTCAGTCAAGCTATGCCCTTATGTGATGGTTCACACACAGGCACTAATAAAAAACCTGTCACCTTTATTGCAGAAGAAACAAAAACAGCTTATTTATGTGCCTGTTCCCATTCTAAAGTTCCCCCTATCTGCGATGGAAGCCATTGTAGTGCTGAGTTTTAAAGGAAATAATCATGGCAATTGAAATTGAGCATAAGTTCCTGCTCGCCAATGATGATTGGCGAAAACAAGTGAGTCACAGCAGCTATTACAAACAAGGTTATTTAAATTCAGATAAAAATAGTTCGGTCAGAGTACGCATAGCTGATGATAAAGCTTGGCTTAATATCAAAAGTGCAACGATAGGCACACATCGACAAGAATATGAATATGAGATTCCTATTACAGATGCTGATGAAATAATTAATACACTTTGTCACAAACCGCTAATAGAAAAAACACGCTATTTTGTCACGATTGAACAACATCTTTGGGAAATAGATGAATTTACATGTGAAAATAAAGGGTTAATTGTCGCCGAAATTGAATTATCAGCGATTGGTGAAGAATTTACTAAACCTTCATGGTTAGGGTTAGAAGTAACAAACGATGTACGTTATTATAATAATAACCTAAGTAGAAAACCTTTTTCACTATGGAAACAAACCTAAACATACTGCCCTGCACACCATCCTGACGACCATGCCCATTGAAAATTATAACCCCCTAACCAACCTGTAACATCTAAAACTTCACCGATAAAAAACAACCCGTTGACTTGATGACTTTGAAAGGTTTTCGATGATAAACTATCACAATCTACACCGCCTAAGGTAACTTCAGCGGTTCGATAACCTTCAGTACCATTAGGTTTTATTTGCCATTGATGCAATAGCTGAGTTAAGTTATGAATCTTTTTATCCGACAAATCAACAAGCGGTGTTTCCAATAATGTTGTCGTTAATAGGGCTGTCAATAAACGTTTAGGTAAATGATGGTTAAGAAAAGTTTTAACTTGGGTATGATTGTTCTGTTGACGTTCTTGGGTTAATAAGCTTGTTAAATCTAGCTCGGGTAATAAATTAATCTCAATATTATCACCTGCCCGCCAATAAGATGATAATTGTAACATTGCAGGTCCGCTTAAGCCCCGATGGGTAAATAACAGTGCCTCCTTAAAGCTTTGTTTATCATGCGTTGCAATACAAGGCACTGCAATACCTGATAATGCTGAAAACCTCGTCTTATCATCAGATTGTAAGGTAAAGGGAACTAAAGCCGCACGTGTTGGCTGTATTTTTATTCCAAACTGTTCAGCCATTTGATAACCAAAAGGGCTCGCGCCTATGGTAGGAATAGATAACCCCCCTGTCGCAATCACTAATGATTGGCAGCTAAAAACCTGCGTTGCCGTTGTAATGATAAATTGCTGAGAATCAATCTGGTTAATGATTTTAATTTCCCTATTTAATTGGAAGCTAACTTGGGAAATTTTAGCTTCTGCTAATAACATAGAAACAATATCTTTAGCGGTTTCATTACAAAATAATTGTCCTTGCTCACGTTCGTGAAAAGCCACCTGATGCTTATCAATCAATGCCAAAAAATCCCATTGCGTATAGCGACTTAATGCAGATTTGCAAAAATGTGGGTTAGAAGAAAGATAATTTTCAGGCTCAATACTATAATTAGTAAAATTACAACGCCCACCTCCAGACATTAGAATTTTTTTTCCCACCTTATTAGCATGATCTAAAACTAAGACTTTACGTCCTCGTTTTCCAGCTTCTATGGCACACATTAAACCTGATGCACCCGCACCAATGATAATTACGTCGAATCCAATCATGATAAATAATTAAAATAAAGATATAACTTATATCACACTAATAATCTAGTACCGCTTTCTTTAAGAAAAAAAGGGGGCCAAGCCATTTAGATAACATCAAACCAATCTGTTAATAAAAATAAAAAACCGTAAATTAGAAAGTTTTAAAAGGTAAATTTTCTTATTACTTAAGCAACAACATAAGTTATTATAAATAACCCAACCCACTTAAATTTTATGTTAAAAAACACTTAGCTTAGATAAGGTTTACTATGACAGGATCCCCACCCCCTCCCGTAACTAACAATTTATTTGTTTTTAATGTCACCAAGCTAGTCGGCTTATTTTCAGTTATTCTATTGATAAGCCTTATGAGTCTAAGTTATCTAATTGTTTTTAAACAAACGCCCTTATTAGAAAATCAGGCAGCAGCTTTAAACGAAACTTTACTTCATCAAGCGGCATACGCTTTAAAAGATCCGTTATTAACAGACAATGATTCAAAAACTAAATTCATCTTTAATAATCTTCAAAAGAAAAACGCCATCATTGGAGCGAGTCTTTACAATAAAGACCATGTTTTACTTCATTCTCAAGGATTCAACCCTAAAATAATTAATTTTCCTTTAGAAACAAAAGGTTACTCCCTACAAAAAGAAATTTTAAAAAAAAGCTTTCTTCATAATAGTAACGTGAGTACTTATACCATAGGCGTTAATTATAATGTTTTATTACTAGGTTATTTATCAATTTCATTTGAACAAAAATTAATTGAGAAATTAAAACAAGAAGTTTTACAACTCTTCAGTTGGGTTTTACTGTCAAGTTTAAGTATCTGTATTATTGCTATATTTTATATTAATAAACGGGTAAATAAACCGTTAAATGATTTAATGAACGCAAGTTCCCTGCTTAACTCAGGCTTTAAAAATGAAAAACACCATGATGAGTTGGAAGAATTTATTCATTCATTTAATGAAATGGACCAAAGGTTTTTACAAAAAGATAAAGTTGAAGCAATTTTTTCACGCTATGTATCCCCTCAGGTTGCAAAAGAAGTTTTAAATGATTTAGATTCATTAGCAGAAGTTGAGTTAGGGGGAGAACATTTAACAGCCAGTGTTTTTTTTGCTGATATTGTCGGTTTTACTAGCCTTTCTGAAACGATGGAACCTCAAGATATTAGTAATCTCTTGAATGTCTATTTTTCTAAAGTAACAGAAATTGTTAGTTTTTGTGGTGGACATGTTGATAAATTTATTGGTGATTGTGCCATGGTCGTCTTTGGCGTTCCCATTAAAAAAGAACAACATGCTTTTGATTCCATTGCCTGTGCATGGATGATATTAGAATTACTTAATAAACTTAACCAAAGCCGTGAATCAGAAGGAAAAATGCGAGTTGAGTTTTGTATTGGTGCAAATAGCGGTACGATGTTAGCAGGAAATATGGGATCTTCTGAACGTATGGAATATACTGTTGTAGGCGATTCTGTTAATCTTGCCTCAAGATTATGTGGCAGTGCCGAACCCAGTGAACTAATCATCACCGAAGACATGTTTATTGAACAAAACCTTGATGGTTTAATTGAAGTTGAAGATAAAGATTTTATTAAACTACGTGGCAAAAAATTACCCATTAAAACCTTAATTGTCAGTGATATTTTAACGCCATTTAAACAAGAAATGTTAGATGAGATTTCTAATATTATGATTAAGTCTAAAAATATCTTAGATAAATAAAGACCACAGTGAAAATAAATTACTTACAAATCAATGGAATCCTGGAGTCAAAAACATGTTTTGGATTCCGATTTATATTTTTGTCATATACAGAGATAATAAATATAAAAACAACTTGTTTTTACCTCGTTAAAATAATCTATTAATTTTCAAAAAAACGTCGCAATACTTTAATCATATTAAGATGGTCATAAACCCCCGCACTTTCACGAATACTGTGCATTGCCCACATTGGATTACCGACATCAACAGTACGAATACCCAATTTTGCCGAACTCATAGGCCCTAGCGTACTACCACAAGGTATATCGGTTCGATGAGCATACTGCTGATAAGGGACATCTTCTTGTTGACACCAATTAATAAACATCGCCGCTGAAACACTTTCACTGCTATAACGCTGATTTTCATTCACTTTTATCACCGGCCCTTGGTTAACCATCACCTTATGATTAGGCTCATAGGCTGCGGGAAAATTAGGCTGATAAGCATGTGCCATATCTGCACTAATCATAAAACTCATCGCTAATGCACGATGATAATTTTCTTGTTTTTCATCAAAATTAAAGGCAATACGCGCTAATGTATCACTTAAGAAATTTCCGTTCGCCCCTTTATACGTTTCACTACCAATTTCTTCATGGTCAAAGAAAGCACAGACTAAAGTGGCTTCAGGTTGTTTGAGTTTATTATCTAATAATGCCTGTAAACCTGCATCACAAGAGGCTAGGTTATCTAATTGACTATTACTATAAAATTCTTGATTTTCTCCCCAAAAACTGCCCTTTTGCGTATCATAAACATTCAATTCCCAAGATAGTATTTGTTTAGAATCAATCCCTGTTAATTTCTCTAAAAGTTTATAAAAACGTTGTTCGGGTAACTGTTCATTAGCACAGCTCAAAAGTAGTGGCAATTCATTTTGTTTATGAAATTTTAGTCCTTCGGCATTTACCTTACTATTCATGTGAATCGCTAAATTAGGTAAGCGTAATAAAGCTTCTTTAAAATGGACTAACTGCGTTTTAATAATATTTTGATTGTCTTTATAACTAATTCGTCCTGCTAAACTCAAATCACGGTCACTAAAGGTGGCTAAAATAGGCCCCCCATAGACCTCAACGCCTAAACGTAATAAGCTCCCTTCGTAATGAGGAGCTTTAGGTTTTATTCTAAGGCTAGGCGAATCCGTATGGGCGCCAATAATTTTATAACCTGTTTCTGCTAACGATTTATGACCCATTATAAAAGCAATAATAGAGGAATCATCACGAATCAAATAATAATGCCCATTTTTTTCTAATGACCAAGATTCTGTTTCTTTAAGTTCTTGGAAATTATGAGCTAATAGTTTTTTTTCAACCGAATGGGCAGCGTGCCAAGGACTTGGGCTTTCATCTATAAAGTTAAGTAATGCTGATACACATTTTTGAGCGGTGTTCATGAGGCTTTAAACGCTAAGGAGGCTGAATTAATACAATAACGTAATCCCGTTGGCTGAGGACCATCGGGGAAAACATGTCCTAGATGTGCTTGGCAATGTTGACACGCAATTTCAACACGGATCATTCTATGCGTTTCATCCTTTATTTCGCTAACACTTAAGTCAGTGCTAACATTCCAAAAGCTTGGCCAACCACTCTGTGAGTTATACTTAGTCGCTGAATTAAATAAAGTATTACCACAACAAACACAACAATAAGTGCCTTGTTGATTATGATTTAGATATTTTCCTGTAAAAGGGGCTTCAGTTGCCTTATTCCAACAAACATCAAATTGCTCGGTGGTTAATTTATTAGTCATTTTTTATGCTGCTTGGAGTTTTTCAAAAGTACGATTCCAAACATTAAGATGAAAACCTGTTTCTAATAGACGTAAAATTAAAGATTTTCTCATTAAGCCTATGCCGATAAAGCCCAGTTTCTGTTGTATTTCAAACAAGAATGAAATCATTATAATTGTAGAGACGCGATGTTTCGCGCCTCTGGTATTCATTAAAATAGCTAACCCATCATTCTAAACATGGGTTTCTTAGCACCACAACCAGAACATTCCCAATCATCAGGTAAATCAGCCCAAAGTGTTTCAGGTTTGATGCCTTGTCTAGGATCACCTTTTGCTTCATCATAAACATGCCCACATATTTTACATTTATATTTTTTAAAATCAGCCATTATTATTTCTCTTTTAGGTTAGTATAGAATAGAGCAATATACCTTAGTAAGATACATAAATATAGTTATTTTAACCTCAAAATTTCTTATAATAATTAAGGGAATAACCTACTTTATTTTAAAATAAATTTTGAAAACTAATTTATATTTTAAACAGCGACCATTTTTAATAAAATAGCGATAATTTTTCCAATATCATTGATGTAATAGGTATCTTTATCAATATAAACTTTATCAGCTTCTAACTTAATAAATTTCCATTCATCTCCTATGGTTACTGCCCCATATAAGCAAGATAAAGGGGTATTTTCTTGTTCGTTATAAAGTTTGGAAGCAACCATTTCGGCAATACATTGTCCTAATCCTGAAACAATATTTTCGTTTTTAGCCTCAACGATACAGATAACAGGGGTTTCTACATAAAATTGCTCACTCGTGCCACTGATAATATAATCACAATAACCATTTAACCCTCTTTCTTTATCTACAGTAAAATCAACTCCTGAAAATAAACTTATTTCATGAATCGAAATTTCTTTAATTTCTAATAAAATATTAATAATAATTAATTCTGAACGTGCTTTTTCAGTATTAATTGAAAGGGCTAATGGAACATTACGCTGTAAAGTTTTTGTTAAATAATCGCTAATTTCAACACGTTGAAGTGTGCTAAAAAGTGAAATATTTTCATAAGTTGTTAAAGAAAACTCTGATTTAACTTTTTTGAGTGTAAAATCACTATAAGACATTTTAAACCTTTCTGTTAAATATAAGCTAATTACCCAACCAAACTTAATAAAACGCCAGCAGCAACCGCTGAACCAATGACACCAGCAACATTAGGTCCCATGGCGTGCATCAATAAAAAATTATGCGGATTACTTTCAAGTCCGATTTTATTAGCAACACGTGCAGCCATTGGAACGGCTGATACCCCTGCCGCACCAATCAAAGGGTTAATCGGGGTATCACTGAATCGATTCATAATTTTTGCCATAATCACCCCACAAGCAGTCCCGATAGAAAAAGCAATCGCGCCTAATCCTAAAATTCCTAAGGTTTCTATTTTTAAAAAGGCTTCGGCACTTAATTTTGACCCCACAGCTAAACCTAAGAAAATAGTCACAATATTAATCAACTCATTTTGTGCCGTTTTACTTAAACGTTCAACAATACCACAGCTGTTCATTAAATTTCCCAGACAAAACATGCCGACTAAGGGCGCTGATGAGGGTAGTAATAAGGCACATAAGATTAGCAGCATTAATGGAAAAATAATTTTTTCTGCTCCGCTAACATCTCGCAATTGCGTCATTTCTATTTTACGCTCATCTTCACTAGTTAATGCACGCATAATCGGTGGCTGAATTAAGGGAACAAGTGCCATATAAGAATAAGCGGCAACAGCAATGGCACCTAATAAATCAGGGGCAAGTTTTGAGGCAACATAAATGGCCGTAGGTCCATCTGCACCTCCAATAATGGCAATTGCTGCGGCATCTTTGAGTGTGAAATCTAAGCCTGGAACTACATTTAAAGCTAATGCGCCTAAAAGTGTGGCAAAGATTCCAAATTGTGCCGCAGCGCCTAAAAATAAAGTTTTAGGATTGGCTAACATAGGACCAAAATCAGTCATTGCACCAACCCCCATAAAAATTAATAAAGGGAAAACCCCTGTTTTAATACCTGTGTAAAGATAATAAAGAATTCCTCCTTCATCGCCAATACCTGCAATAGGAATATTACTTAAAATTGCGCCAAAGCCTATAGGTAATAATAACAATGGCTCAAAGCCTTTTTTAATCGCTAAAAATAATAATAAAAAGCCAATAAGCATCATAAAGGCTTGACCTAGACTAAAATTATAAAGTCCTGTGCTTTGCCAAAGTGTAATGATATTTTCCATCAAATACCCCTTAAAATTTAGTTTATTTTTTCACAAAAAAGACACGATAGACGTGGGCGATGCCAGTGCTATCGTGTCCTTTAGAATATGAAGTTGCGTAATATTTACAAGTTAATTAGGACTTGGTTGACATTTACAGCATCCCCTTCTTTGATATTGATAGCACTAATTATGCCAGAAAACTTTGAACGAACTTCAGTTTCCATTTTCATAGCTTCCATCATTAATACCACATCACCCTCGTTAATTTGACCGCCTACACTGACATTAATTTTAAGAATATTACCTGCCATAGGGGACTCAATCACAGCACCGCTACTTGCAATAGTTGCTGGGGCTGTTATTGTTGGTTCAGCGGCTTGAATATTAAGCGCGGTATTACCTGCGCCAACCGCCACATTAAAATTTTTCCCATCAACATTAACGGTATAAGTTTCTGTCTCTGGGACTTGTTTCACTTCATTTTTTTCAGCCACTGCTTTTGGATTGGGCAGGGGTTCAAAAGCATCGGGATTACCGCGATTACTGATAAATTTCCAGCCTATTTGAGCGAATAAACCATCAATAAGGGCATCTTCTTCAATATGTTTTGAAAGGGTAACGCCTTCTTTTTTAGCTTTGTCAACAAGGTTTGAGGTTAAGGTTTCCATTTCTGGTACTAATAAATCAGCTGGGCGACAAGTGATTGCTGTCTCGCCTTCTAGCACTCTTTGTTGTAAGGCTTGATCGACAGGCGCAGGCGTTGCGCCATATTCACCTTTTAATACGCCTGCGGTTTCTTTGGTGATGGTTTTATAACGCTCACCCGCAATAACATTTAATACCGCTTGTGTACCGACGATTTGGGAAGTCGGGGTGACTAAAGGTAAATAACCCAAATCTTTACGCACCCGTGGAATTTCTTTTAAAACCTCATCAAACTTATCCGCAGCTCCTTGTTCTTTAAGTTGGCTTTCCATGTTTGTCAACATGCCCCCTGGCACTTGAGAGACTAAAATACGCCCATCAACGCCTTTTAAGCTGCCTTCAAATTGAGCATATTTTTTACGAATATCTCTGAAATAATAGGCGACTTCTTCTAATTTTAATAAATCTAAGCCTGTATCACGTACTTGGTCTTTAAAACTTGCAACAATCGTTTCCGTTGGGCTATGACCATAAGTCATACTCAATGAAGAAATTGCGGTATCAACATTATCAACCCCCGCTTCAATTGCTTTAATGTATGTCCCAACACTTAAGCCCGTAGTTGCATGGCAATGCAGATGAATAGGAATATCTACGGTTCTTTTTAATTGACTGATTAACTCATAAGCCTCATAAGGGGTTAATAACCCTGCCATATCTTTAATACAAATAGAGTGCGCGCCCATATCTTCAATTTGTTTTCCCTGCGCTACCCATTTAGGAATAGTATGAAACGGACTGGTCGTATAAGAAATAGTGCCTTGCGCATGGGCATCGGTATTTAAAACCGCGGTAACAGCACGTTTAATATTTCGCATATCATTCATCGCATCAAAAATACGAAATACATCAATGCCATTAATCGCACAGCGTTCAACAAATTTATCAACCACATCATCGGCATAATGACGATAACCTAATATATTTTGTCCTCGAAACAACATTTGCTGCGGCGTATTAGGCATGGCTTTTTTTAGTACGCGTAATCGTTCCCAAGGATCTTCACCTAGATAACGAATACAGGCATCAAACGTAGCTCCGCCCCAAGATTCTATTGACCAATAACCTATTTTGTCTAATTGTTCACAAATAGGGAGCATATCTTCAATTCGTAAACGCGTAGCAAGAATGGATTGATGTGCATCGCGTAAAACGAGCTCGGTAATACCTAAAGGTTGATTAGCCTTTGCCATTATGTTTCTCCTATAACCTTTATAAGGTTGTTATGGGGTTACCTTGATAAGGTAAAGAGGTCATTTTATAATCTAAGTTGTTTAAGCAAAAAGTTTTCACTAAATTACAAAAAATTATGTTTAGACACTTTATGTATTTATATTTGTGATAAGGTCATTTTTAACAAATTTAAAGAAATTTTCTTAAAATTTTAGGTTTATTAAAAATTACGAATAACCGCAAATACATTTTTAATTAATTTTTAAGACGCATCTTTGTTTCGATAGTGATGAACAGCGGTACTAATAGCAGCAATGACACTAGGGTCAATTGTATGTACCAGCGTAGACTGCTCATTAATTTTTTGAGACAAAAAATGCTGAACAATTTTTGACATGACATTGACAGTAACAATTAGCATGGCAAGAAACAAAAAAACAGTTCCCATTCCTACCAACATGATTTCTATCCCGGTGGACATCATTTCATTCATAATTAAGACCAATATATTCCAAATACTTACGCATTATGCCTAAATCTAAGACAATAGACAATCTTCTCGCCTTACCTTATTAAGGTAATTTTATGTTATCAATAATATTTAAGACTTATAATGGGTAAAGCAATTTAATAAAGGCGTGTATTATGACCATTAGAAAATTTAAAAATAAACAACCCCAAGTAGGGTGTGATGTTTATATTGATGATGCCGCCATCGTGATTGGCGATGTGATATTAGGCGATCAAGTTTCCGTATGGCCTATGAGTGTTATTCGTGGCGATGTTGCTCATATTCGTATTGGTGAGGGAACTAATGTACAAGATGGCTGTGTTTTACATGTTTCTCATGAGAGTCCTTATACGGCAGGCGATGCTCATCCTTTGATTATTGGCAAAGGGGTGACTATTGGTCATAAGGCGGTCGTTCATGCCTGTACGGTGGGTAATTATTGCCTCATTGGGATTGGCGCAATTATTATGGATGATGTGGTGATAGGTGATTATGTGATGGTGGGCGCAGGCTCATTAGTCCCTCCAGGTAAAAAACTCGAAACAGGTTATCTTTATTTAGGCTCACCTGTCAAACAAGTTAGAGTATTGCAAGAGAGTGAAAAAGAATTTCTAAAGTATTCCTCAGAACATTATATTAAACTTAAGGATGAGTATTTAACTCGCTAACCATAGCCGTAGTCGCAAACCTAACTCACTAATATAACCCAAGGTAACAAAGGCTATTTCACCTTTTGAATTTAATATAAAAATAGTGGGAACCGTTTTAACAAAATATTGTTTAGCAATACTCCCCTCTTCATCATTAACGGTTGTCCAATTAAGTTGTTGCTTGGCTAAATAAGTTTTCACTATAAAATTATCACCTGATGTGACTGCAATGGTTACCCCTTTATAATCCTTTAGAGTATTCGAGATAGATTCTTGCATTTTTTCGCATGTTCCACACCCGCTTGCCCAAAAATAAATAAATTGAGGCTTTGATACTTTTTCTCCCCTTAAAGTGAGGGTCTTAATTTGTGGCACTTGACCTGAAAGGGGATTAAAATGGACAAAAATAGGGGCAACAAATAACAATAAAGCGGCCACTAAATAAATTAAGTTTTTTGTTATACTCATATGAAACTTTTTTATCAACGTATCCCTGCCCGTTGACGTAACCATGAGATTAATTGTGCAAACTTATAAGCCCAACTTGTTTGAGTTTCAACAGGCTTAAGACGTTTTTCCTTAGCCCTTTGTAAGCTTTGTTTTAATGGCTCTATGATGAGCAGTTCAAGCGTTGTTCGCTCTAAATCCTCAATCATTCGAGTCATGGTATCAATAAATGAGTCATATTGACGATTCAAGCCATTAATATCATCTATTGTCTTATCAATAAACTCAAGCGTTAGTTCTTGCGCTGCGGCTAAAGCAACTTCTACAGCCTCTTCTGAGGCATTATAATCTTCTGCAATTTCCATTAACTGGTCACAGGCAAGTTGATATTGTTCTATGGCAATAGCTTGAGTAAGCGACATTTTATAAACTCCTAATGATAAGTTTTTTGATAATATAAAAGGGCTTGACGCATTTTGATTAATGAAATTTCAAATTCCTCGCCAAGTTTAATAGATTCTGTCCCATTTATTTGAGTAGCGTGCTGCATTATTCTTAAACTTAAATCCATTTGACTTAATAAACGAACATAAGCGGTTAGCATCTCACTATAAGCTTCCAACGCACGATTTTTCTGTTCTGCTTGATCCAGTAACATTAAAATTTGAGTTTTTAATAATTGTAATTGTGAAATCACTAAAATACGCTTCGTTTTTCCTGCGTTTAAGCTTAAGCGAATAGGTTTAAAACCTCGACCTGTGGGTGAAGTTGCTATTTGTTCTAAACGCTTATTAAGTGTATTAACCAGGGGATAGACTTCATAGTTTTGAGTGCGAGGATCAATAAGATTCGCTAATTTTACAAAGGCTGAAATATGACGACTTATATCGACTCTAAGCTGTTGATAGTAATAACTGTTAATGCCATATCTAACTTTATAAAATAACTCGCTATCCTTTTTCATATTAACAATAAGTTGTGAGTTAATAATAGGCGATACTTTTTCGATGCTTTTAACTATTTTACGACGTTTAAAGCCTTTTTGTACTTCAACAAAAATAGCATCTAATACACTTGCAAACGGTGATATTTTTGCCGCAGCATCCCGTAAACCACTCATAGATAAACTAAGTAATTCATCAAATAAATTTTTAGTCTCAGCCTCAACAGGTTTACCAGCAATCAGTTGAGTTAAAATTTTATTATAAGATCCAAGCACCTTCCAAGCCTTAAGACGAATGGCAATATCATCAATGGCGACTGTTGACATCAACAATTGTTTGCTTTCAAAAATATCTTTACGCGCTGCTTGAAATTCTTCCCGATGTTTTAACCAGGCCTGTTCTTTTTTAGCGGCGGCATAATCAATGATAACTTCTTCACCTATTGCTTGTACTTGTTCAAAAATATGGCGGTAATTTGAAAACTCACGCTCAGGAACAATAGAGCAAGCCGTTAAAAAAAATATCAGCGAAAAAAGGGTGGTTTTTCTCAGAAATAACAACAAGCAATTGTAAGAGCAGGTAACTATTCTTTGCATATTACACCTTGGGGTTTAGAGGAAAAAATTAACTTAAGTAAGTTGCTTTTGTAGGTGTGGATTTATCCGCACTATGCAGATGAATCTGCACCTACAAATGACTTTAATTAAACCCGTTCCAATTGAGCATAAGCCAATATTAACCATTTTAAGCCACCCTTATAAAAATTAATTTGTACTTTTTCTTGCTTGTCGTCACCTTTGGTTTGCAAAATAGTTCCTAGTCCAAATTTAGCATGACTAATTTTCTCCCCCGCCTTATATTGATTGGTTAGTGGCAAGATAGGTTGATTTTTATTCGTGCCAACAGTACGGGTAATATTGGCACGAATCCTAACATCTTGTACGCATTCGGCTGGAATTTCCCGTAAAAATCGGGAGGGGCTTGGATAACTTTCTTTTCCATAAAGTCGTCGTGATTCTGCATAAGAAATACATAGCTGCTGCATAGCGCGTGTAATACCGACATAACAAAGTCTTCGTTCCTCTTCTAATTTAGCAACATCATCAATAGAACGCCCTGAGGGAAACAACCCCTCTTCTAACCCGACCATAAATACTTGTTTAAACTCTAAGCCTTTCGCTGAATGTAAGGTCATCAATTGAATACAATCATCAGCATCTGCCCCCTGCATTTCTCCCGCTTCTAAAGTCGCATGGGCTAAGAACATAGCTAACTCACTTAAAACCTCATTTTCTTCTAAATGATAATCAAAGCTGCGGGCTGCATTCACTAATTCTGCCAGATTTTCAATCCGAGCTTCACCTCGATCTTCTTTTTCCTTTTTATAAAAATCAATGAGACCGCTTTGTTTCTCGACTAATTTAACTTTTTCAAATAATTCTAAGCCTTCACAATTAATGGCTAATTCATTAATTAATTGTTTAAATTTCTTGAGTGCATTAGCGGCTCGCGTGGGAAAAAAGTCTTCTTCTAATAAATTGGTTGTCGCCTGCCAAAGTGATATTTGTTGACTACGCGCTAAATCACGCAAATTATCTAAGGTTCGAGTACTAATACCGCGTGTAGGCAGATTAACAATCCTTTCAAATGATGGATCATCATCATGATTGGATAATAAGCGTAAATACGCCAACGTATTTTTAATTTCTGCGCGCTCAAAAAATCGTAAACCGCCATAAACACGATAAGGAATCGCCGCAGTCATTAAACGTTCCTCAAATTGACGTGATTGGGCATTAGAACGATATAAAATCGCCACTTCTTTTTTCAAACCGCCTTTTTCCAGCCATTGTTTAATGCGGTCAACCACAAAATAAGCTTCATCCTGTTCATTAAAGGCAGAATAAAGTGAAATTAATTCACCTTGCCCACGGTCTGTCCACAATTGCTTTCCCATTCGATTGCCATTATGACTAATTAATTGATTCGCCGCCTGTAATATATTTCCCGTAGAACGATAATTTTGTTCTAAACGAATTAATTCATGATTGGGATAATGTTGTTGAAAACTAAAAATATTAGCAATTTTAGCCCCTCGCCAACCATAAATTGACTGGTCATCATCTCCGACAATAAATAAATTATCCCGTCCTTCGGTTAATAATCGCAACCACGCATATTGAATCGTATTGGTGTCTTGAAACTCATCGACATGCACTTGCCGAAAACGGCGTTGATAAAATTGCAATAAACTTTCGTTATCGCGTAATAATTCATGCGCTCTTAATAATAACTCAGCAAAATCAACCAAGCCTAAGCGATTGCAAACCGCTTCATATTCTTGATAAACCTGTAACATTTTCCGTAGAAAAAAATCGCCATTATCGCTAATATGAGACGCTCTTAAGCCTTCGTCCTTTTGAGCATTAATAAACCCTTGTATTTGCTTTGGCGGCCATTTTTTATCATCAATTTCTAAGGATTTCAAAAGTCGTTTAATCAGGCGTAATTGGTCATTAGAATCCATCACTTGAAAAGTATCAGGTAATTTTGCCTTAGTGGCATGACGGCGTAAAATTCGATGCGCCAAACTATGAAAAGTACCGATCCACATGGCTTGTGTGGGAGACTTTAACAATTTCTCAATCCGTTCTCGCATTTCCATTGCCGCTTTATTAGTAAAGGTTACCGCTAAAATACTATGTGGAGATAAACCTTCTACTTGAATTTGCCAGACAATACGATGCACTAAAACGCGTGTTTTACCACTGCCAGCCCCCGCTAAAATGAGCATAGATTTTGAAGGGGCAGTCACCGCCAAACGCTGGGCATCATTTAAAGAATTAATTAGAAAAGAGACATCCATATTTTATCACTTGCACATTTTTTTTAGCTCTGTATATTAAAAGCTGTTTTACAAATGCCTATTATATAGGGAATCCTTACCAACTACTGACATTAAAAGAGGTTTTAAAATGAATTTTGATTACAAACGCTTAGTTAAATTTGAACACAACGTTAGCGAACAAGAGAAAAAAATCCGCATGGGCGTGGGCGCGGCTTTAATTCTTATTTCTTTATTTTTAGCGAAAATTTTGTTGTTACTTGTGGGTCTAATACTAGTTACAACAGGTTATATTGGTTGGTGTCCTGCTTATTCTGGGTTTGATAGAAATACTTGTGCTGCAAATGAAAATAACGACGAACCCCCAGCTGAAAAATAGAAAGAAAATAACTAAGGAATGAGAACTTAATAACACCTGAATTTTTTATTTTGTAGGTTGAGTTAGCTTTGTGGCTGTGTAAGTAGTTACGAAACTAAGCCAACATAACGTTTATATTTCCGCTAATGTTGGGTTACACTTTGTTTTTGCTACATAAAATAAAGTGTAACCCATCAAAAAACCCTCATTTCTAAATTAACATAGAGGCTGACTCATATTCTAAGGATTGTTAGTTCTTATCATTATCTTAAAAACATATATTGTGACTATAAACACCGTTCCAGCTTTTATTCAGTCTCTCTTCTTAGGAAATTTCACCGAAATTGGCGCAACGGCTGTGACTAGTTATGCGCTTATTATTGCTGCTGAAATTGGCGATAAAAGTCAATTGGTTTGTATGACGCTTGCCTCAAAACACCGTGCATTACCTGTTTTATTTGGAGCAATCATAGCCTTTACATTATTAAATACTTTAGCGGTTATTTTTGGTATAGCTATTGCTGGTTGGTTACCTAGTTATATTGTTTCAGGAACAGTCGCCTTATTATTTTTCTTTTTCGGGCTACATTCTTTACGATTAAAGGAGGATGAAGAAGATGTCATTGAAAAAAGTAGTCATCATCTTTTTTTTACCACCTTTTTATTAATCACCGTTGCAGAGTTTGGTGATAAAACGCAATTAGCGGTTGTCGGCTTAAGTAGCACCGCCTTACCTATCGCTGTTTGGCTAGGTGCAACGGCCGCATTAATAACCACATCAGCATTAGGTGTCTTAGCAGGGCGGACATTGCTACAAAAAATCCCAATGACATTATTGCATCGGTTTAGTGGGATTATATTTTTAATTTTAGCCGTTATCGCCGCTTATAAAACTTACCTTTACCTATCTTAAGCAAAAATATGTCAAAAACAACAATCGTCGTCGGGACACAATCAGGTTGTGGAAAAACCACAATAATATTAGCTTTATTACAAGCTTTAAAAAATAAACAGATAAGCGTTCAAACCTTTAAAGCAGGGCCTGATTTTCTTGATCCCTTTTGGCATCAAGCGATTACGGCTCAAGCTTCCTATAATTTAGATACCAAAATGATGGGAGCGCAAGCCTGTATCAATCAACTACATAAGCACTCAGAAAAATCCCAAATCACTTTAATTGAAGGGGCAATGGGTCTATTTGATGGCGCAACAGGGGTTGGGGAGTTAGGTTCAAGCGCGCATCTTGCAAAGATTTTAGATGTTTCTGTTATTTTAGTCGTAGATGCTAAAGGCATGTCGGGTTCAATCGTCCCTTTAGTGTCAGGTTTTTGTGATTATGCGACTAAACTGGGCTTTAAAATTTCTGGAATTATTGCTAATCAAGTGGGTAGTCCGCATCATGCTCAATTATTAGACGATTTATTAACACAACATCATTTACCTTTATTAATTGGGTGGATGAAAAAAAATGCGCCCTCGTTACCTGAGCGACATTTAGGTTTGAAAAGACCTGAAGAAGCGATAATACCTGATTTTAAAGAATTTTTTCATTTAGATTCTCAGCGATTATCTTTCGCATTAACCGCATTTGTGAAAAAACCAAGCCTTGGCTCTCAACCCAAGGCTTTACTAAAAAACAAAACGATTGCCATTGCTAATGATGCAGCTTGTTGTTTTATCTATTCTGACAATATTGATTGCTTAAAAGCGCAAGGTGCAAACATTCATTTTTTCTCGCCTATAAAAGGGGAATCTATTCCTGAAAATACGGATGCTTTATGGTTACCAGGGGGATACCCTGAGCTTTATGCAGAAGAATTATCAACCTCATCAAGCGGGTCTTCTATTAAAGAATTTATCAATCAAAATAAGCCTGTTTTAGCAGAATGTGGCGGCGCAATGTTACTAGGTAAAAACTTAATTGATTTTAACGGAAAATCATGGAAAATGGCAGGAATTTTTCCCTATACTTCCATTATGAAAGATCGACTTGTTTCTTTAGGTTATCGAAATGAAGAGAATGGAATGCGAGGACATGAATTTCATCATTCAGAACGAATTAATGATGATAATTTACAACCTTGCTTTACACTTAATCGGGGCGATCAAGGGATTCGTTATAAAAAGGTACGCGCTTCTTATATTCACTGGTATTTTGCCAGTGAAATTAACGTTATGGCAGAATGGTTTTTATGAAAACAAGAGATAAACGACAAGGTATTGTTTTAGTACATACCGGTAAAGGCAAAGGAAAATCCTCCAGTGCTTTTGGCATGGTTTTTAGAGCAGCAGGCTGGGATATGAAAGTCTGTGTAATTCAATTTATTAAAGGACAATGGAAAACAGGGGAACAAAAAGCAGCTGAGAAATTTGAAAACATTGAATGGCATACACTCGGTGACGGCTTTACTTGGGATACTAAAAACCCAGAACAAGATATAAAAACCAGTCGTAAAATTTGGGAGTTTGCTCAACAGAAAATCTTATCAGAAGAATTTGATTTAGTTTTATTGGATGAAATTAATTATTGCTGTGGTTACGATTGGATTTCAGGAGAGGAAATTGCCACGTTTATTAAAGACAAAAAACCCCCGTGGATGCACTTAATATTAACGGGTCGAAATGCGGCAGAAGAAGTAATTGATATTGCTCATACTGTCACTGAAATGCAACCGATTAAACATGCGTTTAGTCAAGGCATTAAAGCAATGCAAGGGGTAGAGTTTTAAATTATTTAAGAACTTCATAACCCAATTTACTTGTCACTAATAGTATAAAAATATTTTTCTATCTCCTCTTTTTAGTTTACAAGACTAATTTTTTATTTATCCAGACCTAATTAAGCTTAAAAGCCATTATGAAAAAAATATTAATTATTTTACATGACACTATTTTATTAACCACCTTTAAAATATGGTTACATAATAACAAGAATAATAATAGTGATGTTATATTAGTCGCACATTGCTTGGAAGGTCCTGATATATTAGAGAAGAATAAAATAGATACGATTATTATGGATTTAGAAATAGAAGAGTTTGATGCTTTTAATCTATTGGTTATTTGTATGAAAGAATATTCTAAAATTCATTTGATTATATTATCTGACGCCCTCATTAACAATAACTATTCATTTTCTAGTTTTAATTACTTAAAAAAATCATCTTCTTTAAATAAATTAAAATGTTTATTAAAAGATATTAGAGAAAAATCGTTAAACTTAAAAATAATTAATGATATTTTAATAGCAGATTTTTTTCACTTAATTCAAATGAAACAAAAAACCTGTCTAATAGAAATAAAATCAGAAAATAAAAAAGGTTTTATTTATTTTAATCAAGGAGAATTATTTGATTGTCTCTATAATAATGACAAGGGAGAGAGGGCTTTTTTTAAAATATTAAATGAAAAGTGTGAACAGTTTATTTTAAAAAATATACCCGCGCATCCATTTTCTCGCCATATAATGACACCTTTAGCGGACTTAATAAAAACTTATAATATTGAGCCTAATTATTTATCGTCTATTGATCAGTCTAGTCATGAAAATAAACAAATAATTGAAGTTGATGAGTTGAAACCATTGCTTGATGATAACGATGAAAATAATGATGAATCATTGATTATAAAAGGGCTAGTAGAGCGTAAAGAAGATGAAAATCTGGCTAAAAAAACAACCTATTCTTCTAAATTAATAATTGAAAAACAACCTGCTATTCAGCCTAAAAAAATAAATGCAATAAATTCACCAAAAAAGGAAATAAAAGTTCTTGACAGAATGGATAAAAAAAGCGAGGATGAGATAGCTATATCTGTCTTGAATGATGAGGTAGAAGTAGTTTTCAAAAAATCTAAATTAACAGGAAAAGAAAAAATGGCTTTACAAGATTGTTTAACCCCTTTACAAACTATTGATGGTTATTTAGCTTCTGCAATTTTTGATATGTCAGGTGAAGTATTAGTCCAACATAACAACTCAAAATACAACGTTTCATTAATTGGTGCTCATGCCATTTCAATGATTAATAGTGCTGTGAAAGCTCTCAATGGTGGAGGACTTGGAAAATGTAACTTTATTCAAGTAAATTCCGAAAAAGGAATTTTTGGTGCAGTTTGGGCTGTTGAAGACCATTCTGTTGCCGCTGTTTTATTAGAACCTAATGCAAATATAGGGATGGCTAAATTACTACTTGCTAAAGTAGGTGAAGCCGGCGGTAGTCAATTAGCATAATTTAACTTTAAATCTGCTTTCTTAACTTTAAAAAGGGAAGCAGGTTTTATTAATTTCAATTTATTATCTGCTATGGTTGATTATAAATGGTGTTTACTTCCGTTAATTTTCAAGAAATCGTCAATGAATGTTTAATCTTATTAGAAAACTTAAATACACAGCAAACAAATAAGGTTAATACGCCTAAATTTAGTATTCTTGATTTTTTGAACACGCTTGAAATGGAAGATTATAAACAATCCTTGGTTTCAGATAAATTATTGTCTTGCTATGCCTCTCGTCTTTTTGATTACCCCTTAGAGCAATTAAAATTAAAACATATTCGTCAAGTTGCTTCACATTGTGCTGAAATTATTTTTGAAACTAAACCAGCAGGTTTAAAAAGTTTTTATATCAAAGATGCCTGGGAAGGTGCAATAAAAGAAGGCATCGGCTTAGAATTTAATAATCTGTTAACGGATAACCCTATTCGTTATTTATGCGGTTCAGAAATAATTATTACCGAAAAAGTTTTTAAATCACTCTCTCCTCGACAAGTTTATCCTTTAAGAGATAGCCCCGCTTATTTGTTTGCTTTTGGTGCTTGGGAAGTTTTCACTAAATTATTACATTTAACGGATCGAAAAACGGGTAATATTCGTTGGAGTGGTGAAAAATTAGCTAAT
This sequence comes from Methylococcaceae bacterium, assembly GCA_030626845.1. GTDB lineage: Bacteria > Pseudomonadota > Gammaproteobacteria > Methylococcales > Methylomonadaceae > WTBX01. The sequence continues at coordinate 40,795 of DAOUTG010000007.1, forward strand.
ATTGATTTTGGCTTAGTATTTTATCGCGGAAAATTAGTTTTTGATTCACGATTTACAATTACAGAAATGAGTGAAGAGCGAAAATCTGGGCAACTTTATGCACTCAACTGGGTACATAAAAAACTTCAACAACCTAAAATCCAGCATTTATTATTAAATATAGATTCTAAATTTTGTCATAATTTAGATTGTCATCGTACTCCTGCGCCGCCTTTAAGATTAATGATTAAAACATTACAAGATAATTTTTGTAAATAAATTGATTAGCTACCCAATTGATTACTGGAAAAATTACGTTTATGAAAATTAAAAAACAACCCTTATCTTCTTTTTTGGATGTGGCACTTTCTGTTAAAGGAAATCATAAAAGTTTAAATGAAGATGCTTTTAAAGCAATGCCTGATGAAGGTTTATGGGTGATTGCTGATGGTATGGGCGGCTATGAAGGCGGAGAAATTGCAAGTCAATTTGCAGTTGATTATATGACAAAAGTTATTATTGACGGGGCAAGTTTAATAACAGGAATTGAACGCACTCATAAAAAAATTTGTGAGCTGGCAAAAACAGATAACGGAAAAAAAGGGATGGCAACAACAGTTGTTGTCGCTAAAATAGTAAATACGACCTTTGAAATAGCCTGGGTAGGAGATAGTCGTGCTTATTTATTTGAAAAGGGGCAATTAAAACAATTAACACACGATCATTCTCTAGTCCAAAGCCTTATTGATAAAGGTGAGATTAATAAACAACAAGCCAGAATCCATCCTGAACGTAATCTTATTAGTCAAGCCCTAGGTGGAAAAGCAAAGCTTAAAATTGATACGATTAAAGGCTGTTTAGGTGAAGGAATTTTATTACTTTGTACTGACGGTTTATCATCTGAACTTAGTGACCACAGAATTTCCTCTATTTTAGCTAAACCCAAAAATCTAATAGGGAAGGTCGATGAATTGATAACATCTGTTTTAGCACTAGAAGGAAATGATAATATTACAGTCTTATTAATTCAAGCTAAAAATGTATAAATACAGGTATAAGCTGCGGTTTTTTTAAGCAAATATTACACATAAATCATTATATTTTATCGGGTTTTGTATTGAATAAATATTTTTCCTATATTTAATAACCCTATAAAAGCATTTATAATCAATGACTTACCCCCCCTAAAACCTTAGTCTTTATATCCCCCTACTTATTAGCATTTCACTGAGCAACAGTGTAATTATTTTCTTACACAATATAAATATAAAAAATATCCTACCTTAGTTAAGGGTTAAAATAATCTATTCGTTTAAAAATTGTTTTTTCAATAGAAGTAGACATGAAGAAAATACTAATAATTTTAGATAATTCAGTTTTATCAACCTCTTTTAGTTCATGGCTGTATTCTCGGCATAAAGAAGAGACAGCGGATATTATTTTTGCTTTTAACGAACGAGAAGCCATTGAAGCCTTTAAAACAAACAAGGTAGATGTTTTAATTATGGAGTTGACCGAAAAAATATTAGAGATATTACTTTTTGGTATCAAAAATTCACCAAAAACAGAGCTTATTATGATGATTAACTCTAATAATCTTAAAAGCGGTACATTATTTGACTTTCATATTGTTAAAAAACCATCAACGCTTACTCACCAAAAATATTTATTAAAATGTTTAGTTAAAAGTATTTTTAAAGGGGATTATTTATCTAAAACTATTGGAAAAATTTCGATAAAGGCTTTTTTATTTTTACTAATCTTTGTTAAGAAACATGGGATTATAAATATAAATGATGATTTATCAAGTTATGTTTATTTTAATCAGAGTCGTTTATGGGGGGCTAAATACAAAGAATTTGAGGGCGAAGAGGCTGTTTTTAATATTTTAGAAAAAAATATTACCACAGTTTCATTTGCTAATAATTCTTCTGAAAACAATCTTCAGAGACAAATATTTACCCCTTTTAGATATTTATTAATAAAATATCATCAAGCTACAAACTTAGAAAAAAAGAGTGTAGAGAAAGAAATTAAAGTAAAAAAACCTGAAACACAAGAAATAACTATTAAAAATAAGAAAGAAGTCATGTCTTATTTACAAGAATTATATAACACAGAGGGGTATTTAGCTTCTACAGTTAGTGATGTCTTAGGAAATATTCTTATTGATAATTACCCTGCAGACTCTTATCAAGATTTTACAACCTTTGATTTTATTTCTTTTATGAGTAATATTGTTAAAAATATCGCTTTGAATCAGTGTAATTTCATTCGAATTGATTACGAAAAAGCATCTATTTGTAGCTTCTCCTGTTCTAATCGTAAGGTTATTATCAATGTTTTACTCAAACCTAATGCCAATATTGGCATGGTTAAGTTAATATTGAACAAATTCTCTATAAGTACCTAAAGTTGATAAAGACTATACAGAAAATTGAGTTTTAAATAACTTAAATACCTTCAAACCAAGTCCACCATTTAAAAGATAAATTATCTATTAATAATGGACGAATCGTTTCATTGATTTCAGGTTGCAGGCTTAAACGATACCCTTCAAACGAAGGTCTCTGATAAATCTGTAATTTTTTTTGTTTAACGTTAATTATCCACACTTCAGGAATCTGGTAGTGAGCATATAAGGGAAGCTTAGTATTTAAGTCATAATGTAGACTACTATCTGAAATTTCTATAAGAAGTAGTATATCTTTAACCCTAGGTAAAGTATGTATATAATCATCATTTCGTGGTTTTAGAAGGGTTATATCAGGTTCTGGTGAAGAAACTTCAGAGAGATAGATAGGGTTTTGGGTATAAACTAACGCATCATCATTAACGCTTGCAGTAAACAAGCGGCTTAATCTTGTGTGTAATCCTGCATGAAAACTTCCAACGGGTGACATAGCTAGTAATTCTCCTTCAATTAATTCTACACGTTCATCTTCTTTTAATATCCCTATTTCTGCCATCTGATAAAATTCGCTGACCTTGATAGGTCGATGAATAGGCATTATGGTATTTCTTTGTGTTTGCATGAGGTTACCTTGGTGAATAGGTTGCTTATCATTGTACCTAAATTTAATGGTAAACTAAACGCCTTAAAATGGTCAATATCAGCGTATGCTAGGTAATTCAATGACAGCTCAATTTTCTAACCCAGGGTCTAGTGAATAAAGTAAAGCTTGAACCAGAATTGAAACATCATTTTTTACCCGTGCATCAACTGAAAAAATAGCAGGTTTTAAACCTAAGTTTTGTAATTGTACATGATAATCATTGATGGTCGGCTTACTACTTAAATCCATTTGAGTCACCCCAATAGCCACGGTTGTATTATCAATAAACTCAGAAAAAGCATCTAAAAAAAATTTCATATCCTGAAATGGGGCGGTGCGAGTATTATCTAAAAGTAATATTAATCCAATTCCCCCTACGGTTAATATCTCCCACATAAAATCAAACCGCTCTTGCCCAGGTGTTCCATATAAATGAATCTTCTCACCTTCTACAAGATTCAGCACACCATAATCCATTGCCACCGTCGTTGTCCCTTTATCACTTTTTTCCCTATCCATTGCTATCGCATCTGTTTTGATAGGAGGAATATCACTAATTGAATGAATTGCCGTGGTTTTCCCTGCACCAACAGGGCCTGTAAAAATAATTTTATACTGACTCATAAACTTTTCTTAGATTTCAACTGCGTAATTTGCTTAATATTCGATTTAATAACCCTTGCTTCTTTTTTAAAATGAGCGTTGGATGAACAACGACTTCATTTCGCTTTTTAATAGGTTGCCTAATTAAACCTAAAGCATAAGCCCCACTGACAAACACAAAAACATACTGCGGTTTTATATTAAGAGCTTCAGATATATTAAGCATTGTCCGAGGTTCTACTACAAGTAAAGCGGCTATTCGTAACGCATGAGGCGTAATAACAAGACGGGTAAAATTTGGCCAGTGTTGTAAATATATCGGTTTTTTAATATCAATAATTTGAGGATAACGCCCTTTTGATGTCCAAATAGCAAGTTTCCAAATAAAAGCATCCATATCATAAAAACGCTCAAGCTTTTCTTTAACCATCGCTAGTTCTAAATTAGCGGGGGTTATGGTTAATTTTGCCCCTGTTGCTTTATTCATTTCTAAAGCGGCCATCGCTCTTAATTGTTTATCATCGGCATCTAACCATATTTCATTATTATGAGGAAAAATTAGCAAGGATTTCCAGTTTGAGTTTAATTGTATAACCCGATCTTTACTTTTAGACATTGTAAAAGCTGCAGCAACATAACCTTGATAATAATCTTTAGGGTTATAGTAAGCTTTAAGCACCTGTGCTTCATCATTAAAATTTATTTCTGTCATCAGACCAATAAATGCAGAAAAATGAGTTTCATTTAATTGCATTGAGGTTTTATATTTAGAAACTTTTTTAACTTCTTGGGTCTTAATAATTGGTTTTTTATTTTCTATTGCTATTATTTTTGTTTCTAATTGGATTTCTGGTACAATTTTTTCCAAGTCTTTTTTTTCAATAACTTCACGGGCTTTATTGAAAACTGCCAATATCTTTGCAAGACGAATCGGTTTTTCAATATAAAGTATATTTTCCAGTTCTAATGGATCTTTGGATAAAACAATAATCGGTCTTAAATTTATTCTTGCGACCAATTTTTTTAATGCTTCTCTACCTATTAAGGTATCAATATCAATAATATCAACTTCGGTATCAAGTTCTTCAACAATAATCGCAGCCCCCTTACAAGCCCCTTGAAAATACATCAACATTATTTTTTGAGTACGCGCATCCATTCCATGTAAAATCACTTGTAATGGTTTTTTAGGTTGATTACTCATAAAAAAATCCTTTTAATTTTTCCCAAGCAGAAGGCATCGTTTGAAATTGTTTTGATAACTGCACATACATTGTTAAAAATCTGTCATCTAGTAGGGTGGGATTATCCCACTCTACGGAAACAAAGGGTTCTATCGTTTGGTAACCAAAACAGATTCTATTTTAAGTCTGTGTTTAACTTTATTTGCATAACGAGCGGCTTCTTGTTGAGAAACAAAAGCCTTAGTTAATAACCGATGCCAAACTTGTCCTAGAGCATTGACCTTAATAACAGTCGTTGGAACCCCTTGTTGTTGATATTTACGCGCATTTTTTGTAGCGGTCGATGCATTTTTATAAGAACCCAGCGCGACAGCCCATTCTTTTTTAACATTCGCTTTAACGACCAGGGGTTTCTTTTTTAAAACCTTAGGGGCTAACGCAGGAGCTATGGCAGGTTTATTAAGCTTTTCATCTTTTTGCTCATTCCCTTTTTCTTGGACTACTTTTTTATCGGTTTGCGTCTCTTTAAGTGTCTTTGGTAAATTCTTTTTTAAAACCTTAGGTTCTAACACAGGGGGTATGGTAGGTTTATTAAGCTTTTCATCTTTTTGCTTATTCCCTTTTTCTTGGACTACTTTTTTATCGGTTTTCGTCTCTTTAAGTGTCTTTGGTAAATTATTTTTAGGTTGGGCAACAACTTTATCACCCACTATTAATGATGTTGGCTTGGTGTCTAATTGATTTGGCTTATTTTGTGAAGAAAGCACAACTTTTTCAACTAAAATATCATCAATTTTTATAGCTAAATCATCAAGTCGAGCATGAAGGTATTTGGTTTCATCTTCCTGATGCTTATGTATTTTTAAACGTTCTATAGTGGCTGTTAATTCCGTTATATCACGTTGTAGGTTGCTTGAAAAAAATGCCACTGCGGCAGCAATAATTAACCCTATCCCTGCTATCGTTAAAGCCAGATAACTGGCTACAGAAGACCTTTTGGTTTGTTTTTCTTTTCTTAATTGCCTCGCTAATTCATCGGACGCTGCAAAAGCATCTTCTAAATCTAATGCTATTGAGGCTTGAGACTGCTGTAATTTCTCTATTTGTTCATCATAAGATTCTTGGGGATCAGAGTTTTCTTTCGTGACAGTCGTTTTATTTTCAACAAGTTCATAAACAACATCGGTCTCATCCTCTTTACTCAAATTAGACGGGATTTCCTCTTTTATCAATAGAACATCAGTAATTTCATCGCCTTTATCAGAATCTTCTTGTTCTGTTTTTATTTTATTTTCATTGGGATTTCCCATTATTATGCTACCTTAAGGTGATAATCCTTAAATCTAAATGTTAAGCATTACATTCATTTAAGTATTTAATAGTATTTAATAGTATCAAACAGTAGTGTATACTATTTAAAATGAAACGTCTAAAAGATTATGCAAAAGAAAATGGCATACAATATAGAGCCGCTTGGAATCGTTATAAAGCAGGTAAGATTTTAGGTGCTTTTCAAGATGAAATGGGCAATATATTAATTAATGAAAACTTAAATCGACCTCAATATATCATCTGTTATTGTCGAGTTTCCTCATCTAAAAATAAAAACAACCTTGATAAACAAGCGGATCGTTTAGCCGCTTATTGTGCTGCAAAAGGTTATAAAATCAATCAAATAGTAAAAGAATGTGCGTCTGGACTAAATGACAAGCGACCTAAGCTTATTAAAGTTTTGAAGCATCCTGAAGTAACACATATCGTGGTTGAGCATCATGACAGGTTAACACGTTTTGGCTTTAATTATCTTGAAAATTGGATGCAGGAAAAAGACTGTGAAATTGAAGTCATCAATCCTGCCACCCATGATAAAGATGATTTAATGAAAGATTTCGTCTCACTCGTCACCCGCTTTACCGCTAGATTGTATGGGTTAAGGCTAAGTAAACGTAAAACAGAACAATTAATTGAAACCTTAAACCATGAAAATACAACGCTCAAGTAGAAGCAGTTTAAAATTTTTGACTGAAAAAATCGTCAGATATTATTGGCGCACTTAATATTTTATAATGATTTCTCAGCGGACAATAGAGTGCCGCTTTCAAAACTACTTGAATACTTGAAATACTATTCAAAAAGTAACTATAGCGTGCATATGTCATGAATATTCTCAAAATAATAAAGTATGCTTGGACGCATGATAAAATAAGTGAATCTAACCAACAAATGCGAATAAGAATTTGCATCAAGTTTCTAATATTAAGCATTATAATTTTAATGTTTGATTGGTTATTAGATTTTTTATTAGGGGTAATACATAGTATTTTTGAATTAATTCATCTATTAATTAAAGTAATAGAACATCCATTTACAATTATTTTCAAACAGACCATTCAGTTAGATCATCGCCAAAGTGAAATAATCATCGTTAATCTAGTTATTATTGTAATATTCTTATATAGCTTTTATTATTTATATCAATTCATCCCTAAACTATGTTGTAGAATTAAACGTAAAATTCTCACCCTCTACTTCAAGTGCATAAAACGAGAGTTAGTCTATTGGAAATCTTTAACATTAAGAAAGAAAACTAATTTAATTATGTATTACTTTGCTGGTTTCAGCAGTATTTTGTTTTTATTTATTTAAAACGAACAGCTCTAATATATTTTTCTTTGTTATAATGCTCACCTTTAGATTTGTCTAAGCCTTAGCCCCTTTTTTCTTAAGGTTATAAAATGAGTGATTATAAGTATATCTTATTAACCGTTGATTTTTTTGATTACAGTCAAAAAATTGCCCTAAAATATCAAAAATTAGCCGATGTTTATCAAACAAAATTGAACTTACTTCATGTTGTTGATAGTGTATTAGCAGTTCGCCTTAAGCATGATTAGGTTGATTTTAGGTGGCGCGCGTTCGGGGAAAAGTTATTATGCTGAACAATTAGCAAAAAACTCTACTAAAAAAGTGATTTATATTGCCACAGGGAGGGCAGGGGATGAAGAAATGCAGCAGCGTATTTGTTTACATCAACAACGTAGACCGTCTGAATGGCTAACTTTAGAAGAACCTATTAAGTTAGCTTCTGTATTGAAAACTTACGCTCAAAAACAAAATTGTTTGTTAGTTGATTGCTTAACTTTATGGTTGAACAATAGTTTATTTACTCAAGCAGGTGAATTGCAAGAAATGATTTTTAAACAGCAAAAAAAAGAATTATTGACCTGCCTTACTGATTTAAAGGCAGAGGTTATTTTTGTTTCCAATGAAGTTGGATGCGGTATTGTCCCGATGAATGAAATGTCACGACGTTTTGTTGATGAGGCGGGTCGTTTACATCAACAATTAGCACAACGTTGTGATCAAGTTGTACTCGTAACCGCAGGTCTAGCACAGGTGTTAAAATAATATGAAATGGTTATCTGATCCTATTGAAAAACCTGATGTACATTTTGCCTCTCTTGCAAGACAGCATCAGAAAAAATTAACAAAACCGCAAGGTTCATTAGGGCAATTGGAAATATTAGCAATCCGTCTTGCAGCAATGCAACAAACCAAAAAACCCGTATTAAATAGGGTTTGGGTTTCAGTATTTGCAGCCGATCACGGTATTGCTGTGGAAAATGTATCTGCTTATCCTCAATCTGTGACTGTTGATATGGTCAAAAATTTTTCAGCAAAAGGGGCTGCGGTTAATGTTTTGTCAAAATTTATCCGCGCTCATTTTGAGGCAATTGACGTAGGCTTATTACAGACATTGGATTTACCTCATTTAATTGTTGATAAACTTTCCCAAGGAACAGCAAATTTTTTAAACCGTCCTGCCATGAATATTGACCAATTAGAACATGCACTTAATGCAGGAAGAAATGCGGCAAGTCGTGCGGTATCAAAAAAATCGCATTTATTTATTGGTGGGGAAATGGGCATTGGTAATACGAGTAGTGCAACCGCTATGATTTGTGCATTATTAAAAGAAAACCCCAAGGTACTGACTGGTGCGGGAACAGGTTTATCTGAGGATGCGATAAAACATAAAAGTAATTTAATAAAACAAGCTTTAGCTAAACATCGGAAAAATTTAGGAACGCCGCTTGAGGTTTTGCAATATCTGGGCGGATCTGAAATTGCCGCTTTAGTTGGGGCGTATATTTTTGCAGCTCAAAATAAACTGCCCGTATTAGTGGATGGTTTTATTGCAACGACAGCAGCCTTACTAGCTGTTAGAATTAATCCCTCTGTTGGGCGGTGGTTTTTTTATGCGCATAAGTCAGAGGAAAAAGGACATCAAGCTGTGTTAGAGGAATTAAATGCGAGACCTTTATTAAACTTGTCCATGCACTTAGGTGAGGCAAGCGGTGCAATTGTTGCTGTGCCTTTATTCCAGATGGCTTGTAAATTACATAATGACATGGCAACATTTGAACAGGCAAAAATCACTACAAAATAAAAGTGTCGATAATTTAGGAGAATGCAATGCTTGGACACATAGAAAGCTATGATGACGATATACAAACGGGGGTTATTAAAGTTGATGATAAATTTTTTGAGTTTCATATTGATAATTGGATAGCTAACACCCCACCCAAAGTAGGCGATGATGTTGATTTTATGGAAGAAGACGGCAACGTGATTGATGTAGACCTTGTTGGTGCGTATATCAAAGATGAGCGTCCTGTTAAAAGACGTTGGATTGCCGCTGTCTTAGGTATTTTCTTAGGGGCGTTGGGGTTTCATCGTTTTTATTTAGGCTTTTATACTATTGGTATTATGCAAATAATTTTGACGTTAGCAACTCAAGGTTATGGTGTTATGTGGGGGTTTATTGAAGGGGTATTAATTTTTTCAGGGCATATCCGCAAAGATGCAAAAGGGCGACATCTTAAATAAAAACCTTAATGCTAACTAGTTGAGATTAACATTTAATGCTTAAAATATCCCTCAATTTTGGAATCATTTTTGTGTAAATAAACTATTTTACTCAATAAATTTCTAATATCACTTCAAATACAAAGGGGGGTAAGGTAATATTGAGGTCTGTAGTGAGAACAATTAGAAGATTTCCTTAACCTTTAGGAGTATTGCATATGAATAATGAAGGCGTCGATACGTCAAAACGCCAGTTTTTAACTTCGGCTTTAACCGTAGTAGGTGCGGTAGGAACGGGTTATTTGGCAGTCCCATTTTTATCGCAAATGCAGCCTAGTAGTAAAGCCATGGCAGCAGGCGCACCCGTTGAAGTTGATATTAGTAAACTGGAATCTGGGCAATTGTTGAGAGTTGCATGGCGTGGGAAACCTGTGTGGGTTCTAAATCGACCGCCACGCATGTTAAAAATTATAGAGGGTATGGATACTTTTTTGGAAGATCCCTCGTCAAATGAATCTCTTCAACCTGAATCTAGTAAAAATGCAGTGCGTTCAATTAAACCTGAAATTTTTATTGCAGTAGGTTTATGCACACATCTAGGGTGTTCGCCCACTTTTAGACCTGAAGTTGCCCCGCCTGATTTAGGGGATGATTGGGAAGGGGGTTTTTTCTGTCCTTGTCATGGCTCTAAATTTGATCTTGCAGGACGTGTTTATCGCAGTGTGCCTGCACCAACGAATCTTGAAATCCCCCCTTATCGTTATATTACTGATACCCAAATTATCATTGGTGAGGATACTGCTGTGGAGGAAAACGCATGAAAAAACAAATAACAGCTTGCGGTGACTGGATTTTAGATCGCATGGCGATGGATAAGGTCTGGAATCAGCACATGGCGCAATATTACGCGCCTAAAAACTTTAATTTTTGGTATTTTTTTGGATCACTGGCCCTATTGGTTTTAGTTAACCAGATTGTAACGGGTATTTTCCTTACCATGAATTACAAACCTGATGCAAAATTAGCATTTGATTCTGTTGAATATATTATGCGTGATGTCCCTTGGGGATGGTTAATTCGCTATATGCATTCAACAGGGGCTTCTGCCTTTTTTCTAGTCGTTTATTTACACATGTTTAGAGGCATCATGTATGGCTCTTTTAAAAAACCGCGTGAATTAATCTGGATTTTCGGCATGTTAATCTTCTTCGCACTAATGGCAGAAGCTTTTACAGGGTATTTATTACCTTGGGGGCAAATGTCTTATTGGGGCGCGCAGGTTATCATTTCACTCTTTAGTGCAATTCCTGTGATTGGTGATGATTTATCCCTATGGATACGGGGTGATTTCGTTATTGCGGATGCTACCTTAAATCGCTTTTTCGCTTTTCATGTGATTGCCGTCCCCTTAGTTATTTTATTATTAGTCTTCTTACATATCGTCGCCTTACATGAAGTCGGCTCTAATAATCCAGACGGTATTGAAATTAAAGAAAATAAAGATGAAAATGGGATTCCCCTCGATGGGATTCCTTTTCATCCTTATTATTCAGTTAAAGATATAGTGGGTGTGGGGGTCTTCTTATTCTTTTTTGCGGCAGTTATTTTTTACGCGCCTGACATGGGCGGGTATTTTCTGGAACATGATAATTTTGTTCCCGCCGATCCATTAAAAACGCCAGAACATATTGCCCCTGTTTGGTATTTCACCCCATATTACGCCATATTACGGGCTGTACCCGATAAATTTGCAGGGGTTATTGCAATGGGGGCTGCGGTTTTTGTTTTATTTTTATTACCCTGGTTAGACCGTAGTCCTGTTAAATCTATTCGTTATCGGGGGGGAATTTATAAAAAAGCCTTATTCTTATTTGTTATTAGTTTCTTAGCGTTAGGTTATTTAGGAACACAACCTGCGACAGATACCGCTATTTTAATGACCCGTATTTTTACGGTTATTTATTTTGCTTTTTTCTTATTAATGCCTATTTATACGCGTTGGGAGAAAGTAAAACCCGTCCCAAAGCGATTAACTGAGCAGCCGTCATTAGAAGATCACATTCCTGCGATGATTGATACCTTTAATGAAATGACGGTAAGAAAGCCCATAAAAACCGCAGAAGGTGATACTGTTGTCAAATTAAGACCGAACCCATCAGGTATGGTAACGGTATTAATTCGATTTTTGAAAAAACTAAAAGCCAGTTTGGATTAAAGTTATGAAAAAAATTCTCTCTATTATTTTACTACTACTCTCTTTTAATATTTTTGCCAGTGCAGGTACTGAGTTACAAGAGGCTGATGTTAATGTTTTAGATAGTGATTCTTTATTGCGGGGTGCGAAACATTATGTTGATTATTGTTTAGGTTGTCACTCTGCTAAACATATTCGTTATAAGCGTATTGCAATGGATTTGGGGGTAGAAGAAAGCAAAATTCTAGATAATATCGCGCCATTTGAGGCAGGTATTTACGACCCCATGTTGACGGCGATGAATGGTCATGATGCGGCAAAATGGTTTGGCACTCAGCCACCCGATTTATCATTAATTGCACGCTCTCGTGGTGCAGATTGGCTTTACAGCTACTTAAAAGGTTTTTATACTGATGATAGCCGTGCTATTGGAACAAATAACCTTATATTTGAAGATGTAGGAATGCCTAACGTTTTATGGAAGCTGCAGGGCATTCAGAAAGCGGTTTATAAAACCATTAATGGACGTGAAGTGATTGATAAATTAGTCATGGAAACCCAAGGGACATTGTCACCTAAGGAATTTGATCGTTTTGCTAATGATTTAACTAATTTTCTTGTTTATGTCGGTGAGCCAACCCAATTAGAACGTCAAAGTATGGGAAAATATGTATTATTTTTTCTATTAATGTTCATTGTTTTAGGTTACTTATTAAAACGTGAATATTGGAAAGACATACACTAATCTCAATACCCTGTAGGGTGGGCATTGCCCACCCTACGGGGTCATGGGGTTTAAAACTTTGTACTAAAAAAAGCGGATTTAATCAATCCGCTTTTTTTTATGGTTTAGAAATAATGATAGGATAAAAAATGGCAACAAAAATAGACAAAAAAATTATTGGCTATAAAGTAATTAGTGAGACTTCTCAAGTGAAAGAAATAGAGGTCGCTTCCCAAGAAGTAAAGCCCGATATTTTACACGAAGCCATCGAACGTCCAGAGATGTTGGTAGGGTCAACTTACAAAATAAAAACCCCTCAATCAGAACACGCGCTTTATATTACCATTAATGACATTATCCTTAATCAAGGAACAGATCACGAAGAACGTCGCCCTTATGAGGTTTTTATTAACTCTAAAAACATGGAACATTTTCAATGGGTTCTAGCATTAACACGGGTAATTTCTGCCTGTTTTCGTAAAGGGGGGGATATTTGTTTTTTAGTTGAAGAACTTAAAGCGGTTTTTGACCCTAAAGGGGGATATTTTAAAAAAGGGGGGGTTTATATGCCTTCATTAGTTGCAGAAATTGGGAGTGCCATTGAATCTCATATGAAACAAATTGGGATGTTAGAAGTAGAAGCAATGGATGACCATCGTAAACGTTTTTTAGCCGCAAAGCGTAAAGAATTTGAAGCGCAACATAATGACACGGCAACGATTGATGAAACTGAGGGGAGTTTTCCTGCACGGGCAGAATTATGTAGCAAATGTTCTACTAAAGCTCTTGTCATGATGGACGGTTGTATGACCTGTCTTAATTGTGGTGATAGCAAATGCTCCTAATGACTAAGATTTGATAATGAAAAGAATTGTTTTAGGCATTGAATATGATGGGAGTTCTTTTCAAGGCTGGCAGTGGCAAACAGATAAGCGTACTGTGCAAAAATCACTGGAGAAGGCACTTTCAAAAGTAGCCGCTTGTCCGATTCGGGTATTTTGTACAGGGCGTACAGATTCAGGGGTTCATGCTTTGGAACAAGTGATACATTTTGATACCGAAGTTTTGCGTGATTTAGATGCGTGGATGTTGGGTGGCAATTGTTTTTTGCCCAATGATGTCCGAATTATTTGGGTTAAAAATGCGATTGATGATTTTCATGCGCGTTATAGTGCGATTGCACGATTTTATCGTTACATTATTTTAAATCGTCCCATGAAATCTGCTTTATTACGCGAGCAAGTCACTTGGTGTTATAACCCGTTAGATGCTGAAAAAATGCAGCTTGCCGCGAATCATTTAATTGGAAATCATGATTTTTCATCTTTTCGCGCCCAAGGCTGCCAATCTAAAAGCCCTCAGCGGATGATGCACTTTATTGATGTTTATCGAGAGGGTGAACAAGTTATTATAGATTTATCTGCTAATGCGTTTTTACATCACATGGTTAGAAATATTGCGGGGGTTTTGATGGAAATTGGGATGGGTAAAAAACCGATTGAATGGACGCAACAATTATTAGAAATTAAAGATCGGAAACAAGGCGGGATTACTGCACCGTCTTATGGGTTATATTTGGCAGGGGTTTATTATCCAGAGCGTTATGGTATTGTTAAGCATTCTATTTTTGAGAAATTACCTAAAGATGCAAAGCGGTTTCATTGAGAAAATCTGGGTAGTTTCCCCCTAATGTTGAATTACATGTTTTCCATAACCTTGTTTTTCTCTAAACCATGATATATTGCTTAACAGGCATTCTATCAAAGTGCATAATTAGAGTTAGTACTTGACAAAAATGTAAAACGGAATCAAAAACATGTTTTTGACTCCAGTATTCTATTGATTTATAAGTAAAATATTTATATTCCTCTCTTATTCTCTATCAAAGGTTTTTTAATTTATGTGTTTAGCTGTACCAGGTAAAATAATCGCTATTTCAGGTAATGAGCCTCTTTCTCGAACGGGTCAAATAGATTTCTCAGGGATCAAAAAACAAGTAAGCCTTGCTTATTTACCTGAGGCAAAATTAAATGATTACGTCATTGTTCACGCAGGTTTTGCGCTGTCAATTATTGATGAACATGAGGCGAGTCAAAGTTTAAAAGCCTTTCAAGATTTAGAAAAGTTTGAGGCAAGTTTGTGAAGTTTGTTGATGAGTATCGTCATACTGAAACAGCCACTAAGCTTCTTGATGCCATTCAAAGTATTATTACCCGCCCGTGGACGATAATGGAAGTTTGTGGCGGACAAACACATAGCATTATTAAATATGGGTTAGATCAATTACTTAGCGACAATATCACCCTTATTCATGGGCCTGGTTGCCCCGTATGTGTCACCCCTTTACATGTAATTGATAAAGCTTTAGCGATTGCTAAACAAAAAGAGGTTATTTTTTGCTCTTTTGGCGATATGTTACGCGTTCCAGGTTCAGAGGAAGATTTATTAACGCTAAAAGCAAACGGCGCAGATATTCGCATTGTTTATTCTCCCCTAGATAGTCTTAAGATTGCTCAAAACAATCTCGATAAAGAAGTAGTCTTTTTCGGTGTTGGGTTTGAAACTACAGCTCCAACGATTGCCTTAACGGTTTATCAAGCCAAACAATTAAACTTAAAAAACTTTTCAGTCCTTGCTTGTCATGTTCGTGTTCCCCCTGTTATGAATGCCTTATTAAATGATGAAAACAATCAGGTTCAAGGATTTTTAGGGGCAGGTCATGTGTGTACTATCATGGGTTATCATGAATATATTCCACTTGCAAAACAACATCAAACCCCCATTGTCATTACAGGCTTTGAACCTGTGGATTTATTGCAGGGTATTTATTTTTGTATTAAACAACTAGAATCTGGACGATATGAAGTTGAAAATCAATATACTCGTGTCGTTAATCAACAAGGTAATCCAGCCGCTCAACAATTATTAAAACAAGTTTTCAATATAACTGACCAACAATGGCGAGGATTAGGGACGATTCCAGAAGGGGGTTTAACGCTTGCAGATGATTATAATGATTGGAATGCAGAACAACGTTTTTCAGTGACCTCAATTAAAACGCAAGAACCCTCAGAATGTCGTAGTGGTGATATTTTAAAGGGATTATTAAAACCTAATACCTGTCCTGAATTTGCTAAAACCTGTACGCCTGAACATCCTTTAGGTGCAACCATGGTTTCATCTGAAGGGGCTTGTGCCGCTTATTATCGTTATCGTTCTCATGACTAAAATGACCTTAAATTGCCCTTTACCTTATCAACCCAAACAAATTGTAATGGCACATGGGGGCGGTGGACGTATGATGCAACAACTGATTGATACTATTATTCAGCCCATCTTTGATAACGATATTTTAAATCAAAAACACGATAGTGCCGTGATTAATATTAATCAATCTAAACTTGCATTAACGACGGATTCCTATGTTATTAACCCCTTATTTTTTTCAGGGGGAAATATTGGAAAACTCGCTATTTGTGGCACATTAAATGATTTAGCGATGAGTGGGGCAAAGCCTTTATATATTACTTGTTCGCTGATTATTGAAGAAGGCTTTTTAATTACTAATTTGCAACGTATTTTAGAATCCATGCAAGAAATAGCCCAACAAGCTGGGGTAAAAATTGTTACAGGCGATACCAAAGTCGTTGAAAAAGGCAAAGGTGATGGTTTGTATATTAATACCGCAGGGGTTGGCATCATTGCAGATAATATCGAGGTTAATCCAAATAAGATTCAAGTGGGCGATCACATCATTATCAACAGTGATATTGCTCGTCACGGCATGACAATTATGTTGGAACGGGAAGGCATTGAATTTGAAAATGATTTAAAAAGTGATTGTGCCGACCTTTCAAACTTAGTCCAAATTTTAATCAATCAAGACATTGATCTGCATTGTTTACGCGACTTAACTCGTGGCGGATTGGCTAGTGGCTTAATTGAATTGGCAACCCATTCACAACTACAATTTGAAATTAACGATAGCATTCTTCCTATACAAGAAAGTGTAAAAAGTGGCTGTGATATTTTAGGCTTTGACCCTTTATATATCGCTAATGAAGGTTGTTTTGTGCTTTTTGTTTCGGCATTAGAATCTGAGAAAGCTTTAAATTATTTACAGCAACATCCTCTAGGGCAACAAGCGTGTGTCATTGGAGAAGTAACCGCTGTTAATGATAAGGGAATAGTCAATCTTAAAACGGCTTTAGGATCACATCGTGTTCTTGACTTATTAAGTGGTGAACAATTACCCCGCATTTGTTAATCATAGAAACAATCACTTTAATCTAATTATAATTTCCATGCTCAACGTCAATCAACAACAAATTCTTCAACAAGCTAATATAAATCTTAGCGTATTAACTGAACAACAACTATTTGAAATTGCTAGTAATAAACAAGTAGAAAATCTTTCTACCGCAGAATTGTCTGAATTTTTAATCATTAGCAATGCACTCTATAGAAGTGGAGATTCATTAATCACAGATGCTGACTATGATTTTATTTTTAGGGCGGCATTAAAAAAACGTGAGCCTCAACACTCATTAATTACCCAAGTAGAACCTGAGCCTATTATAGTAAGCAAGACCGTTCGTTTACCTGAAAAAATGCTCTCCACTGATAAAGCTTATACTTTAAAAGAAATTAAGCGATGGTTAACACGGATTGAGAAATCAGCTCTGAGTTTGAATAAAACATTTGAGAACCTTATTTTCAGAGTAACCCCAAAGCTTGACGGTTATGCAGCCTATGATGACGGTAAAAAATTATACACCCGTGGCGATGGGACAAAAGGCACGGATATAACCAGAGCTTTTACGCGCGGATTACAAGTAGGCAATCAAGGACAACGAGGTTTAGGTGCAGGTGAAGTTGTGATTAGTAAAAGCTATTTTAAAAAAAACTTAGCGGCACAATTTGATAATAGCCGTAATTTTCAAGCCAGTATTATTAAAGAAAAAGACCTGAGTCCTCATGCAGAAGAAGCGATTAAATCAGGGGCAGCCGTATTTTTCCCTTTTGCTATTTTGCCTAATTGGACAGGCAATTCAGCCTCATTATTACAAGATTTTGAAACCATTACAAAAGACATCTGGCATAAAACAGATTACGAAGTAGACGGAGTGGTTTTAGAAGTCACTGATACTGATATAAAACAAGCTATGGGCGCAACTCGTCATCATCATCGCTGGCAAATTGCGTATAAAGAAAACCTTGCAACGGCTGAAGTTAAAGTTCTAAGCGTTACACCACAAACTTCACGCTCAGGACGTATTACCCCTGTAGCAGAATTAGAACCCGTTCGATTAAGTGGCGCATTATTACAACGAGCCACCGTACATCATTATAAAATGGTGATAGATAAGGGAATTGGAAAGGGTGCGATTATTGAACTTGCCCGTAGTGGTGAAGTGATTCCTAAAATTGAAAAAGTTTTAAAATCCGTATCGACACAAGTCCCTACAAATTGTCCTAGCTGCAATGATGAATTAATTTGGGATAGTGATTTTTTAATTTGCACCAACAACCTTAATTGTTCGGCGCAATTGACTAACACAATGGAATATTTCTTTAAAACCTTAGCGAATAACGATGGTTTTGGAACAGCAACCATTGGAAAGTTATATGAACAGGGTATTCATAATATTGTTGATATTTACGAATTAGATGAGAATGATTTTAAAAACTTTGGCTTTGGCGATAAACAGTCAAGTAATTTAGTGGAACAATTAACGCGTAGTCGAACAGAAATTATTGAAGATTGGCGTTTTTTAGCAGCGTTTGGAATTTTTAGAATGGGGCGGGGTAATAGTGAAAAATTATTAACCCATTACCCATTAATATCATTATTTACTTTAACCGAACAAGAAATTATTGCTGTTGAAGGCTTTGCCGAGAAAACCGCTAAAGTTATAATCCAAGGATTAGTTAAAATTAAACCTATTTTTGATCGTATTTATGCGCTAGGTTTTAATTTACAAATCAGCAATATTATAGAACTTAATAATGAAGACCCTTTATTACTTGCAGGAAAAATAATTGTTTTCACAGGGACAATGCAGCAGGGTTCACGGGATGAAATGAAAAAACAAGCAAAAGCTTTAGGGGCAAAAGTAGGGAGTGCGGTTTCGGGGAAAACTCATTGGTTAATTATTGGTGAAAAAGTGGGAATAACCAAAATTGATGCGGCTAAAGCAAAAGGAGTAACCATTATGACAGAGGAAGATTATTTGCAATTTATTCGTGAATATAATCATTGAATGAACACATGGAATGATCCTATGAAACTAGAACAACTTAACAAAGAATAAATTGGATGAATACAGCAAGAGGCTTGGTACCCACTAAAGGGATTAAAAAGTCTGAATTGATTAACGCGATAAGATGGGCTACATAGGAGGCGCATCATTCGTGTTATTTTACTCGAAAGATGCGCTTCGTGCCTCAGCTCATCCTATAATTTAGCGCAACTTATCGCGTTAGGCAAATGGCGGATGACGCTATCGCTTATCCGCCTTACGAGTTAATTAAGACTACCCAAATATAAAAAATTGAAGTAATATAGATGTAAGACATTAATGACTGCCAAACTTATTCTTAAAATTTTTATCGTATAAGAATAAAAAAATCATTATGTATGTTTTAAAAAAAGTAATGTTCACTTAATCAATAATTTTAAAGGTAATAAAATGATAGAAGTAACTGGAGTTCAAGCTGCTACATTAGCATTAACAATAGATACTCAAGAGTATGCATCTGAAAAACAAATTTCGGCTACCAATTTAAAACGGGACATCCAGCAATTTCAAAGGGTTAGAAAACACACGCTTTCGACTATTTCTAGGAAGCGGTAACTCGCCCATTTCA
>DAOUTG010000060.1 GCA_030626845.1 Methylococcaceae bacterium
ACGTTAACGTTTCATATAAAGCTATAATAATTGATGGACACGATGAAAACACCGTGCCGAAAATCCCGTATTACGCAAGCTTCATACGGGCTACTTGCTTGATGACAAACCAAGCAGAGCTTGTTGGTATGCGTTCCCAAACAGAGTTTGGGAACGAGGCATCATAGACTAGGCATGTTCTATTTTGATGGTTCTATTAAACAAGATTATATTAAAGCTTTGAAATGGACTAAAAAAGCGGCGGAACAAGGAATGGATGAAGCACAATATAATTTAGGCATTATTTATTACAATGGATATGGTATTAAACAAAACTATCTTGAAGCTGAGAAATGGATACGAAAAGCAGCTGAACAAGGGTTAAAGGATGCACAATATAATTTAGGTGTTTTATATTACAATGGAGAGGGTGTCAAAAGTAACACAAAGACCGCTATTATATGGCTTAAAAAAGCTTCAGCACAAGGGCATAAACAGGCTGAAAAAATGCTTCATCAAGCTCGTACAGGCTTTATACCTTTCCCACCAATATATAAAACATCCCCAGCAAGCCATGAGAAGCTTCAATGAAAAAAATATTAATATTATTACTAACACTTATAACTTACGGATGCTCTGGAATACATTTAAAAGGACATAACTCGTAAGATGGGTAAAAGAATAACTTGTAGGATGGGTAGAGTGTAATGAGCGATAGCGAAATGGAACGAAACCCATCATTTCATGCCATCGCCTTGATGGATTTCGCTATCGCTCTACCCAGCCTTGTATCTACGCCCTTTGTGTACGCTTCACAACTGTTGTTCACGTTTGCAGTAGCCACAAACAACGTTCCGTCAATCGCGCAACACTCAATACTGATGGTTGGTTAAACCTTATGAAACCAATCCTTTGATTTACCCAGACAAGGACTTTCACCTTGCAAGAAATGACAAGCTTAACTTGTCGCACACCCCTTGATTTCTTATAACTTGTAACTATTCAGTTGTTATTTCAATAGGATTAAGAAAAATGTTCATAACCTTGAGTTTTTAAGGTTATTATTTTTTCTTGATAGAGAACACGCAGATTTTTATGATTATCAATAATGCCAATTTGCTGACAATCTATGGTTAATTGCTTTGCATTTTCAGGACTTATGGTAAAACAAAGTTGATAATCATCACCTGCAATCAAAGGCAACTGCCAATCACCCGTATTTTTAATATAAGTTTGAACCTCGTTAGAAAGAGGAAGTTTACTGAACTCAATTAATGCGCCCACATTACTTTTTTCTAAGATATGCCCCAAATCAGCAACGATACCATCGGATATATCTATACAAGCATTAGCACACTCTCGAATAATTAAACCTTCTTTAATACACGGTAACGGTTGATTAAACTGCTGTAGGGATTGTTCAGGAAATTCACATGAATAACCTTGTTTTATTTTAAGCCCTAAGCCTGCATCACCAATCTTTCCCGTCACATAAATTAAATCGCCGATTTGTGCTTTTGCGCGGGTCATCGCTTTATTTTTTGGAACAAGCCCTAAGGCTTGTACCGTTAACGTTAAAGCACCTTGCGTTGTATCCCCCCCTATTAAATCAACTTGGTATTTATTCGCTAAAGTTAAAAAACCTTTAGAAAATTTGGCCAACCATTGTTCATTAACACTAGGCAAGGTTAATGCTAAAGTAACCGCAACAGGTTCAGCCCCCATACTGGCTAAATCACTTAAATTAACCGCCAATAATTTATGCCCTAAACAATAAGGGTTGGCCTCTTTAAAAAAATGGACGTTTTCCACCATGGTATCGGTGGTAACGGCCAATTGATAGCCTTCGGGAATTTCCATTAATGCACAATCATCACCAATGCCGAGTTTATTAGCGGAGTTTTTTAAAGGTTGTGTAAAAAAACGTTGAATTAAACCAAATTCTGAAAGTGCCATAATCTTCGTTAAATAAATTTTTTAGATTATTTTCTAGGTTTTTTAGCATCTATTTCCACACTACGTTTTTTCTTAGCGACTTTATCTAAAATTCCATTAACATATTTATGCGAACCCTCCGCGCCAAAGAATTTAGCTAGGTTCACACCTTCATTGATAATGACTCGATAAGGCGTATTTAAGTAGTTGATTAGTTCATAAACACTCAGTCTTAAAATTGCCCGTTCTACAGGATCAATTTTTTCAACCTCTCGATCAACAAATTCTGTTAAAGCTTCATCAATTACATCAAGTTGTTTTGGAACGCCATGAAAAATTTCCTTAAAATAACTTTTTTGCGCGCCTTTTAAACGTTCTTCTTCAAGAAAATCCATTTCAATACTATTTAGATTATTACCTGTCATCTGCCATTGATAAAGGGCTTGTACCGCACATTTTCTAGCATTCGTTTTTGCTTGACTCATTTTAATTTTTCAGATTATTAAATAAATTAACCATTTCAATCGCAGACATCGCAGCTTCCCCGCCTTTATTCCCCGCTTTTGTTCCCGCCCGTTCAATGGCTTGTTCTATGGTATCAACTGTTAATACACCAAAACTAACAGGAATATCATATTGTAGTGAAATTTGTGCCAAACCTTTTACACACTCACCTGCAACATATTCAAAATGTGGCGTTCCGCCTCGAATAACCGCACCTACGGCAATAATGGCATCATATCTTTTCATCGCAGCAATTCTTTGAACGACCATTGGTAATTCAAATGCACCAGGAGCTTTAACAAGATCAATATCATTTTTTTTTGCACCATGACGTACTAAAGCATCAATCGCACCCCCTTCAAGTTGTTCAACAATAAAGCTGTTAAAACGTGAGGCGACAATACAGAATTTACTCCCCTCTACAGTTAGTTTTCCTTCTATGGTGTTAATTTGAGTCATAAGTTTTTTGTATAATTAAATATTAATTTTGTACATAATAAACCATGTACAGAGGATTTTTCGGCTAGATTGGTCGTTAGTCTTCTTAATTTTTATTCAAAAGAATCACATTTTTGAAATTTTAATAATGTATTATTAAATTGTTGTTTCATTTGTAAGTTATCATTATGAAAAATTTGCCATTGCTGAATTTCAGAATCATAAAAAAGTGTACTCCCATCTATATCAACTGATCCTCCTAAAAAAGAAACAATAAATCGTTTTTTCTTATACCATAATTCACCGATAGGCTTACCTTCTTTCATAATCATTCGGTTAGTTTTACCATTATAAGTCACAACTTTCGGGGTCTGAAGATAGTTATAACCACAGGGCATGGGCATATTTTCATTTAATGCTTTAATCATGGGAAAATAAGCACGATTCAATTTTCGTAGCGAACTTTTTTGAGTATAGCTTAATAAACCTCCCGCTAATAAAACCCCAATAATTAATGTTCCTAAGCGTAAACGTTTTTTCCAACGAAAATTTTCTGTGGTTGCTAAGGTATAACTAATGGTAATAAAATGATAAAGAAAGGGGGGGCAAAAAAAGATGAATAAAAACCAAGATAAGCTCCCTTTGTTTGGCCACGAATGAGAAAGACTATAAATGGTATAAATATTAATACTGCTATAAATAACCAGTAAAATCCAATTTACAACTAAAGATTTTTTATATTCATCCATTTTTAAGGTTTAATATTTCAAGCGTGATAAATAAAATGGAGTGAGTAACAGCAAACTATATTTTGTATTTTTACTAAAATATATAAAGACGTGAACTATCACGTCTTTATATTTATAGCCTAATCTCTTTCGAGAACATGGTGTCCACGATGTCTTAGACAATCTGAATAAATCTTTTTATATTGGTCATTTGATTGATAACCCTGTTGAATTCCGCCTGCCAATGCACCTACAGATGCACCAACAATAGCGCCAGTTCCAGCGCGACTTCCTATACTGTGTCCACTATATACACCAGAACCTGCGCCAACAGCCGCCCCTGTTGCTCCTCCTGCGACAGCACCAACACCTGTACCAATGGCCGCTTTTTCAATCGTATCGCCTGCAGATCGTGTTGCTAACTGTTCACATTCTTTCATATCTTGTTTTAGAAGATGTGCATTAGGGTCGCCATAAGTATCAACCGTCGGAGTCCATCCGCTTTGTTGAGCGCAAGCTGTTAATAATAAGACGCTTAAAGGGATGGATTTTGTTAAAAATTTAATCATAATGTAAACCTGTATAAAAATAATTGAAGGTTATAAAAATATAGCTCAATTTTCTATTTTTTAGCTATCTTCTGTCGTTCTTAATATTTCCATGGGTGAGGATTTAATGACTTTTCTCACACCAAAATAGCCTGCAAACGTGACCATAACCATGCCTGCTAATGGACTTAAGCCCCATAATAACCAGTGGAAGTGATAATCAAGTTGTAGTACAAAGTGATAAAGTGAGAAAATTAAAGCTTCAGCAATAATAATCGCTAATAAACCAGAAATAAAGCCTAGCAATGAAAATTCAATTAAATGGCTGTTACGTAGTAAGGTTTGGTTTGCACCCAAAGTCCGCATTAATGCCCCTTCATAAATACGTTGATCTAATGTTGCATAAACAGCGGCAAATAAAACGGTAAATCCAGCTAAAAGGGCAAAATATAAAAGATAATTAATCGCTTGCGTTAATTGAGATAAGATTGTTTTAAATTGGCTTAAAATTGCATCAACTTCCAGTAAAGTCATCGCGGAATAATTTTTGACTAATTTGTTTAAACGATCCTTATTTTCCTTGGGTAAATAAAAACTGGTTAAGTAAGTGTGTGCATAATTTTTTAGGGAAGCGGGTGAGAAAACCATATAAAAATTAGGTTTCATTGTTTCCCATTGTACTTTGCGAATACTACTGACTCGCGCATTAAGTTGTTGACTTCCTATGGTAAAAGTCAATTGATCGCCGAGTACGACTTTTAAACTAGTTGCCAGTTTTTGTTCGATAGAAACCAATCCTTGTTCCTGATTATCAGTTTCCCACCACTCACCTGTTACGATTTGATTATCCTCTGGTAAGGTTTGCGAAAATGTTAAGCTTAAATCTCGGTGCGTTGCGCGTTCACCTTGGGAATCTTTACTCACAACTTGTTGTACAGTCGTTCCATTTATTTTAATTAATCGTCCTTTAACGATGGGATAAAGCTGACTCAATTCGATTTTTTCTTGTACTAAATCTTGTTTAAACGCTTCAAGTTGATTAGGAAAAATATTGAGCGCGAAATAATTAGGTGTATTTTTAGGTAATTGTTGTTGCCAGTCTCGAATTAAGTCATGACCTACACTAAAACTTAAAATCATTGCCACCAATGTTAAACTAAAAGCTAATATTTGGCTAATTGTCGCTTTAGGTTCGCGTAATAATGCCTGAATACCAAAACGCCAATTCAGGGGGAGTTTAGTTAAAAATTTGCGCGTGCGAATAATAATACTATAAATTAAAATTCCAATAACAAATAAGGAAAATGCCCCGCCGCCTAATAAGGTCAGAGTCATTTTAAGGTCATTTGTGTAATGCCAAATGAGAAAACTAACCAAACTAAAAGCACAACCATAAACGAGCCATGCACTACTAGGGAGAGGTTCTAAGTCACGGCGTAATACTCTAAGTGGGGTTACTTTTTTTAAACGTAATAAAGGGGGAAGCGCGAAGCCAAATAAAATGGTGAGTCCCGTTAAAAAACCTAAAACAATAGCCAAAAAGCTTGGGTTCACCACTTCTGAGGGTAGAAAATCCGCTAATAAATAAAATAATTGTTGTTGTCCAAGCCAGCCTAAACTACAACCAATAAGACTTGCAACAACACCTAAGTATAAAAATTGATAGCCATATAACCACAAAATTTCATTTTGTCTGCAACCTAGACAACGTAAAATAGCGGAGGTATTAAAATGACGTTCACTATAACGCTGAGTCGCCATTGCAATGGCAACGCCTGCAATTAAAATAACAATCACACTGGATAAACCTAAATAACGTTCGGCACGGATTAATGCACCCCCCAGTTCTGGGCGATCTTGATGAATATCCATGATTCGTTGAGAAGGCGTTAAATACGGTTTTGCCCATTGCTTAAAATCAACTATATTGGATTCTTGACCACTAAATTGAAAGAAATAATGAACATGACTTCCTGGTTGAATCACCTTTGTGGATGCCAAATCTTTAAGGTTCATCATCACCCGGGGAGATAAACTATAAAGGTCGCCTCGTTTATCTGGCTCATAGGTTAAAATATGGGTTATCGTTAATTTCTTTTCTCCCACGGTTAATTGTTCACCGAGCTTTAATTCAAGTGCTGATAATATTCGCGCTTCAACCCATACTTCCCCCTGTTTAGGTGGATTAGGGGCTATTTTTTCACTGGTATAATCGGATTGTCTATTTTTTAATTGACCCCGTAGCGGATAAAAGTCGCTCACAGCTTTAATACCTGCCAGCAATAAGTTATCATTTTCCATTAAGACACTAGAAAACTCAACGGTTTCAGATTGTTTTAAATAAAACTGTTTGGCTTTAGCGTACCATACTGTCGGTAATAAAGTGGGGGAGGAAACGACTAAATCACCCGCTAAAAACTCTGCGGCTTGAAAATTGATCGTTCGATGTAGTCGGTTTGCAAATAAGCTAATCGCGGTAGAACTGCTGACGGCAATAATTAATGCAATTAATAAAATAGTAAGTTCGCCTGAACGTCCTTCTCGCCATAATAAACGCCAAGCTAATGTCGAGCGTTTCATAATACTTTTCCTGCTTCTAAGGTAATCGTACGTTGACAACGTTTCGCTAATATAGGGTCATGGGTAACCAATACTAAAGTCGTTTGTAATTCATGATTTAACTCAAATAATAAATCAATAATATGCGCGCCTGTTTTACTATCAAGATTTCCAGTCGGCTCGTCAGCAAATAAAATTGTGGGCTGTGTCACAAAAGCCCGAGCAAGTGCGACGCGTTGTTGTTCGCCACCAGAAAGCTGTTTAGGCGTATGTTTTAAGCGTTCTTTTAAGCCAACGCGCTCTAAAAATGAAGTTGCAGCGGCTTTAGCCTTGTTATCACCCGCTAATTCTAAAGGAAGCATGACGTTTTCTAATGCAGTCAAATTGGGTAATAATTGAAAAGATTGAAATACAAAGCCAATGAATTGATTCCGAATCGCAGCACGTCCGTCTTCATTCATAACCGTAATATTTTGCCCCTTTACAAGGACTTCACCTGTGGTTGGCGTATCTAAACCTGCAAGTAAACCTAGTAAAGTAGATTTTCCTGATCCAGATGCTCCTACAATAGCTAGACTCTCAGCCGATTTGATTATTAAATCAACTGCTGACAGAATATGAAGTGCTACATGAGAACTAAAAACCGTTTTACTAAGGTTTTTTGTTTCGATAACAACTTCTGCTGCTTGACTAACCTGAGATTGAGACATGTTTAAATTTATATGGGCTATAGTAATGTTGATAAGTTCATCAACGGTTTTGGCTAACACTATCGTCGTATTAGGCGACAGTATTAGTGCGGGTCATGGAATTGAGATCCAACAAGGCTGGGTCAATTTATTACAAAAAAAATTAAATACATCTAATAAAAATTATCGGGTGCTAAACGAAAGTGTCAGCGGTGAAACTACCGCAGGCGGTTTAGCTAGAATAAATCAAATTTTAGATGATTATAAGCCTTCTATACTTATTTTGGAATTAGGCGCGAATGATGGACTAAGAGGATTATCACCCAAGATAATGAAAAAAAATCTTGCTGAGATGATTAAACATAGCCAAAAGCAAGGGGCTAAGGTGTTATTATTAGGGATGCGTATTCCGCCTAATTATGGAAAACGTTATACTGAAATGTTTTCAGCGGTCTATCTGCAATTGAAAGCCGAATTAAACGTTACATTAGTTCCCTTTATTCTCAATGATATTGCCTTAATGAAAAAACTCATGCAAAAAGATGGTTTACATCCGAATGCAAAAGCTCAACCTTTGATAATGGATCAAATTTTTGTACACCTTAAAACTTTGTTATCCCATAAAACGGAGTAATTATGACAGACTTACCTAAAAAAATAGAGATAGCGCGTTTTCTTGAAGAAGACATTGGCACAGGCGATGTTACCGCTTTACTTATTGATGTCAATAAAAAGGCAACAGCAACTGTTGTGACTCTTGAACCCATGGTACTCTGTGGACAAGCTTGGTTTGATGCCGTCTTTAAGCATTTAAATCCTGAAATAAAAATTCAATGGCAACAAAATGAGGCTGAATTTGTTGAAGCTAATAGCTTATTATGTAGACTGGAAGGTAAGGCACGGGCTTTATTAACAGGTGAAAGAACCGCGCTTAATTTATTACAAACCTTATCTGCGACCGCAACTCAATCTAAACAATATGCAGATGCTGTTAGCAATACAAATTGTAAAGTTTTAGATACTCGCAAAACAATTCCAGGATTAAGATTAGCGCAAAAATATGCGGTAAAATGTGGTGGCTGTGTTAATCATCGAGTAGGGCTTTATGATGCGGTTTTAATTAAAGAAAATCATATTATCGCTGCAGGTTCTATAAAAAATGCCGTTAAAAAAGCACGGTTGCAAACCAAGGTCATGGTTGAAGTTGAAGTTGAATCAATTGAAGAATTATCTCAGGCAATTGCAGCCAAACCCGATAGGATTATGCTGGATAACTTTTCCATTAATGCGTTGCAGCAAGCCGTTATATTGAATAATCAACAGATAAAATTAGAAGCATCAGGCGATGTAAACTTGGGAAATATTGCCAAAATTGCAGAAACTGGGGTGGACTATATTTCTATTGGTGCATTAACTAAACATATTAACGCAATTAATTTATCAATGCGTATTGAATTAATTGTATAAGATAGAGTATGGTGTTCCTTTAAAGGCAGATAAAACTTAACAATTTAAGTTTTATAATAATTTCCAAAATAAAATTTTTGGGTGTTACTAAAAATCTTAAAATTCTAACAACAACTTGAATAAGGCTCAATTCTGTGACTATAACTGTTAATAACCCAGACAGTAACCCTGCACTTAAAAGTTTTTTACGCTATTGTCATATTAAAAACTACCCACCTAAAAGTACATTAATTCATATTGGAGATTACAATAAAAAACTTTATTTTATTATTAAAGGTTCTGTTACCGTAGGAACTATTGATGAAGATGATGGGCGTGAACTGATTTATGCCTATCTCCATGCGGGACAATTTATCGGTGAAATTGGTATTTTTAATGAAACCGAAGTCAGAATGGTGAACATTAAAACCCGTTGTGACTGTCAATTAGCAGAAATAGATCATAAACGTTTAAAACAACTTTTGAAAACTGAGTTAGCCTCGGATGCTTTTGATATTTTATTTATGATAGGTAAACAATTATCTGACAGGCTTATCATGACTAGTCGTAATTTTCGTGATTTAGCCTTTATGGATGTTGAAGGACGAATGGCGCGAACTTTATTAGATTTGTGTAGAGAACCAGATGCAACAGCCCATGAAAAAGGAATGCAAATTAAAATAACACGTCAGGAATTAAGCCGTATCGTGGGGTGTTCCAGAGAAGTTGCAGGGCGTGTTTTAAAAGAATTAGAACTAAAAAAATTGATTACAGCGCATGGAAAAACTATTGTTGTTTTCAAAGCTAACGAAATTATTTCCCACAGCAGCGTTTAAATTTTTACCACTTCCACAAGAACAGGCGGCGTTTTTCCCTTGATTATGGCTTTTGTTAATCAATCCTACGGATTTCACTTGTCCATCAAGATAAAACCAACGTCCGCCTGTTTTTGTGAAGCGGCTAATTTCATTCATCACGGATGCCTCGCCCTTACTTAAAAAATAAGCTTTAAATTCAACAATCCCTCTACTATCCTTTACCTGCCCCTTTTTGGTATTGATTATTTCCAAGCGTTGCCATTGCGCGTCTTCTTTCTCAAAATTAATTTGTTCAGGCCGTTTACTGCTTGTCCAAGTTTCAATTAAATAATCCCCTTTTTGCATGGCATAGGCGGTAAAACGGGAGCGCATTAAAATTTCTGCCGTAGCGGGTATCTTTTCTCCCTCATGGTAAAGGCGACAGCAATCTTGGTAATGTAATTCTAAACCACAAAGGCAATGGGTATCTGTATTCATAAGTATTTTCGGAGTACAAAATAGGCTTTGTACTCCAATTTTTAGTAAAAAAATAAGGAACAACTAACTCGCAGTAATTCCTGCAATATTGTAACCACAGTCAACATAGGTAATTTCACCTGTAATACCTGAAGCTAAATCAGAACATAAGAAAGCCGCAGCATTTCCCACTTCGTCAATAGAAACATTACGTTGTAAAGGCGCAGTATCAGCGGCCTTACTGAGCATAGATTTAAAATCATTAATTCCAGCAGAAGCGAGTGTCCTAATAGGTCCTGCAGAAACGGCATTAACTCGTGTTCCTTCTGCACCTAAGGCAACGGCCATATAGCGAACGTTTGCCTCTAAACTTGCTTTTGCAACGCCCATTACGTTGTAATTTGGAATAGCACGTTTAGCTCCCAAATAACTTAAAGTTAATAATGCGCCATTACGACCTGCCATCATTTCACGACCCGCTTTTGCAAGGGCTGTAAAACTATAAGAACTAATATCATGTGCCACGTTAAAATTCTCACGCGTAGTCGCATTCACATAATCGCCATCTAAAGCTTCACGTGGCGCAAAAGCCACTGAATGAATAATGCCATCTAAGCCATCCCAATGTTTTGCTAATTCAGTAAATACATGGGTAATATCCTCATCCTTGGCAACATCGAGTTCAATGGTAATCTTTGAGCCACATTCAGCCGCCATTTTTTCTACACGGGGCTTAAGTTTTTCATTTTGATAACTAAAAGCTAATTCCGCTCCTTCACGATACATGGCTTTGGCAATTCCCCAAGCAATTGAACGATTACTTGCTAAACCCACAATTAAAACGCGTTTACCCTGCATAAATCCCATTATCTTTTCCTCATCAATGATATTGGTAAAATAAGCAGTATCCCTGAGCTATTTAGTCATGTCCAGTTTTTTTAGAGACGCAATACTTCGCGCCTTTACATCGTAAGGATTTAGTTATTTTTTGGTATGATCCAATATGCGCTATTCACGCTAATTTTAATAATAAGCCGATAATGATATTTTAGCCTTTTTGAGAAAAAATGACATCAATTCCCACGTACAACTATATAATGCTTGTCTTCAAATTTTAGGTAAATATCTATACATAAATTTTCATGTATTTGAAAAGCTAAAAAATGAACTTTATATAGTGTACGAATCTCCAATTGAAAATTATCGAGGATTATTTTTAGTGAATTTCTTAAAATTTTTTGGAAAAAAAACTTTCTCTCATGGGATTCATCCACCTGAATACAAAGAAACCCATCATAAAGAAACCCGTCGTTTACCCTTTCCTTCCCACGTTATACTACCTTTAGCTCAAAGCATTGGTAAACCTGCGGTATCTGTTGTTCATAAAGGACAACAGGTTGAACGGGGTGAACTCATTGCCAAAGCCGATGGCTTTGTTTCTGTCCCATTATATGCTTCTGTTACAGGGGTAGTCAAAGAAACTGAGTTAGTATTAACCGCACGAGGAACACGAGAACCTGCGATTATTATTGAAACGGCATTAAGTTCTGGGCAGCGTCAATTAGAAGGCGTTCAACGAGATTTTGAAACCCTATCACGTCAGGATTTAATTAAAGCCGTCTGGGATATGGGTATGGTTGGTTTAGGCGGGGCAGCATTTCCAACGCATGTAAAAATGAGCATTCCTAAGGATTGTAAAATCCATACGGTGTTAGTTAATGGCTGTGAATGTGAGCCATTTTTAACCACCGATCATCGTGTTATGTTGGAACAAGTACACAATTTAATCCGTGGTATTACCATTGCGCTGAAATGTGTTGATGCCCCTAAAGCAATTATTGGTATTGAGAGTAATAAACAGGATGTTTTAGAGGCAATCAAACCCCATTTACCTAGTGATGGTTCTATAACGATTGAAGCCGTTGAAACGAAATACCCACAAGGGGCTGAAAAAATGTTGGCAACGGCTTTATTAGGCGTTGAAATTCCCTCTAAAGGTTTGCCCTCTGAAATTGGTTTAGCCATTTTTAATGTAACCACCTTAGCTGAAATAGGACGCTTGCTACCGCGAGGTCAAGCATTGATTGAGCGTATTGTGACTGTCACAGGGGATGATTTAGCAAAACCTGGAAATTATCAAGTCCCTTTAGGAACGCCTTTAAGCCATATTCTCGACTATGCAGGATTTACAGGAGAAGAGGCAGAATTAATTCTCGGTGGTCCCATGATGGGCATGTCGGCTGCTTCTTTAGATGTACCAACAACTAAGGGAACAGGGGGGATACTTGTACTTGATAAACGAGCAACAAAAGGGGATGATATTATGCCTTGTATCAAATGTTCACTTTGCTTGCAAGCTTGCCCCAT
The DNA here is from genome assembly GCA_030626845.1 of Methylococcaceae bacterium. GTDB lineage: Bacteria > Pseudomonadota > Gammaproteobacteria > Methylococcales > Methylomonadaceae > WTBX01. The sequence goes on from DAOUTG010000060.1 coordinate 12,468, forward strand.
TAATTTAAATCCTTCTGAATTAGGTCAATTAGCCGCAAAACGTCAGTATGATGTGATGGAAGAAAAATACAACTTAAATGATTGTTTTGACTGTGGTTGCTGTAGTTATGTTTGCCCATCAAATATTCCCTTAGTTCAATATTTTAGAATCGCGAAAACCCTTAATAGACAAAGGCACCAATAAATATGGCGATTAAAGCCCCTAAAATAGATCTTCGTACTTCGCCTTATATTCGACGTGCGCCTTCTGTTCCACAAATCATGCGAAATGTGGTTTATGCGTTAATCCCGTTAGTCATTTTTTCAGTGATTCATTTTGGAATCAGTGCCTTAGCCTTAATTTTAATGACCACATTATCCTGTGTTGCGACAGAACATCTTTTTTGTAAACTATCGGCTAAAAAAACGACCATTACAGATTTTAGTGCCGTTATTACAGGACTCTTATTAGCCATGACCTTGCCACCTGGATTTCCCCTATGGATGGGGGTTATCGGTGGCTTTGTTGCTATTGCCATGGGTAAAACGTTATTTGGCGGCATTGGTTTTAATGTTTTTAATCCCGCCTTAGTAGGGCGTGCTTTTTTACAAGCCGCCTTTCCCGTTTCAATCACCACATGGACACCTACACAGGTGGCTGATCGGTTTATTGATTTTATTCCCTCAACCTTAGCCTTGCCTTTTATGCGGCCAGAAGAAACTGCACAATGGACGGCACAAGTAGCAACCGATGGCTTTACAGGGGCAACACCGCTTGCATTAATGAAATTTCAACAAGTCATTACTGAAAGTTCTTCGTTATTTTTTGGGTCAGTGACAGGCTCTGCGGGTGAAACTTCTGCCCTTTTGATTTTATTATGTGGCGGCTATTTAATCTTTAGAAATATGCTTGATTGGCGAATTCCTGCGGCAGTTATTTTTGGAACTGCTATTTCAGCAGAGTTTTTTCACTTAATAGACCCTGATGCCCCGCGTGCCTTGTTTATGATTTTATCAGGCGGATTAATGTTTGCAGCCGTTTTTATGGCAAGTGATATGGTTGCATCACCGATTACCCCTGTCGGTATTTTTGTTTTTGGTATGGTCGTCGGTTTTTTAACCGTTTTAATTCGTTTATATGGAGCAATGACAGAAGCTGTCATGTATGCTATTTTATTTGGGAATGCGGCAACCCCTTTAATTGAATCGTTTACGCAACCCAAAATTTATGGGGCGCGTAAAAAATAGTAATAAAGTAATGTTAAACAAAACCAATAGACATAACTTTAAATTAGCATCCTTCATTCAACTTAAAAAATACCGTGACTCGCTAACAGCTAATTTAGCTGACAATAAACAAGTTTTTAAGACTATTAATACATTTAATAATAGACCTGAAAAATGTCTAAATTTCAAAACACCTTGCAAAATTTTCAAAGAATCCATAGATATTCATGTCAAAAAATTTATTGAGTTATGCTCTTAATAATTTGAACTCAGGTCGTTAAATTTTTCCAAAGCTTCATCTAAAAGTGAAAAATTAAAATGCAGTGATAAGGTATCGGTCATTAAATCAATATTTTTATTACGAACTATTGAATAATCAACGGCATTCGCTTTATTAATCCCTGCCCATTTTAATAAGCTATTACAAGCACAAGGTAGATCAAATAAGCCATGAAGATAAGTGCCTGCCACTAAATTATCCTCTGAGATAGCCCCCTCATTCCCCTTTGACAAATTTATCAAAGGACGTTTTAAACTTGATCCTGTAGTAAGACCTACGTGAATTTCATAGCCTGAAATAGTGACGTTATCAATTATTAATTGCGCGGTGACTTGACGTAAAATTTTCTGTGGTTTTAAGGTGGTTTCTAAATCCAGAAAACTTAAACCTTCACTTGTCCCTACTGAACCTTCTAAGCCGTCGGGGTCATGAATAAATTTTCCTAACATCTGAAAACCGCCACAAATTCCAATTAATTTTCCTTGATAACGTAAATGGCGGTTAATTAATTTTTCCCAACCTGTCTTTTTTAACCAAGCTAAATCATCACGCACCGATTTAGTTCCTGGTAAAATAATTAAATCAGCTTCATTCACTTCTGAGCTATTTTTCACAAATTTTAAATCAACATCAGGATGAAATAGTAAAGGGTCAAAATCTGTATGATTACTCATTTTAGGTAATTTGGGGACAATAATTTTTAAAGATTTTTTTGATGGGTTAGTCGAATCTTTAATAGATAAAGAATCTTCTGATTCCAAGTGAAAATCATGTAAATAAGGTAAAACGGCTAATACTGGTTTTCCTGTTTTTTGTTCTAGCCATTTAAGTCCTGATTCTAATAAAGCCATGTCACCTCGAAAGCGATTAATCACAAAACCAACAACGCGCTGACGTTCTGAGGCTGATAATAATTCGAGCGTTCCCACAAGATGAGCAAATACACCGCCTTTTTCTATATCCGCAATTAAAATCACAGGACAATCAATTTCTTCGGCAAAACCCATATTAGCAATATCACCTTCACGTAGATTAATTTCCGCAGGACTTCCCGCCCCTTCTACAATAATGGTTTGATATTTCTCGCTTAAGCGGTGATAAGATTCCAATACCGCCACCATCGCCGTTTTTTTATAAGCATGATAAGCTTTGGCATCTTGATGATTTAAGGCTTTACCATGAACAATCACTTGCGAGGTTTTATCTGAACTGGGTTTTAGCAAAATAGGGTTCATGTCAATATGCGGCTTTAAACCTGCGGCGATTGCTTGAACCGCTTGCGCTCTGCCTATTTCTCCGCCTGTCGTGGTTACGGCACTATTTAATGCCATGTTTTGCGGTTTAAAAGGAGCGACTTTAATTCCCTGTCGATGGAAATAACGGCATAAAGCGGTGACTAAGGCACTTTTCCCCGCATCCGAGGTTGTGCCTTGTACCATTAATGATTTAATTATCATTAGATAAAAGCGTTTTCTTCAAAATTAGGCTCAAGTTTTTTTAAAGCGGAATCACGAGTCCAAATATAAATGCAATAATCTTTAGGATATATTTTTCGTAACCTCTCCGCTTCAAGTAATACCGCAGCATCGGTTAAACCTATTCCTTTTTGGACATATTTTTCCGAAAACTCAACCAATGTTTTTACCAATATTTCTACTGAAGCAAAATCTTTGCTAGGAACTATATTAAAAGGTGTTCTTTTTTTAACACTGCTTTCAACTTGAGACGCTAATTTTTTAGCAATATCTTTACGTTTCTCTGAGTCTTTTAAATGTGCAATATGATTAGTCAACTCAAAAATAACAGAAATAGGAACATATAAAGGTTCTTTTTTTTCTATCGCATCTGAAAAACGTTTTTTTATTTCTTCGCGATCTTGTTCTTTTTTAGAGTATTTGCCAACGTGATAAAATTCATCTAAATATCCCGTATCAATCACTAATATACGTTTTTTCATTCCATTGACTCCAACCATTCTAAAGCAATTCTTTTTCTTTCTTCTTCAAAACTAGGGTCTAAATGTTGTTCAATATAATTTTTAGCAACAATAGAGCCTAAATGTCCTCGTTCTAATAATTCATAAACTTGCGGTAAATTAAATAATGGGGTTAATTTTGCTGATTGAGTTTCTTTATCATAATGACAAATAACAACCCCCTCTAATTGTTCATCATTTAATCCATCTAAAGTGGCTGAATTATGCGTAGTAATTAAAGTTTTTAAATTTCGGCGATGACTAGTTTCCCAAATCGCATCTAATAATACTTTAGTTCTGGATGCGTGAATGCCATTGTCAATTTCTTCAATAATAACTCTTGACCCTTCGGGGACGGTCTCTAAAGCAGTTAAAATAGCTAAAGCGCGAAGCGTTCCATCTGATAATAATTTGGCATCAATGACAAGACCATTCTTATATTTCAGTGCAAAAATAACCTCATCAGAAGGTGTGGTAATAAATTCAAAATCAATAATCACTTCTTCTGGGAA
>DAOUTG010000109.1 GCA_030626845.1 Methylococcaceae bacterium
AGTTGAAGCTAAAAATGAAAATATCATGGCTGGCTTAGGTCAATGTATTGCTGAAATGGTGGCAGCACAGCAATTTAATTTACAAGAAAGTAATGTTACGCCTGTTATTTATGGCATTGTAACCTCGGGAACGGTTTGGAAATTTCTTAAGCTAGAACAAAGCCAAGTGTTTATTGATTTTGAAGAATATTATATTAAAGATATTAATATAATTTTGGGTATTATTTTATCTATGCTTGAATGAAATGGAGTGAAATTATGTAAATTACATTGAATATACATTATGAGTCGTTTAATCAATCAATAACTTTATTAATACTAAATATGACAACACCAATAATTTTTTTCGATGAATCTCACAATACGGGAACAGACCTTTTAAATCCAAATCAGCCTATTTTTACGCTTGCTTCGGTAGATTTCAATCAAGATGAATGTAGAGATCTTTTAAGCGTATTTCCAACAACTCAAGCTTCTGAGATTAAATTTAAAAGTGTAATTAAATCTAAGCGTAGAGAGCTATTAAAGTTTTTTAACTCGCCAATACTTTCTGAAAAACGTGTAAAAACCATAGTTGTTCATAAGCGTTTTAATGTTGTCACACAATTTATTGACATAATAGAAGAAACGCTTATGCGACGAAATGGAATAGATATTTACAAAAATAGCGACAATATTATGTTAGCTAATTTTCATTGGACTTTAACACCTCATTATTGTGGTGAAGAAAGATTTAATAATTTTTTATCTTGTTTTGTTTCTATGATTAGAGAGCAAACTGCTGAATCAAAAGCTAATTTTTTCAATGCTGTCAGAAATTTGCATGATAATTGCACAGACGAAAACCATAAATCTATGCTTTCTCCTTATATTTATGCAGAACGTTGTATAGATGAAATTCTTAATGGGGTTGATAAAAAACTTCATATAGACCCTGCGATTCATTCATTATTTCGCCATTTAATAGAATGGCAGAAACAGTTAAATGAATCTTATATTGTTATACATGACAAAGCAAAGCCAATTGCAGCGTCTCTTTCACTCTTTGAAAGAATGACAAGTAGCTCTATTCCCTCTGCTGTAATCGGTTATGGTCAAAGAAAATTTGAATTTCCCTTGAAAGTTAAAGAATTACGCGAAGGAGACTCGAAAGAACATTTAGCACTTCAAGTTGCTGATTTAATAGCAGGAGCAACAAGATATTATTATTCAGAATTTTTTCGTAATTCTAATGATTCATTTACTCGTGACCTTAAAAAGGTTGGTATTGAACGCTTCGTATTTGGTGCTATTTGTCCACGAGATATAAATAATCTTCAATCAGATACATTAAAGACTAATAAACACGATATTAATCCCATAGACTACATGACAAAAAATTGTTAATTTTTCAATTTCCAATTTTACGCGGCTCTGAAAATATACGTTTTTTAAAATTTAAAGCATAGCTTATAGTTCAACTCTAGATTTAAATAATATGGCATACAACAAATTCACCGTACAAAAGGTCATAAAAACCTTTAATTTAGACTTAATTGACAATGAAGTTTTATTTGAGAATGTTAAAGAAATAACGCCAAGTCCATTTTTAATTGAATTAATGGAAAAGTATTTGCCTTTAGCACATGCAATTGGTACAGAAAAAGCACGCTCTGAGTTTATTATCGCGCCTTTATTGGCTGAATTAACGGATATAACCAATCATTCTATTAGTTTGTTTTCGGGGATTAACTTTACAGTTGATAAACAACATGGCTTATCAGGACGTTGTGATTTTTTAATTAGTGCATCACCGATTCAATACAGTTTAACCGCTCCTGTGTTAGCCCTTGTAGAAGCAAAAAATGATAATATTAATAGTGGATTAGGTCAATGTATGGCAGAAATGGTTGCCGCACAAATCTTTAACCAACAAGAAAATGTTGAACGGACTATTTATGGAATCGTTTCTACGGGTAGCATTTGGCATTTCTTAAAGTTAGAAAAAAATAAAATTTATATTGATAAAAAAACTTATTTTATTGACTCAATCGACTTATTACTCGGTGTGTTATCTAAAACGGTCTCTTAAACCAACGTTAAAATTATAAAAAATGAATACTAATCCGCACAGATAAAGATGCGTGTCACCAAAACCTTAACAAAAACCTTTTTTAAACAAAAATTATGCAAATAAGTGAAGCATGGTTAAGAGAACGCGTTAATCCTGCGGTTTCTACCAATGAATTAGTTGAACAATTAACAATGGCTGGCTTAGAAGTCGATTCAGTTGAACCTGCGGCGTCTGAATTTTCTAAAATCGTGGTCGGTGAAATTTTAACCATTGAAAAACATCCTGATGCTGACAAATTAAACGTTTGTACCGTTGAAGTCGGTGAAGATGCGCCCTTGCAAATTGTTTGTGGAGCAAATAATGTTCGTGTCGGTTTAAAAATTCCAGCCGCCTTAATTGGCGCGGTATTACCTGGAAATTTTAAAATTAAAAAATCTAAACTTCGCGGTGTCCTATCGTTTGGAATGCTGTGTTCGGAAACAGAACTTGGATTAGCGGATAGTGCTGATGGCTTAATGGAATTAGCCGATGACGCGCCTGTTGGTTTAGATGTTCGAGATTATTTAAGTTTAGATGATAACATTATCGAATTAGATCTAACTCCGAATAGAGCGGATTGTTTAAGTGTTGAAGGTGTTGCGCGGGAAGTTGCGGTGCTGAATCAAATGGACTTTGAACCGCTTTATTTTGAAACGGTTAAACTCACTCATGATGAAACTTTAGCGATTAATCTTAACGCGCCCGAGGGATGTCCACGTTACTTAGGACGATTGATTAAAGGCGTAAATCCTCAAGCGGCAACACCTTTATGGATGCAAGAGCGTTTGCGTCGTGCAGGATTGCGAAGTTTAAGTGCCTTAGTCGATGTGACTAATTATGTGTTATTAGAATTAGGACAACCTTTACATGCGTTTGATGCCGCAAAATTAACGGGTGAGATTACGGTTCGTTATGCGAAGGATCAAGAAGCACTTGCCTTATTAAATGAGCAACAAATTAGGCTAGAAACCGACTCTTTAGTGATCGCGGATGAAAAACAAGCCTTAGCCTTAGCAGGGATTATGGGCGGAAGTGAAACGGCAGTGAGCGATACCACCACTGATGTTTTCTTGGAATGTGCCTTTTTTATGCCTATCGCGATTGCGGGTAAGGCTCGAAAATATGGTTTACATACCGATTCATCGCATCGTTTTGAACGGGGCGTTGATCCTTTTTTACAACAAAAAGCCATTGAACGCGCGACGCAATTAATGGTTGATATTGCAGGCGGTGAGGTAGGCACAATTAATGAAGTCGTGAGTGATGAACATTTACCGACACGACCCGCGGTTATTTTAAGAAAACAACGTATTAACAAAATGCTGGGCATAGAAATGGCGGATGCTGAAGTCACCGCGATTTTTCAGCGTTTAGGTATGAGCGTTGAAACCTCGACCGAAAGCTGGGCGGTTACTCCCACAGGCGCGCGTTTTGATATTGCGATTGAAGCGGATTTAATTGAAGAAATTGCGCGAATTTATGGGTATAACAATTTACCTAGCAGTCGTTTATTGATGCGTTCTGAATTAGGACAAGCCCCTGAAGCCTTATTGCCTTTAGAACAAGCGCAAGATTTATTAGTGGCTAAAGGCTATCAAGAAGCGATTACTTATAGTTTTGTTGATGAGGAAATTCAGCAACTCATCGCGCCTAATGATAAAGTGATTAAACTTAAAAATCCAATTTCATCTGAATTATCAGTAATGCGTAGCACCTTATGGGGCGGCTTATTACGAGCGGCTTTGTATAATACTAATCGTCAACAAAATCGGGTACGTTTATTTGAAACAGGCTTATCGTTTGTGGAGATTGAAGGTGAAACCATCCAAACTAAACGCTTATCTGGATTAGCCTTAGGCTCGGTACAAACTGAACAATGGGCTGAAAAAATTCGGAAAGTCGATTTTTTTGATGTGAAGGCTGATTTGGAAGCCCTGTTTTCCTTATCAAATTTAAACATTGAGTTTACGGCTGAACCCCATACTGCTTTACATCCTGGGCAAAGTGCGAAACTTAGCAATGAACAAGGTGAATTGATAGGCTGGCTGGGGATGTTACAT
>DAOUTG010000011.1 GCA_030626845.1 Methylococcaceae bacterium
ACAGGCCGTTGGATATTTGGGGCATTAATTGGCATCATGGTCGTTTTAGTGCGTGTCGTTAATCCTGCGTTTCCAGAAGGGATGATGTTGTCAATTTTATTTGCCAACATGTTTGCGCCTGTGATTGATTACTTTGTGGTTCAAGCAAATATTAAAAGAAGGATGAAACGTCATGTCTAATGAAAAGAAACAATGTAAAACCACGGCTAGTCTTTGTGTAAAATTAGACAAATGTGAACATTACCAAAAATTCGCACAATACCGCGATAAAATTTTAGCCTTAAGTAATGAAAGCTTAGAAAAAACCATTGCGATTGCATTATCACTGTGTTTTGTCTGTGCGATTTTGGTTTCAATTTCAGCGGTGGCGTTAAAACCTTTACAAGTTGAAAACAAAGCGATGGATATGAAAAAAAATATCCTTGATGTCGCGGGTTTATTAACTGAAGGGTCAAATATCCATCAAGATTTTGCAGAAAAAATTGAGGCAAAATTAGTCAATATGGAAACAGGGGAATACGTTGAAGATCTGGACGTAATCACTTATGACCAGCGTAAAGCAGCTAAAAACCCCGCTCAAAATACCCTTATCCCTAAAGATAAAGATCTTGCGAGTATTAAAGTTAAAGCCAAAATTGCTAAAGTTTATTTAGTCAAAGAAGGCGAGGCGATTAAATCCATTATTCTTCCTGTTCATGGCTATGGCTTATGGTCGACTATGTATGGTTTCTTAGCTTTAGATGCCGACGGTCAAACCGTTCAAAGTATTAACTTTTACGATCAAGCAGAAACACCTGGATTAGGCGGTGAAGTCGTTAATCCTAATTGGCGTGCGTTATGGTCAGGTAAACAAGTTTATTCTGAATCGGGTGAGGTTGCTTTGAAATTAATTAAAGGAGTCGTTGATAATACAAAAGACGGTTCTGAATTTCAAGTCGATGGTTTAGCAGGTGCGACTCTGACAAGTACAGGGGTGAGCAACTTAATTAAATACTGGATGAGTAACGAAGGTTTTGCACCTTATTTAGATAAAATAAGACCTGAGTGCGAGGGAGAATAAAATGGATAATGAAACAAAAAAAGTATTAACCGACCCCTTAGTCAATAATAACCCGATTACGTTACAAGTCTTAGGGATTTGTTCGGCATTAGCCGTGACCTCACAAATGTCAACCTCATTGATTATGGCGGTGGCATTAACAGCGGTAACCGCGTGTTCAAGTGCGGCGATTAGTTCGATTCGTAATCATATTCCCAGTAGTATTCGGATTATTGTACAAATGACCATTATTGCGTCATTAGTGATTGTGGTCGATCAACTGTTAAAAGCCTTTGCTTACGATGTGAGTAAACAATTATCGGTTTTTGTCGGCTTGATTATTACTAACTGTATCGTCATGGGACGTGCCGAAGCGTATGCAATGAAAACCCCGCCGATGGCAAGTTTCATGGATGGGATTGGGAATGGCCTCGGTTATAGTTTAATTTTAATTATCGTGGCTTTTTTTCGAGAACTATTAGGTTCTGGAAAATTATTAGGCATTGAAATTTTTCCCTTAATCAAAGATGGTGGCTGGTATGAACCGAATGGTTTAATGCTATTACCTCCGAGTGCATTCTTTATTATCGGCTTAATTATTTGGGTTTTCCGTCAATGGAAACCCGATCAAGTTGAAGACCAAGATTTTAAAATTTTGGATATTTCACACGGTGAAGGAGGGCATCACTAATGGAAGCTTATCTTAGTTTATTTTTGAAAGCGGTTTTCGTTGAAAACTTAGCCTTAGCCTTCTTCTTAGGCATGTGTACCTTCCTTGCGGTTTCAAAGAAAATCTCAACTGCAATGGGCTTAGGGATAGCGGTGATGGTGGTACAAATGATTACCGTCCCTGCGAATAACCTGATTTACCATTTATTATTAAAAGAAGACGCGCTGGCATGGATGGGGATTACAGGGGTTGATTTAAGCTTCCTAGCCCTATTAAGTTGTATTGGCATGATTGCGGCCTTAGTACAGATTTTGGAAATGATTTTAGATAAATTTTTTCCTGCTTTGTATCATGCGTTAGGGGTGTTTTTACCCCTTATCACCGTAAACTGCGCGATTTTAGGCGGCAGTTTATTCATGATTGAACGGGATTATGATTTTGGCGAAAGTATTGTTTACGGTGTAGGCAGTGGCTTTGGTTGGGCATTAGCGATCACAGTGATGGCGGGTGTACGTGAGAAATTAAAATACAGCGATATTCCAACAGGTCTACAAGGCTTAGGAATTACTTTCATCAGTGCAGGATTAATGTCATTAGGATTTATGGCATTCTCTGGCATTCAACTTTAAAAAGGTATCATAATGCTTGAAATTTTATTAGGCGTGGTGTTTTTTACGGTGATCGTAATTGCACTGGTCTTTATTATTATCGGCGCGAAAAGTAAATTAGTGGCTTCGGGTGACATCGAGATTCTTGTCAATGATGAGAAGACTATCCGTGTTCCCGCAGGTTCTAAATTACTGACTGCATTAGCCGATAATGAATTATTTATTCCCTCTGCCTGTGGTGGTGGCGGGACGTGTGGGCAATGTAAAGTTAAAGTTAATTCAGGCGGTGGTGAAATTTTACCGACGGAATTATCTCACATAACCAAAAGAGAAGCTGCCGAAGGTGAGCGTCTTTGTTGTCAAGTCACGGTTAAACATGACATGAACATTGAAGTCGAAGACAGTGTTTTCGGTGTGAAAAAATGGGAATGTACGGTTAAATCCAATGATAATGTAGCGACGTTTATTAAAGAACTCGTCTTAACATTACCTGACGGTGAAGCGATTAATTATCGTGCAGGGGGTTATATTCAAATCGAATGTCCTCCACATATCTCAAAATATGCTGATATGGAAGTGGCTAAAGAATTCCATGAAGATTGGGATAAATTTAACATTTGGCGTTATGTCTCCGATGTAAAAGAAGATACTTTGCGTGCGTATTCAATGGCTTCTTATCCTGAAGAAAAAGAAATCATGTTGAATGTACGGATTGCTACACCACCTCCAGGTGCGCCAGACTCAGTGCCTCCTGGAATCATGTCATCGTTTATCTTTAATTTAAAAGAAGGCGATAAAGTGATGGTATCAGGGCCTTATGGTGAGTTTTATGCCAAAGACACTGATAATGAAATGGTCTTTATTGGTGGGGGTGCGGGAATGGCTCCTATGCGTTCACACATCTTTGACCAACTAAGACGATTAGGCTCAAAACGCAAAATGTCATTTTGGTATGGCGCACGTAGTAAACGTGAAATGTTCTATGTTGAAGATTTTGACATGCTCGCCAAAGAAAATGATAATTTTGATTGGCATTGTGCGTTATCTGACCCGATGAAAGATGATAATTGGGATGGGTACACAGGTTTTATTCACAATGTGATTTTAGAAGAGTATTTAAAGAATCATCCTGCACCCGAAGATTGTGAGTTCTACATGTGTGGACCTCCAATGATGAACAGTGCGGTAATAAAAATGCTGAAAGATTTAGGCGTTGAAGACGACCATATTATGTTGGACGATTTCGGCGGTTAGTTTTTTTAGCGAGCGTATTACTAAAACGGGAAGTCGAGATTAAACTTGGCTTCCCGTTTTTTATTGGGATTTTTAAAATATGTACGAAATGATTTGTACATGCTAATTTTTAGTGGTACAATTCTCAGGGCATTAAAAAATGTAAGGGGATTAAATGGGATTTAAAGAAATTAAACGTAAGGTGATTAGTTGCCTAGAAGAAGGAAATTTTTTACATGAACAGAGGAATAATATTAAGATAAAAAATTTATTAGCAACGGGTGATATTACGATAGCAAATATTATTGATATTTTGAAGAAATCAAGGAGCAATGAGCATCAAAGTAGTCCTCATCATAGTATTTCAGGTGTTACTGTCCATATTATCAAAACATCGTATTCAGGTGATGAATGGTACATAAAATGGTATTTTATAGCACCAAATAGTGTTTTTATAAGTATTCATGAATAGATAATTTTGAAAGATAAATGGAAATCTTCCGTTTATCTTTTAAAACTAAACTCTAAATGAAGTATATATTATGAATATATTAAAAGTTGATGATAAAGGACAAGCTATCTGTGAAGATTGTAAAAAAATTGTTGAAACGACTTATTTATTAAGAAATGTTCCTTTTAGCGATAACAGTGGTGTTGTTAAAAATGTTTTAGTCGGGGTTTGCAATCAATGTAATTCGGTAGTCTCCTTACCGCATCAATCAATGCCCTTAGTTAAAGAGCAATTAGAAAAACAGCGAGGAACACTTGAAAGTCGAGTTCCAGCCCATTTTATTGATATTCTTAATTTAGCAAGTTTTGAATTAAGTGGGTCAATAAATTTTACAGCCACAATCATTAGATATTACCTTCATAACTTATCGAATGAAAATTTATCAAAGAAAGAGGTTAATAACTATTTAACGTGCGATTTAGCAAAGGGAAAAGCGCAAAAGCGTTTATCAATCAAAGGTAACAATATCACAAGAGATATTGAAAAACTTAAAAAGATAACAGATATTAATTCTACATCTAAATTGATTAAAATAATTATTCTAAAGATAAATGAAGATATTTTAATGAAAAAAAATTTAGAATCTATTCATTTTTTAAAAACCTCCATTGCTATTACTAGCTAAATTATTACTTAAATGGGGTGTTGAAATAAAACTTTTTTTCTTTATTTTATACTATTTTTCAGTTGCTTATAGAGTGAGTAGAGCGTAATGTAGCGAAACCTATCCTATACTTGGTGAAAATTGGGTTACAAAAAGCATGTAACCCAACCCACGTGGCTAACTTGAATTTAGAAATTTAAAATATGATTTTTTTTGAAAAAAAATTAATTTTTCTTATTTTTTTATTTCTTATTAATTGTACTGCATTCGCAAAACCAGAAATTACCGCTAAACCCATTTATATGCTTCTCAGTCAGGCAAGGTAACTCTTGATAAAGGTCATGATGGAGGAAATCCATTTGCCAGTGCTTTTATTGATTTATTAGCACTTAATGCTATTTCATTTCGTAGCTTTTATCAGAATCTAATTAAGTTAACAAAACAAAAAAGTAAGGGCTTTCAAAAACCAGAAGTTTATTTTCAAGATAAACAAGCAGATTGGCAATTTTTACCCACACCAGCAACTGAAAAACGCATTGCTCTTATAATAATCTTTTCAAATTATAAGGATGTTGGTATAAGTTCCCTTCCTGGCGCAAAAAATGATTTAAAACGAATATCTAAAGCATTGAGTAAGGCGGGCTTTGACGTTCAAACTAACGTTGATTCAAGTAAACTAGAGCTTAATAAAATTTTGAAAAATTTTTCTAAACAATCTGAAACTTCAGATGTTTCTATGATTTATACGACAGGACATGGAGTAGAGGTCAATGGTGAAATTTACCTTATCCCTAGTGACAAGTTATTTGTATATAAGCAAGCTAAGTTACTCAAGGAGGCTATTAATTTAAAAAGATTTGGGAGTTCTGTTAAATCAAAAAAGATAAACTTAGTTTTTTATGGAGGCTGTCGTAACAATCCATTTGATAATTAATGACAAAAAATTAACCAATAGCCCATAGGGAGCTTGTAAAATATGGGAAAATCTAAAATTATTGTTTATAAGTATTATGATAATACAGAATATCAAAAACCTCATATTTAGCCCTGTAAGGTGCGATTATCCCACCCTACACGGATTTTAGAGCGACCAATAATTACTCCAAGTTTACGAACATTTTGTTTGCCAGCACTGGTGATTTCGGTGATAATTACTTTGCTAGCTACTTGGATTTTCTATGTTATTATATTTTCCAGTCATTAACTAATGATATAGAAATTCAGTGACAGGTTCTATATCTTCTCCCATCTTAAGTTTGTAGCCCATTTTCTACTTGAAAAATTTTAATTGTTTACCCACTCTTTTATTCTACTAATTATATATAAATATATTATGAAATTAATTGTTTTTATTATTATCCTTTTTACTTTAACCGCATGTTCAAATACAGGAAACTCTTTTTCAGGGATTCAAGCAATTGCACCTAAAGTAAGTTTAGATAATGTTCAACTTGTTAAAATGGGTTTATCTGAGCAAGTTTACCGATTACGTTTATTGATTAAAAACCCTAATTCTTTTCCTTTACCTATACAAAACCTTAATTATCAATTATTTATTAATAATCAATCCTTTGCTAAAGGTTTAAGTAATAAAGCGGTGACTATTCCTTCTCTAGGAGAAGGGTATTTAGAAACAGATATTAGTAGTAACTTAGCTGATGTAATTGAGGGTTGGGGGCAATGGTTTTCATTGGCAAAACGTACTTTAAATTATAAAATTACAGGGGATGTGGGAGTCACTAGTTTTGCTATTCCATTTCCTTTTCAATATTCCGATCAAGTCGATTTACAGTTAACTAAGTAAAATAAGCGATCAATTTAAGATGTTAGCAATGGTTTGTTACATCTTAAGTCGGTAACTATAAAATATAAATCTATAATTTGGAGAGAAAATGAACTATTTTTTATTTATAATCATTATCAATTTATTTCCGACATCAGTTTTTGCACAAACAGCACAAGAAAAAGGCTTGGAAATAGTTAAAGAAGTTGATAAACGTGATACAGGTTTTAGTGATACACAGGCTAAATTAGAAATGGTTTTAAAAAATAGGGGGGGAAATGAAAGTAGACGTTCTTTAAAAATGAAAACCTTAGAGATTATTGGTGATGGTGATAAAAGTCTAATCATTTTTAATACCCCACGTGATATTAAAGGCACGGCTTTTTTAAGTTTTACTCACGCTTTAGTTCCCGATGACCAATGGCTTTATTTACCAGCGTTAAAACGGGTTAAAAGAATTTCATCATCAAATAAATCAGGGCCTTTTTTGGGAAGTGAGTATTCTTTTGAAGATTTAACTTCATTTGAAATTACACGCTATAATTATCTTTATTTAAAAGATGAAGTTGTGGATGGAATTGATTGTTTTATTATTGAAATGCGACCTAATTATGAATATTCAGGTTATACCCGCCAAATTGGGTGGATAGATAAAACACGCTACCTTATTATTAAAGCTGAATATTATGATCGTAAAGATAGTTTATTAAAAACTCAGCTTTTTAAAAACTATAAACAATATTTAGAAAAATATTGGCGCGCTTCTGAACAATTAATGAGCAATCATCAAAATGGTAAAAGTACTGAATTATTATGGGAAGATTATACATTTGGTGTGGGGTTGATAGAAAGAGATTTTGATAAAAACACTTTAAAACGTGCTAGATGATAAGGCAGTTCACTTTTATTATTATTTTGTTCTTTTTTGGTTATGCTAAGAGTAATGCTTTTGAATATTCAGGCTATCTTGGCGTTGAGAGCCTTGGTTTTTTAAATGATCCTTTGGATGCTAATCAGCATCATCATTATTTATCTACGGTTGCTGAAATTGAGCTGTATCATGAATGGGATAAAGGCAGTCAAAGTATTGCCTTTGTGCCTTTTTATCGCTATTCACAACATGATAATCAGCGAACTCATTTTGATATTAGAGAATTAACTTGGCTGAAAGCGGCTGAAAATTGGGAGTTACGGCTAGGTTTTCGTAAAGTTTTTTGGGGAGTTTCAGAAGCCCAACATTTGGTTGATATTATTAATCAGTCTGATTTAGTTGAAAACGCGGATACAGAAGATAAACTGGGTCAACCGATGATTAATTTAGCGATTATTCAGCCCTGGGGAACGCTGGATTTATTTTTTTTAACAGGGTTTAGAGAACGTACCTTTACGGGTAAAGAAGGACGCTTACGTTCATTTCCTGAAATAAGCGTAGGAGATGCCCGTTACGAAAAAAAGGGAATAGAAAAACATTTAGCTTTTGCTTTGCGCTGGTCTCATAGTTTAGGGGATTGGGATTTAGGATTGTCTCATTTTTATGGCATGAGTCGTGAACCAAGTTTAATAATTGACTCAAAAGTAGGCGAATTAAAATTAATTCCTTATTATGAAATGATTCATCAAACAGGTTTGGATCTACAGGTAACAAAAGGTAGCTGGCTATGGAAAATGGAGGCTATTATTCGTTCAGGACAAGGGAAAACATTTTTTGCTGATACGATAGGCTTTGAATATACGCTGTATAACTTGTTTGAAATAGGCTTAGATGTGGGGATGGTTGCTGAATATTTGTATGATAGTCGAGGTGATAATGCCCCAACCACCACAGAGGATGATTTTTTAGCGGGCATTCGCTTTTCTTTAAATGATATTCAAAGTACCGAAATTTTAGCGGGGGTTATTTTTGATCGCCGCTCAAATGAAAAGTTTTACAATATAGAAGCAAGTAGACGCTTAGGGGATGATTTTAAAATAGAAGTTGAAGCACGTTTTTTTAGGGGCGCATCTGCTAATGATATTTCTTATTTTCTCAGAAAAGATAATCACATTCGTGCGGCGTTAAGTTATCATTTTTAAATGGGCGTAAAAAATAGCTTCTTTACGCCGAAAACTTACAACCCACGTAATAAGTCTTGTTTTATATCATCAATATTTTCCAAACCCACTGATATACGCACTAAACCATTTTTAATGCCCGCCATTGCTCGAACTTCGGGGGATAACCGTCCATGTGTTGTTGTTGCAGGATGGATAATGGTTGATTTAACATCGCCAAGATTTGCGGTAATAGATAATAATTCTGTGCTGTCGATTAATTTCCATGCCGCCTCTTTAGCCCCTTCTACTTCAAAACTAACAACGCCTCCAAAATCACGTTGTTGTTCTTTTGCTAATTTGTGTTGGGCATGAGAGCTTAAACCTGGGTAATATACTTTAACGACATGAGGTTGTTGCTCTAACCATGTTGCGAGTTTAAACGCATTTTCACAATGCCCTTTCATCCGAATAGCTAAAGTTTCTAACCCTGATAAAAAGACCCAAGCATTAAACGCGCTCATGGTTGCGCCCCCTGTACGCAGATAAGGGTAAAATGATTTTTCAATGAGTTCATCGCTGGCAATAATTGCACCGCCAATACAACGCCCGTGACCATCAATATATTTCGTGGTTGAGTGAACAATAATATCTGCCCCTAATTCTAATGGCGTTTGTAATACAGGGGTACAAAAAACATTATCAACGACTAATAAGCAATTATGTTTATGGGCTATGTCGGCTAATGCTTTGATGTCTGCAATTTCAATTAAAGGGTTTGAGGGGGTTTCGACAAATAAAAATTGGGTTTCAGGTTTGATGGCCGCTTCCCAAGCTTCTAAATCCGTTAATTTAACAAAATCAGTGCTGACACCAAATTTACCAAAATAATTTTCAAACATTAAAATGGTGTTACCAAAAACACTCCGAGAAGAAACAATATGATCGCCTGCTTTTAGTAGGCTCATGCCTAAGGACATGATAGCTGCCATGCCTGATGAAAAAGCTAAACAACGTTCTCCTTTTTCCATTAAGGCAAGCCGTTGTTGAAAAGCGTCCACCGTTGGATTGGTAAAACGAGAATAGATGTTACCGTCTTTTTGTCCCGTAAAGCGTAAATAAGCATCTTCTGCACTTTCAAAAACATAGCTTGAAGTCGCAAAAATAGGAATACTATGCTCATTTTCAAAGCCACGCTGTTGTCCTGCTCTGACCGCTTGTGTTTCTAAGGCGTAATTATTCCAATTAATATTATTTTTCATTTGTAGGCATTATTATAAATAGAGTGCTATATTTTCAATGACGTAAGATGGGCTATGCCCATCCTACACAACTTAAGTTGAGTTTTGCATTTCAATGCTACAATTTTCATCATTTTTAGCCATCTGAGCATTATCATTACGCAAAGCTTCTATCCGTTCTAAATAGTTATCATCTATATCGCCTGTGATATATTGGTGACTGAAACATGAGGTATCAAAATGTTTTATCTCAGGATTTCCCCGTTGTACAGCATCAATTAAATCCTCTAAATCTTGGTAAATCATTTTGTCTGCACCAATGACTTCACTAATTTTATTTTCATCTCGATTATGGGCAATTAATTCATCGACAGCGGGCATATCTATACCATAAACATTAGGGTAGCGTACAGGAGGGGCGGCTGATGCAAAGTAAACTTTTTTAGCCCCTGCATCGCGTGCCATTTGAATGATTTGTCTTGAGGTTGTTCCTCTAACAATAGAATCATCAACCAATAAAACATTTTTTCCTTCAAACTCTAAATCAATCGCATTTAATTTTTGGCGGACTGATTTTTTACGCATTTTTTGTCCCGGCATAATAAAAGTACGTCCAATATAGCGATTTTTTATAAAACCTTCACGAAATTTCACACCTAACTTTTTTGCCATTTCTAAGGCAGAAGTTCGGCTGGTTTCAGGAATAGGAATGACGACATCAATGTCATGATCTGACCATTGTTTTAAAATTTTATCGGCTAATTTTTCTCCCATGCGTAAACGGGCTTTATAAACGGAAATACCATCAATAATAGAATCGGGACGCGCAAAATAAACATATTCAAAAATACAAGGGCAATGATCGACAATATTAGAGCATTGTTGAGTATGTAGTTTTCCTGTTGATTCAATAAAAACAGCTTCACCGGGTTCTATATCTCGAATTAATTTAAAGTCGAGTATATCTAAGGCTACATTTTCTGAGGCGATCATAAAATCAGACCCTTCTTCTGTTTTGCGCTCACCAAAAACAATAGGACGTATACCATGAGGATCTCTAAAGCCTAAGAGTCCAAATCCTGCAATCATGATGACAACAGCATAAGCCCCTTTACAACGTTTATGCACCCCTTCAACGGCTTTAAATACATCTTTAGGCGTTAGCTGTAATTTACCGAGGCTTTGTAGTTCATGAGCGAATATATTTAATAAAATTTCTGAGTCTGAATCGGTATTAAGATGACGTTGATCTTCGATAAACAAGGCTTTTTTTAGCTCTTCTGTATTCGTTAAATTCCCATTATGTGCCAGTGTTAAACCAAAAGGCGAGTTGACATAAAAGGGTTGTGCTTCGGCGGAACTGGTACAACCTGCCGTTGGGTAACGTACATGAGCAATTCCCATTGATCCGCGTAAACGCATCATTTGAGTACTATTAAAAACATCACGAGTTAAGCCGTTTGCTTTACGTAAATGCAGTCGTCCTTTTTCGCAGGTTACAATTCCTGCGGCATCTTGACCACGGTGTTGTAATACCGTTAAAGCATCATAAAGTTCTTGATTTACATTTTGATGGGCAACAATACCCGCAATACCACACATTTCTTATCCTGAATTACACAATTAAAGTGACTGGAAAAAGTTAATCTTTTTCACTTATTTTTTCTACTGCTTTTATTTCGTTAAGCGTTAATCCTGTTAATTGGACAATTGCATTGTCATCTAAGCCGATTTTTCGCGCTTGAAGTATGATTTGTTGTTGTTGTTTTAAAATAGTTTGCTGTGCTTGTTGTCTCCCTTCTTCACGTCCTTCTTCACGTCCTTCTTCACGTCCTTCTTCACGTCCTTCTTCACGTCCTTCTTCACGTCCTTCTTCACGTCCTTCTTTGGCAAACCGTTTTTTTGACTCTTCCCAAGCCATATCATCTTTTATCTCAGATAATAGCGTAGGGTCAATGGTTTTCTTTTTGATAGTGTCAATAATTTTTTTCCAAATATTTTCTTGATAATCATTGGTATTCATTTCACCATCAAGTGAGTCTGCGATAAAATCAAGCCATTTTTTTATTTTTGGCGGTGTTTCTTTATTAGCAAGTCGGGGACAAAGAAAGAGTAGACGATGAGGATAAACGTCAATGGTTTTTCCATGTTCATTAATAGGGTTCATATCACTGACAGCACAACTAAAATTAATACTCCCATCACGCGGTGTACTTGTTAATACGACAATGGTATAAACAGTTCGGTCAAAACCATATTCTTTAAAACCACCGACTTGCTCAACCATGCTAATAAGATGATAGTATAAGAAGCGATCAAAAAAATCGCCTTCTTTAACTTGTTGAATTTCTACGATAATGCGTTTATCAACATCCTCTGCAAATAAGTCATATTGACTACGAACAAAGCCTATGGGTTCAGGATATTCGTATTCAGTGTGAACTTTATCAATATTGAGTTCAATATTTAAAATGTCTCTGGCAAATTGTTGAAATACATCAGGCTGACTAAAAGCCCGCTTGAACATAGTTCCATATTTTAAAGGAATGACTTTCATAATTAGTTTTTATGCCTTTTAGTCGATAAATTAATTATATATCTGCTATTTCAGGTGGAATTTGTTTTCGTAACCAAAAAGACAAGTCTTTAAAATAAGGAATTAAATTAGACTGTTGCCATAATGGTTGTTCAGGGGCAGGTGTTAATCCTGCCAGCATAATTAATAAGGCAACAACAATACCTCCGCGAGCAATACCAAGGAATAACCCCAATAAACGGTCAATACCTGTTAATCCTGTTTTTTGAAGTAATAAGTCAGCAAAATAATTAATAACACCACTGATAACTAAAGTGAGTAATAATAAAATAACAAATGCAACTGCAATTCTTGCAGGTGGAAATTCTATGATCTTTTCTAACAGAACTGAAAAACGGCGACTAAAAGTTAGCCCTACCCAGATAGCTACACCCCATGCGAGCAATGATAAAATTTCTTTGATAAACCCTCGTAGTATACCGATTAGTAATGAGATGACAACAATGGCAATAATTACATAATCTATTTCGTTCATCTTAATTCGTGATAGTTATTAGGGGAGAAGATTAATGTTCCAAAATAATAATACTTTTAACATTATTTAATTGATTGAGTTTTATTTTCATTTCTTTTGCGCGTTGTTTACTTAGTTCAGGTCCAACACGTAATCTATAAACGGTTTTTCCTTTAGATAATGCCGAGTTTACGGTTGCCGCAAAACCTTGGCTTCTTAATTTATCTCTAAATGAAAAAGCATTTTCTTCACGGTTAAAACTGGCTACTTGAATAAACCAACGTTGGGTTTCAAGAACATCTTCGGTTATTGCTATATCTAATGGCAGGGGTGTTTGCACTTGATCTTCTGTTGCCGTTAATCTTTGTTTGGGAGCAGGTTGTAGGGCTTGTAAGCGATCAATTTTTATAACGGGTGCTGCAAAACCTTCCATAACATCATCGACATTATCGGGTAATAACGTTGCCGTTAACGAGGGACTATCGGCAGTTTTTTCAGGAATAATTAATTCACTGGTTTCCTGACTATCTTCTTTAGATTCATTAAGCAATATAGGCAAAAAAATCATTGTTAAAATAGTAATAACAGAGACGCCAACCACTCTATTTCTTAATTTCTCATCTATTTCCATGGACTATGACCTTAATTATTTTCAAATTCTGCCAAGTATTCTGACACTAAAAAGAAAGAACCAAAAATTAAAATGAGTTCATCTTTTTTTGCATTTTGTTTAGCAGCAGTGAAAGCCGCTTTAAAATCTTGAAACCCAAAAACAACATTAGAAATATTTTTTTGTATAAATAATTCTTGTAATATTGTTTTACTAACCGCTCTAGGGTTTTTTATTGGACTAATAAACCAATCAGAAACTACATGACTCATAATATCAATAATAGCGCTTATGTCTTTATCTTTCATTATTGCAAAAATGGCATGTATTTTTTTATTTTTGAAATAAGTTGTCAAGTAATCTGCCAACATTTCAACGGCTTGAGGATTATGTCCGACATCTAATAAGATGGGTAACTTACCTTCAATGAGCTGAAAACGCCCAAGTAATCTGGTGTTCTTTAAACCTTGTTCAATTGCTTTTTTATTAACCGCTAAATAAGGCTGTAATTCAGTAATTGCCATTAGTACGCTTGATGCATTATTAAATTGATGCTGCCCTTTTAACGCAGGTTTTGGTAAATGGATATAGTTTTGAGTGGGACTTTGCCAATGCCATTCCTTTGTGTTTAGTTGATAATTAAAATCTTGATTAATACAGCGTAGCAGGGTTTGTTTTTCTTTTCCTGCGTTAATTAAGGAGGACGGTGGGTTATTATCGCCGATAATGGCAGGCTTATTTGCTCGAAAAATACCTGCTTTTTCTAAACCTATTGCCTCTCGTGTCCCCCCTAACCAATCAACATGGTCAATACAAATACTACTAATAAGGCTAACATCAGCATCTATAATATTGACAGCATCTAGTCTGCCGCCTAAACCTACTTCTAATAGTTGTATATCTAGGTTAGCACGGACAAAAATATCTATTGCTGCCAGCGTTCCAAATTCAAAATAGCTCAATGAGACATCAGAACGTACAGAATCAATCCGTGCAAATGCCTCGCATATCATTTCATCTGAAACAGCTTTGCCATTAATTTTTATTCGTTCGCGATAATGTATAATTTCGGGTGAGGTATATGCACCTACTTTATAGCCTTGAGCTTTATAAATAGCTTCTAAAAAAGCAATGCAAGAACCCTTACCATTAGTACCACCGACAATAATTGTTAAAGGCTTTGTATAAACAGGGTGGAGTTTATTAAAAACTTCAGTGACTCTTTCTAGCCCTAAATCAATGAGTCGTGGATGAAATTGTTCTTGCCAATTCAGCCAAGCTTGTAGTGAATTAAAACGTGCCATAGTTAAAACGATTGATGTTAATCGTTTGCCTGTAAGACTTGTGTCTCTTCTATTGTTTTATTAGTTTCTTGGTTTGAGCGTGTATTTAAACGATTCATCATTAGCATTGATAATATGTTATTTATTTTTTCGCGCATTTCACGGCGATCCACAATCATATCAATTGCACCGTGTTCTTGTAAAAACTCACTCCGTTGAAAACCTTCGGGTAATTTTTCTCGAACCGTTTGTTCAATTACGCGAGGACCTGCAAAACCGATTAAAGCTTTGGGTTCTGCAATATTAATATCACCTAACATCGCTAAACTTGCAGAAACCCCCCCCATTGTTGGGTCGGTCATAAATGAAATATAGGGTAATCCTGCATCAGATAATTTTTTTAAAACGGCACTGGTTTTACTCATTTGAAATAATGAGAATAATGACTCTTGCATTCGAGCCCCGCCAGATGCTGTGAAAACAATAAAAGGGATATCCATTTCAAGACTTTTATTTACACCACGAACAAAACGCTCACCAACGACAGAACCCATAGAGCCTCCCATAAAACTAAAATTAAAGGCGGCAGCGACAATGGGATGTCCGTGTAATAATCCTTGCATTACGACTAAAGCATCATTTTCTTTAGTTTGTTTTTGCGCTTGTGAAAGACGATCTTTGTATTTTTTACTATCTTTAAATTTTAAAGGATCTGTTGGTTTTAAACTTTTACCAATTTCTATCCGTTCTCCCTCATCAAGAAATAAATCTAAACGTACACGGGCTGAAATACGCATATGATGGTCACATTTTGGGCAGACACTTAGGTTTTTTTCTAATTCAGCATTATATAAAATGGCATTACAACTTGGACATTTATTCCACAAACCTTCAGGGACGACTACCTTTTTATTTGACGCATCCGTTCTAATAGTTGCAGGGACTAATTTTTCAAACCAACTCAAACTCATAGATGATACTCCACTAGCTATCCATTGCCTGACGCATGGATTTTAATAATTCGATAATTTCTTGTTTTGCTTGATTTAGATTATCTAAATTAGCTTCAATTTTACTGATTAAGGCACTCCCGACAACAACGCCATCGGCTACTTTGGCAATCATTTTTGCAGTTTGGGCATCTTTAACTCCAAAACCAACCCCGATGGGTAAAGCGGTGTTTTGCCTAATCATGGCTAATTTTTGTTCAACATCTGCTATATCTAAATGCCCAGCCCCTGTTACCCCTTTTAGGGAAACATAATAAAGATAACCGCTACCAATCGCATCCATTTTTTTAACCCGATCTTGATGACTATTAGGGGCTAATAAAAAAATAGGGTCTATTTCACGCGCTTTTAAAAGAGCGGTACATTCTTGTGCTTCTTCGGGAGGCAGGTCAACAGTTAATACCCCATCAATGCCCGCTTGTTGAGCATAATCTGCAAAGGTTTGATAACCCATAATTTCAATAGGATTTAAATAACCCATTAAGACTATGGGGGTTGTTTGATTCGTCTTCCTAAACTCGGTTGCTATGCTTAAGACCTTACGCAACCCCGTGTGATGTTCTAAGGCTCTTTCA
Source organism: Methylococcaceae bacterium (assembly GCA_030626845.1). Classification (GTDB taxonomy): domain Bacteria; phylum Pseudomonadota; class Gammaproteobacteria; order Methylococcales; family Methylomonadaceae; genus WTBX01. Next base: position 16,249 of record DAOUTG010000011.1, read on the forward strand.
CTTGCCCGTTGAATAACAGGTCCATCTGCCATAGGGTCTGAAAAAGGGACACCTAATTCAATAACATCAACGCCTGCATCAACCATTGCATGCATTAGAGGGAGGGTAAACTCAGGATTTGGGTCGCCTGCACTAATGAATGGAATTAATGCTTTACGGTTAATTTTTTTTAAGGCTTCAAAGGTAGCTTTTAAACGACTCATATTTTAATCCCCTCCCGTTCTGCCATGGTGTGCATATCCTTATCACCTCGTCCTGATAAATTGACAATAATAATTTCATCTTTGCTCATTGTTGGTGCAAGTTTCAGGGTGTAGGCCATTGCATGACTTGATTCCAAAGCAGGAATAATACCTTCCATTCGTGTTAAAGCATAAAAACCTTCTAGGGCTTCGGTATCAGTAATATTGACATATTCTGCACGTCCTGTATCTTTAAGCCAAGCATGTTCAGGGCCAACGCCTGGGTAATCAAGTCCTGCAGAAATAGAATGGGTTTCAATAATTTCACCATCATCGTCTGCCATTAAATAAGTTCTGTTTCCATGTAGAACACCTGGGCGACCTGCACAAAGTGGGGCTGAATGTTTTCCTGTTTCAATGCCATCGCCTGCGGCTTCTACACCAAATAATTTAACGGAAGCATCATCAATGAAGGGATGAAATAAACCGATGGCATTTGAACCGCCGCCTACACAAGCAATTAACGCATCAGGTAAACACCCTGCTTGTTCTAAACATTGTTGTTTTGCTTCACGACCAATAATGGTTTGAAAGTCTCGAACCATTGCAGGATAAGGGTGAGGCCCTGCGACTGTACCAATAATATAAAAGGTATTATCAATATTAGTTACCCAATCTCTCATGGCTTCATTGAGGGCATCTTTTAAAGTTTTTGAGCCTGATTCAACCGCAACAACTTTCGCCCCCAATAACTTCATTCGATAAACATTCAATGCTTGACGTTTAACATCCACAGCCCCCATATAAACGACACATTCTAAGCCTAAGCGTGCGGCAACCGTTGCGGTTGCAACGCCATGTTGACCTGCGCCTGTTTCTGCAATAATACGGGTTTTACCCATCCGTTTCGCTAATAGGGCTTGTCCGATGGTATTATTAATCTTATGCGCCCCTGTGTGATTTAAATCTTCACGCTTTAAATAAATCTGCGCGCCGCCTAAAACCTTTGACCAGCGTTCTGCATGATAAAGCGGTGAAGGGCGACCGACATAATGTTGCAAATCTGCATCTAATTCAGCAATAAAATCAGGATCATCTAAATAATGCTGATACGCTATATTTAATTCTTTTATCGGCTCTATTAAGGTTTCAGCGACAAACAAGCCCCCATAAGGGCCAAAATGTCCGCGCTCATCTGGCATAGTATATTTTTCAGTCATTACGTTTGATTACTTTGATTAACTTCACTAATAAAAGCGGTCATTTTAGCCCGCTCTTTGATCCCTTTTTTAATCTCTACACCACTGCTGACATCTAAGGCGTAAGGATTAACTTTTATAATGGCTTGTTTTGCATTTTCAGGGTTGAGTCCGCCAGCTAAAATAATGGGTAAATTACATTGTTTAGGCATCAGGTTCCAATCAAAGCTTTCACCTGTCCCCCCTTTTTCTTGAGGGTGATAAGCGTCTAATAATAATGCACTTGCATCATGATAATCAATGGCAAGTTGTGTGATATTCGTTGTTTCACGCATGGGTAACGCTTTAATATAGGGTTTATTATATAAGCGACACGCCTGTGGAGTTTCATGTCCGTGAAATTGGAGACAATCAATCGCAATATTGTTTAATACTTGGCGTATTATTGTTTCAGTTTCATCAACAAATAAAGCCACAACGGTGGTAAAAGCAGGTAATGAGGCAACAATTTCTATGGCCTGCTTAAATGAGACATTTCTAGGGCTTTGTGGGTAAAAAACCAATCCAATTGCGTCCACCCCTAGATTGGCAGCATAAACAGCTTCATCAACAGTGGTAAATCCGCAAATTTTAACGCGAGTACGCATTGCTTAAATCACTTTATTTATTAAATATAAGCTGACTAGGATACCATAAAATTTAAGGGCTGTTGAGATGGTTATTAAGCGTGAATAGATAAATTCCCCGCTATTTTTAATTCGCTTTTACGATAATAGGAATATTAAGTGAAAAAACCTCTTCTTTACGCAGATGCCCTCGATATTCTACTCTTGAAAAATTCAAAAACTTGCAAACTGAGCTTTAATTCTGACTAAATCTTCTGCGGTATCAACCCCTGCATCCGGTGCTGTAGGCACTGTTTTTACTAAGATAGCTTCACCTTGCCATAAAACTCTTAATTGCTCTAAATATTCTATCCTTTCTAAGGGAGAAGGTGACCATTGGCAGTAATTTTTCAAAAAATTAACGGTATAAGCATAAACACCAATATGGTGTAGATAAGGAATTGAAGAGAGCGTTTTAGAGGGATGACCAAAACGATCTCTATCCCAAGGAATCGCTGCCCGACTAAAATAAAGTGCGTAGCCTTTTTTATCGGTGACAACTTTTACCATATTAGGGTTAAATACTTTATCCACGGTCTCAATTTTTACCGCAAGTGTTGCCATGCCTGCGTGCGATTGTGCAGCTAAAGCCGTTGCAACCTCATGAATATAAGTAGGCGAAATTAAAGGTTCATCTCCTTGTAAGTTGACGATAATATCATCTTCATGCCAATTCAGAATTGTTGCAACTTCTGCAATCCTTGTCGTTCCATTTTGATGGTTTTTATCGGTCATGACGACTTCTATGCCAAGCTTTTCAACAACTTCATAAATACGTTCATCATCGGTAGCAACGACAACTTGTTCTGCTTTTGCCTCTAATGCACGCTCACAAACATGGGCAATCATTGGTTTACCCGCTATATCAAGTAAGGGCTTACCAGGCAGGCGTGTTGAGGCAAAACGTGCTGGAATAACCACTTTAAATTTGCTCATTAATGTAAGGCATCAATTTCATCTTGAGATAGTTCTCGTGCATCATCTACTAGCATCACCGGTATATCATCACGTATAGGAAAAGCGAGTCCATCCGCTTTACATAAAAGTTCTTGTTGTGATTGATTATAAATTAGTGGGCTTTTACATAAAGGGCAAGCGAGAATATCAAGTAGTTTTTTGTCCATGTTGTTTAATTAAAGTGAGTAATTGGTTAAAAAAGGAACTAGGAAGTTGTGGTTGTACGGGAACTACCCAATGTTGCTCACTGGCAAATTCACCACATTTTATCGCATCTTTTTCAGTCATTAATACAGCAAGATTATCTTTAAAATTAATATGGCGTTTTTTAAAGACGTGATGATCTGCAAAAATGTGATTTTCAGTTTTTAAACCGAATGTCGCTAACATATCAAAAAAACGTTGTGGATGACCAATTGCCGCAATGGCATGGCAGTTTTGTGAATTAAATTCTGTGAGTGTTCTTTGTTCATGAGTGACTAAGTTTATCGCAACATTGGGTACAAGTGTCATTAAAATTTCTTCATCTTGCGGTTCTCCCCCATTGATAATCACAAAATCAACTTCTCTAATTCGTTCTTGAGGTTCGCGTAAAGGTCCACAAGGGAGAAAAAAGTTATTCCCAAAACGCCGTTTGCCATCAATAACGATAATTTCAATATCACGTTGTAATGCGTAATGTTGCAGCCCATCATCTGCTAAAATAATATCGCAATTTTGTGTATCAAGTAAAAGCTGTGCCGCATCTGACCGTATAGGGGAGGCAGCAACAGGGCAAGCTGTTTTAGTTGCAATTAAAACAGCTTCGTCACCTGCTTGCTGGGTATTTGTTTTGTTGTCAACAATCAAAGGATAATGATCGCTATTTCCACCGTACCCTCTGGTAACAATACCGGGCTTAAAACCCGCTTCTTGTAATTGTTGTGCTAAGTAAATAACAAGCGGCGTTTTTCCTGTTCCACCCACCGTAATATTACCTACAATAATTACAGGAACAGAAAAACGATGGCTTTTTATAAAACCTTGTCGGTATAAAAAACGTCTAAAACGAACAATATCAATATAAAGATAAGCTAAAGGTGATAACCATGAAGCAAGGTAGTAATCTTCATACCAAAATTTATTGACCCAATATTCCAATATTTTTTTCATTGCATGACCTCAGGTTCTTTAGTTGCAAAAGCTATATGTTTAAAGCCGACTTGGCTAGCAATATCTAAGGCTTTAATGACAAATTTATGGGAAGTTTTACTATCAGCACTAATAACAAAAGGGGTTTCAGGGCGATTAGCCATGGCTTTTATTAATTCTCTTTTTAATGTTGTAATTTTTGAATCAACGAGTTTTCCTCTAGTGGCATCTTCTGTTGAAATAAAATACTGTCCTTTAGGATCAATTAAAAGTGTAATTGAACGATTATCCTTTTCGGTTTGTTCACCTTTTGCCTCAGGTAAATTAATATTTAAGCCTGTTTCACGCGTAAACGTAGTAGTCACCATGAAAAAAATAAGCAATAAAAATACGACATCAATCATCGGGGTTAAATTTATTTCCAAAGGGGGGCGTTTATTTCGGTGAAAATTCATCGCTACTCTCTCTGTCACCATGAATAATATCAACTAATTTTAACGACTCCTCTTCCATTTTTAACACATATTCATCAATTAAGCGTTCAAAATAGCGGTGAAAAATTAAACTTGGAATAGCGACGGTGAGACCTGCTGCGGTAGTAATTAAAGCTTCTGAAATTCCGCCTGCTAAAACAGCAGGATTACCCACCCCACTTTCCATAATCGCTGCAAAAACTTTAATCATTCCTAAAACAGTACCTAATAATCCTAATAGTGGGGTAATTGATGCAATGGTTCCTAGGGTATTTAAAAACCGTTCCAATTCATGAACCACTTGTCGCCCCGTTTCCTCAATGCTGGATTTCATGATCTCTCGACCATGATGACGGTTTTCAAGTCCTGTTGCGAGGATTACGCCTAAAGGGGAATCATTTTTCAATCCACGAATCGTATTTTCATTAATTTGATTCTCTTGCGCTTCTTTCCAAATTTGAGGAACTAAATGCAGTGGGAGTATTTTTTTTCGGTTTAAAGACCAAAAGCGTTCGCCAATAATTGCCATAGCGACGATAGAACAAAGAATAATGGGAAACATTATCCAGCCCCCGCTTTTTATTAATTCAAACATGGGTTATATTACCTTCTATCTAGTTTCATTTTATATTATTGGGAAAATCAGGTGCAAGCCGAGAATTTTTAAATTTTCCATTACTATTATAAAAAGTTAATCGTCCTTGTTGGTTGCATAACCAAGCTTCTTAAATTGTTAATCGAGCTTGCCGCATCATAATTTTCAAATCATTCACTGTCTGTGCTAATCCTGAAAATACTGCTTGGGCGATAATAGAGTGACCAATATTAAGTTCAACGATTTCTGGAATATAACAAATAGCTTCAACATTATGAAAATGTAAACCATGTCCTGCATTGACTTGTAAACCAATACTATTGGCATAATAAGCTGCATGTTGAATGCGTTTTAATTCCTGTTTTTTTTGTGTTGGGTTTTTTGCATCCGCATAAGCCCCTGTGTGTAACTCAATCACAGGCGCACCGGCTACTTTAGACGCATCAATTTGTTTTTCATCTGGATCAATAAATAAAGAAACCTCAATTTGAGCATCAGCCAACTTATTACACGCTGACTTCATCCGTTCAGGTTGAGAGGCAACATCCAAGCCGCCTTCTGTGGTTAATTCCTCGCGTTTTTCAGGGACTAAACAGCAGGCAGCAGGTTTTACTTTTCGGGCAATAGCGATCATTTCATTAGTCACTGCCATTTCCAAATTCAAACGACTATGGATCATATCTTTTAATAAAAAAATATCACGATCTTGAATATGGCGGCGATCTTCACGTAAATGCGCGGTAATTCCATCTGCACCTGCTTGTTCTGCAACTAAAGCGGCTTGAATTGGATCAGGATAGTTTGTGCCACGCGCTTGGCGTAAAGTTGCAATATGGTCAATATTGACCCCTAATAAAATAATTTTTTTTTTCATCTTTAAAAACCTTAGGAAAATTAACTTTATTGCTCTTTGAGTAATTGGGAAATTATTTCCTCATCCAAATGAGTTGCTTGGGAAATAATTTTTATATCAAAGCCTTGTTTTAACATGGTTAACGCGACTTCATATTTAGCTTTTTCAATGCCTTTTTCAATGCCTTTTTTAATCCCTTTATTTTCCACTTCATCCAAATAGGATTCTTCAATCATATTGTATTTTTCAGTCGGTGAAATATCATCTTCTTCAATATGATCCAATACGCTTTGAATTTCAGAGAGATGATAATCAGATTCTTCAACTTTACCATCTAAACTATCATCAATAACCTGTAACCATTCACGATAAAGCAGGGGAGTTTTATCATTTAGGTATTTTGGACATAAATAAATTATTTTATGAGGAATTTCATTAAGTGAGCGACCCTCTAAGTCTTTAGGGTCAAAGTCAATAACGGAAACATCACGTTTATGTTTATCGCCTGAGGTTAAAACGACAATAGTATAAACACCTAAGGGAGGACGATAGCTGGATGCACTTTTGATTTGTTGGACTAAGGCAATGCAGTGATAATATAAAAAACGATCATAATGATCGGTATGGCGTTCATGTTGAATATCAACAATAATTCGATTTTTTTTATCTTCGGCATATAAATCAAATTTTATTTCAACATCGCCAACTGTCGGTTTAAACGACTTTTCAGTCTCAACCGTGTCAATTTCTAGGTTAATACCAATAATATCACGCACGAAACCTTTAAAAACATTAACATCACAAAAGGCTTTTTTAAAGATAACGCCATAGCGTAGTGGGGCTACTTTTTTCATGTTCTATTCTCTTTAATCGTTTATTGATTTTATAGCACTATGAGAATTTATGGTTACTTGCTGTATTATTAACATTTCCACGTGTTAAATATTCCTATACATGTAAGATGCTCATCATCTATTTTAACGTTTGCCATTTTATAAAGTATGTCATCTTTCATTTCAATCGTTACTTTAGAATCATATATCTGTTGGGCGCATTTATCAGGAAAGAGGTTACAAGAAAAGCTTACAATACTATTTAAAATACCCTCATTATCCTCTGTTTTTGTTGATTTTACGTCAGATAAAATTTGTGAATAAATTTGCTTTTCTAATGCATCGTTAGTTGGTTTTGAGATGATGGAAAACCCACTACCAAGAACGATTAGAATAATGATAAGACTTTTCATTGCGACTCTTTTTCCTTAGTTTTCTTTATTAAATATCAAAGTTTATCTCTAGTTTAGCTAAAGTAATGTCTCTAATTTCACCCTATTTTTAGCGTTTATTTTGCCAAGCAATTTTACGAAAACTTGAAAAAATAATAAAGGCATCTTTAAAACCTAATCCTCTCCGCTTAAGTGTTGTTTGTCTTTTTTATCATCCTATTCAATTTACATATGAATACTAATCTCCAAACCCCAAACTTTTCAAAGCCCGCTCACTATCAGACCACCCCTTTTTCACTTTAACCCAAAGCTGTAAATATACTTTTTGATCAATCAATTTCTCTATATCAATCCGCGCATCCGTGCCGACTTTTTTCAACATCTCACCTTGTTTTCCAATCACAATATTTTTTTGACTATCACGTTCAACTAAAATAGTCGCATAAATCTTAGTCATCGCTTTTTGTTCTTCATAACGTTCAATTTCAACAGTCAGCGAATAAGGTAATTCATCCCCTAAACGACGGGTTAATTTTTCGCGAACAATTTCTGCGGCTAAAAATCGTGTGGGTCTATCGGTGATTTGACCTTCAGGGTAAATTAAATTATTTTCAGGTAATAGTGAAAAAATAGCCGCTTCAAGGGGTTCTAAATTAATTCGTTTAAGCGCGGAAACAGGAACAAGCTCTTTAAAAGGATATTTTTTTTTCGCGGTCTTAAAAAAAGCAAATATCGCCTCTTTATCTTTCACTCTATCAATTTTATTGACCACTAAAATGACAGGTAAATTAGCACGTTCCAATTTTTTAAAAATAACATCATCATAAGCCTGCCAAACCAAACCATCAATTAACCAAACAACGACATCGACTCCAAATAAAGTGGTATCGGCAGTTTGGTTTAAATAACGATTAAGGGCTTTTTTTTCATTTTGGTGCATTCCAGGCGTATCCATATAAATCGCCTGTCCTTTTTCACAGGTATTAATCCCTAAAATACGATGACGAGTTGTTTGCGGTTTACGCGAGGTAATGCTAATTTTTTGACCTAACAGGTGATTCATTAGCGTAGATTTACCCACATTAGGGCGACCAATTAGGGCAATATAACCACAATTCATTTGCTCTCTCTTTGTAGTAATAAATTTAACATTTTTTCAGCAGAAGCTTGTTCTGCTCTTTTTCTGGAACTCCCTTCACCTAAACATTTTTTATCAGTTAATACAATGCACTCAATTTTAAATGTTTGTGAATGCGCTAAACCCGACATGCTGATAAGTTCATATTTAGGTAAGAAAACCCCCCGTGCCTGCATCAATTCTTGCAGACGCGTTTTAGGATCTTTTTGCTCACTATCAGCATTTAACGTGTTTAATTTTTTTGCAAAAATAGCTAAAATCCAGTTTTCACAAGCGGCAATCCCTTGATCTTTGAATAATGCACCAATAATGCCTTCAACGGCATCTGATAGAATTGAGTCTCGCCGAAAACCGCCACTTTTTAGTTCCCCTGAGCCTAAGATTAAATAATCCCCTATTTTATGTTCTCTTGCAATGCAAGCTAAGGAATCTTGATTAACTAGGCTTGCTCTGAGACGACTTAACACACCTTCACTGGCTTTTGGAAAATTATCATAAAGTTTTTGTGCAATAATAAACCCTAAAATAGAATCTCCTAAAAACTCTAAACGTTCATTGTTATTAGCCCCCATACTTCTATGGGTTAAAGCCATACGAAGAAATTCAGGCTGTCTAAAAACTAAACCTAGGTTCTTAGCTAACTGTTTGGGTTCTTTTATCACTTCCTACCCGCTTCTGTAAACTCATCAAACTCGACTAAAACACTGAGATTGGCAAAAAGTTTTTCTTTGACATCATATTTAGCGGCTATTTTTAAGTAATTTCCGCGTTTAAACACTTTTATAGCATCTTTGGGTAAATCACGGACAGAATTTACACTCAATCGTTTACGGAGCAACGTATGTATTTGTCCCTTACTTTTTTGTTCGGCATCTTTCAGATTAGCCACTGATTCTATCGCACTTAATACTTTCCCATGTGTCATATAAATAGGGACAATTTTTAAAAAGAGTAAAGCGACACCACAAATAATAATAATAAGCATAAGAATACTCATCATCGTTAAACCTTGCTGTTTTTTTTGTGAATAAAGCATAGTAATTTTCCGAGAAATAAAAGAATAAAACCTAAAGTATATAACTTACTTTAACAGAGTGCCAATACGTCCAAAATTTATGCCCTGATAGTCTAAATCCCAGTTCATCCAAATAAAAAAAGCTTTTCCAACTAAGTTGGCTTCGGGAACTGTTCCCCAATACCGACTGTCATTGCTGTTATCGCGGTTATCTCCCATAACAAAATAATGCCCTTTGGGAACAACATAAACGGATTCAACAGAGGGCTGTCCTTTACGAATTAAAATACTATGTTCAACGGGAGCTAAATTTTCTGTTAAGTGTATTGCACCCGTCATACTTTCGCCTTGACCTAATCCTTGATAAGTTTCTAAAGAAATCTGTGTCATCGGTTTGTCATTGACATAAACTTTTTTATTGTAATAAGCAATTTTATCCCCAGGCAAACCAATAACGCGTTTTATATAATCAACAGAGGGATTTTTTGGGTAACGAAAAACAACAACATCACCGCGTTCAGGGGTGTCTAATTCAAAAACCTTAGTATTAATAACAGGGAGTCTGACACCGTAGGAAAATTTATTAACTAAAATAAAATCGCCAATTAAGAGCGTTGGCATCATAGAACCTGAGGGAATACGAAAAGGTTCGACTAAAAAAGAGCGTAGCAGGAGTACGATTAAGACCACAGGAAAAAATGAACGGGCATATTCAACTAATAGCGGTTCATCTTCTTCATTAAATGGCCTATCAATTGATCTTAAATAAAGAAGATAAGCTCCCCAAGTAATACCAGTAACCAGGGTTGCGATGACTAAGAAAAAGGAAAAATCAATATCCATATTTACTGTTATGTGAGATTAAAAGAGGCATGATAACTAATCTTTATTGACTTGCAATACAGCGAGAAAAGCTTCTTGTGGAATTTCAATACTACCGACTTGCTTCATACGTTTTTTACCCGCTTTTTGTTTTTCAAGTAATTTTTTCTTACGACTAATATCGCCACCATAACATTTAGCGGTGACATTTTTGCGCAAGGCTTTAACCGTCGAGCGGGCAATAATTTTAGAACCGATAGCCGCTTGTATGGCAACTTCATACATTTGTCTTGGAATAAGTTCTTTCATTTTTCCAACCAAATCACGTCCACGTGTTTGACTTAAGTCTTTATGAACAATGATAGACAGGGCATCGACTTTATCACCATTAATTAAAACATCTAATTTTATTAGTGCGGCTATTTGAAAGCGCAAAAATTCATAATCAAACGAGGCATAACCACGGGAAATTGATTTTAGACGATCAAAAAAGTCTAAAACGACTTCACTCAAAGGTAATTCATAACCTAGTGAAACTTGTGAGCCTGTGTATTGCATATTTTTTTGAACCCCTCGTTTCTCTACACAAAGACTGATTACCCCGCCTAAATATTCTTGTGGCACTAATATATTTGCTTGAATAATCGGTTCTCTAATTTCAGTAATAGTCCCAGCATCAGGCAATTTGGCAGGATTATCTACCATTAAGACATTACCGTTATGCGTTTCAACTTCGTAAACAACCGTCGGGGCTGTAGTAATTAAATCAATGTTATATTCGCGCTCTAAACGTTCTTGCACAATTTCCATATGCAACATTCCTAAAAATCCACAACGAAAACCAAAACCTAAGGCTTGTGATGTTTCTGCTTCAAATTGTAAAGCGGCATCATTAAGGCGTAATTTATCTAACGCCTCACGCATGTTGGTATAATCATCTGAACTGACAGGATAAAGTCCTGCAAAAACCCGTGGCTGAACTTTTTCAAACCCTGCTAAGGTTTCAAGTGCTGGGTTATCAGTCAAGGTAATAGTATCACCCACAGGTGCGCCAAAAATATCTTTAATGCCTGCGACAATAAAACCCACTTCTCCTGTATTTAAAGTTTCTTTTTCTAAACGTTTTGGGGTAAAAACGCCAACTTTTTCAGTTAAAAAAGACTTTCCCGTAGACATAATAGTTATTTTTTGTTTTCGGCGAAGTTTACCATTAACAATTCTCACTAACGAGACTACACCCAGATAATTATCAAACCATGAATCAATAATAAGGGCTTGTAAAGGGGCATTCTCATCACCCGAAGGTGCAGGGATTTCTCTGACTAGTTGCTCTAAAACTCCCTCAACGCCTATCCCTGTTTTTGCACTAATTTTAAGGGCATTATCAGCAGGAATTCCAATCACATCTTCAATCTCGTGCATTACCCTTTCAGGTTCAGCAGAAGGTAAGTCTATTTTATTAAGAACAGGGATAACTTCTAAACCTTGCTCAATAGCCGTATAGCAATTGGCAACACTTTGTGCTTCAACCCCTTGTGCTGCATCAACAATTAATAACGCGCCTTCACAAGCCGCTAAGGAGCGTGAAACTTCGTAGGAAAAATCTACATGCCCTGGGGTATCAATAAAGTTCAGTTGATAAATTTCGCCATTCTCAGCTTTATAATCTAAGGTCACACTTTGTGCTTTGATAGTAATACCGCGCTCACGCTCTATATCCATAGAATCTAAGACTTGGGCTTCCATTTCTCGATCACTTAAACCATCACACAATTGTATGAAACGGTCAGCAAGGGTTGATTTTCCATGGTCGATATGGGCGATAATGGAGAAGTTTCGTATGTGTTTTAAGTCCACTTAATTTTCAATTAATTGTTAGAGAGAAGTTACAAATAATTAGCGAAATTTAATAAAATTACACTTAAATTTCAAACCTTTTATTATAACATAAATCATCCTTAAAATAGGAATTAGTTATATTATTTAAGGAAAAAACATCCTCACTAAAGCTTATTTTTATTCAGTAACAATCATATTATTCCAATGGATTAATTCATCATTATCTGCATAGCCTAAAATAGTCTCAAATTCATTGCTTGTTTTACCCATAATCTTTAAGGTTTCATCAATATTGTAATTAATTAAACCCCGTGCAATTTCATTATTATATTTATCAATACAAGAAATAAGCTCGCCACGTTTAAAGTCTCCCGATACTTTTTTTACTCCCATAGCCAATAAATTTTGCTCGCCATTTTTTAGATTATTTATTGTCGCTTCATCTAATTCCAAATAACCTTTGACTTGCAATTGACCTGCTAACCATTGATTTCTAGCCGCAAGCGGAGTGATAGTCGGCTTTAAATAAGTCCCTAAATCTTTACCTTTTATAATTTCTGTCACCACAGATTCAATTTCCCCTGAAACAATAATGGTTGCAGCCCCTGAGCGTGCAGCTATTCGTGCCGCACTAATTTTAGTGAACATCCCTCCCCGCCCTAAACCACTATGACTTTCTCCTGCCACTTGATCTAACCATTTATCATCAACATTCGCTTGTTTAATTAAATTAGCTTCTGGGTCAATAAAGGGGTCATTATCAAATAGACCTTGTTGATCCGTAAGGATTATTAACAAATCTGCTTCAACTAGGTTAGTCACTAAGGCGGCTAAGGTATCATTATCACCAAAACGAATTTCATCCGTGGCAACGGTATCATTTTCGTTAATAACAGGGATAACTTGAAGATCTAATAAGGCTAATAAAGTATTACGAGAATTAAGATAACGTTTTCGATCAGATAAATCATCATGCGTTAATAAAACTTGACCGGTATGAAGATTATGTTTTTGAAATTTATTTTCAAAAACACGCACTAACCCCATTTGTCCAACAGCGGCTGTGGCTTGTAATTCATGTAATGTTTTGGGTCGCTGTTTAATTTTTAAACGTGCCATCCCTTCTGCAACCGCACCTGAGGAGACTAAGATTATATCTTTGCCTTGTAACTTAAGAGCGGTCATTTGCTCAACCCAAGCGGCAATAGCGGGTTTATTTAAACCCTGTCCCCCTGAAGTTAATAAGGAACTGCCAATTTTAATGACAATTCGTTTGGCATTAGCGAACTCAGCTCTACTACTCATTGCCTGCTTGTCGTTGCTCATCTAAAAAATCCATAATGGCAAACATCAGCTCACGTGTTCCTTGTTTACTAATCGCTGCAATTTGAAATACACGCCCTTCCCATTGAAGTTCATCAATAATCGCTTGGCAATGTGCGGCTAATTCTTCTTCTAAAACTAAGTCGGTTTTGTTTAAGACCAACCAACGGGGTTTTTCATCTAAACCCTGCCCCCATTTTTCAAGTTCATGAATGATTTTTTTAGCCGATTCAACAGGGCTTTCATCACTGCCATAAGGTTCAATATCAACAATATGAAGTAATAACCCTGTGCGCGATAAATGTTTAAGAAATTGCAAGCCTAACCCTGCGCCTTCTGCTGCGCCTTCAATCACCCCTGGAATATCAGCTAAAACAAAACTGCGTAAATCATCGACACTCACTACGCCTAAATTGGGATTTAAGGTGGTAAAAGGGTAATCAGCAACTTTGGGTTTTGCAGAAGAAACTGAACGAATTAAGCTGGATTTTCCCGCATTAGGTAAGCCTAACAAACCGACATCAGCAATCACCATTAATTCTAAACGTAGCGCTCTCCGTTCACCTAAAGAGCCTTTACTAAATTGTTGTGGCGTTCGATTAACGCTACTTTTAAAGCGTGTATTACCTAAACCATGAAAGCCGCCTTTAGCCACTAACAAGGTTTCTCCGACGACGGTTAAATCGCCAATTTTCTCCCCCGTATTCGCTTCATAAACGACAGTACCAGGCGGCACTGCAATGTAACTATCCTCACCTTTATGTCCTGTACAGTTACGTCCTTTACCATTTTGACCGCGTTGCGCTCGGTGGGTTGAGTGAAATCGAAAGGCAACTAAGGTATTAACATTTTCTTTAGCAATTAAATGAATACTCCCGCCATTGCCGCCATCGCCGCCATCGGGCCCGCCCATTGGGATATATTTTTCACGTCGAAAAGTGGCAATGCCATTCCCTCCATCACCTGCTTCAACCCGAATTTCCGCTTCATCAATAAATTTCACAGCGTTACTCTCTTGTTTTCATAAAGGACAAACAAAAAAGCCCCGTCATAAGGACGAGGCTTTTTTTTAAATTTAGAAGTCACTAAAAAAGTGACTTAAGAAAATTTAAGCAGCAACAATGCTGACGAATTTACGATTTTTAGCCCCTTTTGTTTGAAAAAGAACCTTGCCTGTCGCTGTTGCAAATAATGTGTGATCTTTACCGATGCCAACATTTTCACCTGCGTGAAAACGTGTCCCTCGTTGACGAACAATAATACTGCCAGCAGGAACGCTTTCACCACCATAACGCTTAACACCTAAGCGTTTAGAATTGGAATCACGACCATTTCGGGTACTACCACCCGCTTTCTTATGAGCCATTGTAAATACTCCTTAGGAATTTAAGCAGAAATGCCAGTAATTTGGACTTCTGTATAATATTGACGATGCCCCATTTGTTTCATATGGTGCTTACGTCGTTTAAATTTAATAATTTTTACTTTTTTATGGCGACCTTGGGAAGTAACTGTTGCTGAGACTTTACCGCCATCAACAAAAGGCTGACCGATTTTAACATCGCTGCCTTCACCAACCATTAAGATTTTGTCGAACTCGATGCTGTCGCCTTCTCCAAGTTCTAGTTTTTCTATTTTTAAGGTAGCACCTTCTTTTACTCGGTACTGTTTACCACCTGTTTGAATTACCGCATACATCAGCGTCAGCTCCATCAAGCATTAATATCTGTTTAAGTGAACAGGGTATTATATTTTTAAAAGTAACTGTCGTCAAACGCTAAATTAATCAAGCAATTAAAGTTTCCATGAAATACCAATTAAAATTATTGACATCAGCTACTTTTATTCAATAGCATGGAGGATTATTTTAAGCAATAGACTCTCGCAAATGTCCTCAAAAACAACAATTAATTTTAATTCCATTAAAAAATTAACCGAAAATGAAGCCAAGGCAGTTGATGAACTTATTTTAGAAGAACTTAGCTCTGATGTGGATCTAATTAATAAGATTGGATATTACATTATTAGTAGTGGGGGTAAACGTTTACGCCCGATGGTGTTACTTTTAGCGGCTAAAGCTTTAAATGAAACTAACGAACATCATATTACCCTTGCGACTGTCATTGAGTTTTTGCATACGGCAACACTTTTGCATGATGATGTCATTGATGGCTCAGATATGCGCCGAGGTAAAGAATCTGCTAATGCGGTTTGGGGAAATTCTGTGAGTGTTTTGGTGGGTGATTTTCTATATTCCAATGCTTTTCACATGATGATTCGCACCCGTAATTTTCAAGTAATGGAAATAGTTTCGCAGACAACCAGTGAATTAACCGAAGGTGAAATATTACAATTATTAAATTGTCATAATCCTGATACAACCGAAGCCCAATATTTAGCCGTTATTATTCGTAAAACCGCTATTTTATTTAAAGCAGCGGCAAGACTTGCCGCGATTATGTCAAATGCAACAGCAGAAGAAACCCAAGGGTTAATGGATTATGGTCAACATTTAGGCATTGCTTTTCAGTTAATTGATGATGCTTTGGACTACACTGCCAAAAGTTCTGAAGAATTAGGTAAAAATTTAGGCGATGATTTAGCAGAAGGAAAGCCAACGTTACCCTTAATTTATGCAATCAAACAAGCCTCTAGTGAAAAATCACAAATTATTATTAATGCCATTAAAAATGGTTCTCGTGATTCATTTAAAGCGGTTTATGACGTTGTTAAAAGCACGCATGCAATTGAAGATACGTTACAGCGAGCTGATGAGGAGGCAGAGAAAGCGATTATAGCGCTTGATGCTTTGAAAGATTCTATCTATAAAGAAGCATTAATTTCATTAGCTAAATTTTCAGTACAACGTGATTATTAAACCTAGATGATTGTATCTCTATTTTCACTATGATATTGTGTCCTTGAAATTATTTTTTCAATTATGAGGACAAAGTTATGGCAGAATGGCGTAAAGTGGCGAAAGCATTTGCTTTAGAAAGTGGACATATTACTCAAAAAGAAGTGACGGTTTTAAGAACACAAATTCTTACAGATGAGCATATTTCTAAAAGTGAATTAGACTTTTTACATGAAATTAAGGAAGAAGCAGAAAGTTCAGTTCAATTGTTAGATGATTTAATTACTGATTGTGAGGCGGCGATTAATAAATAATAGCAATCATACAACAGAGGGAGACGCAAGATATTGCGTCTCTTAACTTTAAATTACCCAAAAAACCAATAAGCCACGATTATTGCAGCAATAATCCCCGCTACATCTGCAATTACGCCACATGCCACAGCATGGCGTATATGTTTAATTTTCACCGCACCAAAATAAACCGCCAATACATAAAAGGTCGTTTCTGTACTTCCTTGAACAATGGAAGCTAAATGTCCTGCAAATGAATCTGCACCATGAACTTGCATCGTGTCAATCATCATCGCTCTTGCGCCACTGCCACTAAAAGGTTTCATTAATGCGGTTGGCATGGCATCAATAAATCGTGTATCAAACCCAAGTAAATTCACACAATATCGAAGTCCATTCGCACATAATTCTAATGCGCCGCTGGCTCGAAAAACGCCTATCGCCACCAACATTGCCACCAAATAAGGGATAATCATAATAGCGGTATTAAAACCTTCTTTTGCCCCCTCAACAAAAGCTTCATAAGCGTTGATATGCTTATAAGTTGCGGTCAAAATAAAAATCATGACAAGGGTAAATAAAACGACATTACTCATTAGTGCTGATTGTAATAACATTTCTACTTGGCTTAGTTGAGAAAAATAAAAAACTAGCAGGCCAATAAATAAACTAAAACCTATAAAATAACTTGCAATAATTTTATCCCATAAATTAATTTTTTGTACGAGGCTAACCGCACCAAGTCCTACGAGTGTAGAAATATAAGTCGCTAATAAAATAGGGATAAAGACATCCGTAGGATTAGCCGCCCCTAATTGTGCGCGATAAGTAAAAATAGCAATAGGAAATAAAGTGACGGCTGAGGTGTTAATCACCAAGAAAAGTATTTGTGCATTGGTTGCGGTCTCAGGATTTGGGTTTAACTTTTGTAATTCTTGCATTGCTTTAATACCTAACGGCGTGGCGGCATTATCCAAACCTAAAGCATTGGCTGAAATATTCATCACCATCGCCCCTAAAGCAGGATGATTTTCAGGTACTTCAGGCATTAAACGTTTAAATAATGGCGTTAAACCATGGGTTAATAATTGAATAAAACCACACTGCTCACCAATTTTCATAATACCCAACCATAAAGCTAACACGCCTGTTAATCCTAAAGAAATTTCAAATGCGGTTTTAGATAATGCAAACATGGCGGTCATAATTTCAGAAAAAACCTGTTGATCTCCTAGTAATAGCCATTTGACTAGAGCAACAACGAAAGCTGTGATAAAAAATAAAACCCAGATAATGTTAAGCATGTTCAAACTTTTCCTGTTGGATAAAAGTGCTATTATTATAAACGCCTTAAAAAATCTAAGGTTTACGGATAATTAATTCATCGTATAATTAGTGATCGTAATTTAACCATTTATGGAGTTTATCAATGAGTGATGTAAAACACTGTCGTCTTTTAATATTGGGGTCAGGACCTGCGGGCTATACAGCGGCTGTTTATGCGGCACGGGCAAATTTAAATCCTGTGATGATTACAGGAATGGAACAAGGTGGGCAGTTAACCACGACAACCGATGTTGATAATTGGCCTGGCGACTTTGAAGGGGTACAAGGGCCTGAATTAATGGAAAGAATGCGTCAACACGCAGAACGCTTTGATACCGAAATTATTTTTGATCATATTCATACTACTGATTTATCACAACGCCCCTTTACATTAACAGGGGATTCAGGGACTTATACTTGCAATGCATTAATTATTGCGACAGGCGCATCGGCTAAATATTTAGGTCTAGATTCTGAAAAAGAATTTCAAGGACGCGGGGTTTCTGCCTGTGCGACTTGTGATGGATTCTTTTATAAAAACAAACCCGTTGCGGTGATTGGCGGTGGTAATACGGCGGTTGAAGAGGCGTTATATTTAAGTCATATTGCATCAAATGTTACCGTTGTCCATCGACGTGATAAATTTCGTTCTGAGAAAATCCTGAGTGATAAGCTAGTTGAAAAAGATAAAAATGGAAATGTAACGATTGAATGGAATTATCAATTGGATGAAGTCTTAGGTGATGAGATGGGCGTTACGGGAATGCGAATTAAAAATACGCAGGATGGAACGACAAAAGACGTGGATGTACACGGTGTTTTTATTGCGATTGGACATACCCCTAATACAAAAATTTTTGAGGGACAATTAGCAATGAATCACGGCTATATTAAAGTGAATAGTGGGATAGAAGGCAATGCAACCTCAACTAGCGTTGAAGGGGTTTTTGCGGCAGGTGATGTCATGGATTCAGTTTATAAACAAGCGGTAACCTCAGCAGGTGCAGGGTGTATGGCGGCTTTAGATGCTGAAAAATACTTGGATGAATTAGAGGCTTAATGTTTAAATTACACTAAAAATAAACCTTATCAAGTTAATAACTATCTACAATAAGCAAATACAGTTTGTTTATCTAATCATATTTAAGGGTAAAAAAATGAGTTTTAACATATTAGTCACAGGGGGCGCAGGTTATTTAGGGTCTGTTATTGTTCCTGAATTATTAAAATTAGGCCATAAAGTCACGGTTTTAGATAATTTCATGTTTTCACCAACCTCATTAGCCGATTGTTGCTATCAAGCTAACTTTGAAGTCGTCCGAGGCGATGCACGAAATAAAGCTTTATTAACAAAATTAGTGAAAGATAAAGATGTCGTCATTCCATTAGCCGCTTTAGTGGGCGCACCTTTATGTAACCGTGATGAAATTGGTACATTAACCACCAATCGGGATGCGATTAAAACCTTGACCGACGTTTTATCGCCTGAACAACGGATATTAATGCCGATTACCAATAGTGGTTATGGCGTTGGACAAGACGGCATTTATTGCACCGAAGAAACCCCTTTAAATCCGATTTCAACTTATGGACAAACCAAAGTTGATGCCGAAAAAATTGCCTTAGATCGTGGTAATGCGATTAGTTTTCGATTGGCAACCGTATTTGGCATGAGTCCACGTATGCGGCTTGATTTATTGGTCAATGATTTTGTTTATCGTGCGGTAAATGATCGCTTTATCGTCATTTTTGAAGGCCATTTTAAACGTAATTACATCCATATTCGGGATGTTGCCAATGCGTTTATCATGGGCTTGAATAATTTTGAGACCATGAAAAATGAACCTTATAACGTCGGTTTATCGGATGCCAATATTTCTAAATTAGAATTGTGTGCAAAAATTAAGGAACAAGTCCCTAACTTTACGATTATAGAAGCTGAAATTGGTAAAGACCCCGATCAACGTAATTATATTGTTTCCAATGAAAAAATTGAAAAACTCGGCTTTAAACCGCAGCATTCGTTAGAAATGGGCATTAAAGAATTAATTAAAGCCTACACCATTATTAATAATAGTAAATTTAGTAATGTTTAACCCCGATTCTAAAATCTACCTAGCAGGCCATACGGGCTTGCTAGGCTCGGCTTTCGTTCGCGTGTTGAAAGCTCAAGGGTATAAAAACCTCATTACACGCAGCCATGAGTCACTAAATTTAACCGACAAACCACAAACAGAGGCTTTTTTTAAAGCTGAACGTCCTGAGTATGTTTTTTTATGTGCGGGGAAAGTCGGCGGTATTATTGGCAATAAAACCCGTCCTGCTGATTTTTTACAGCAGAATTTAGCCATTCAAACCAACGTCTTTGAAATGGCAAATCAATACGCGGTTAAAAATCTACTCTTTTATGGCTCATCTTGCACCTATCCCAAATTATGTGAACAACCGATGCACGAAAAACATTGGCTCACAGGCGCAATTGAAGAAACTAGCATGGGTTATGCCGCCGCTAAAATAGCAGGGATTATTGGCTGTCGTGCTTATAATAGCCAATATGAAACGAATCGTTTTATTTGTGTGATTCCCAACTCCATGTATGGGGAAAATGATAATTTTGACTTAGAAAATTCGCATGTGTTTTCCGCGCTGATTCGACGTTTTCATGAGGCTCAAAAAACAGGGGATTCAGAAATAACTTTATGGGGAACGGGTAGCCCACGACGTGAGTTTATTTTTAGTGAAGATGTCGCTGATGCCTCACTTTTTCTGATGAAAAATGCCGAAAAACTCGAAAACCAACATTACAATTTAGGCACAGGCACGGATTATTCAATTAAAGAACTCGCTGAAAAAATTGCCAAGGTCGTCGGTTTTCAAGGACAGATAAAATGGGATACCCAAAAACCTGATGGCACACCGAGAAAATTATTAGACAGTTCACGCTTATTAGCCTTAGGTTGGCAACCGAGCGTCAACTTTGAAGACGGCTTAAAAACAACCTATCACTGGTTTAAAAAACATTATGATTGATACCGCGTATTTAAAACAACAGGCTAAATTTTTGAGGATCGAAACCTTAAAAATTCACAAAGCCGCCCCTGAAGTCCGTGTTGCCTCCTCATTATCACCGATAGAAATATTTACCGCATTATTTTATGGCAAACTACTGCGTTATAACCCTAAAAACCCGCGTGATGAAAATCGAGATCGGCTCATTATCTCCAAAGGGCATGGCTCAATTTGCATGTACCCCTTATTAGCCGATTTAGGTTTTTTTGATAAAGACGAATTAAAGCGTGTTTGTAAAAGTGGTAGTTTTTTAGGCGGTATTCCCGACCCGATTATTCCAGGGTATGAAACCGTCAATGGATCATTAGGCCATGGTTTAGGCGTTGCGTGTGGAATTGCCTTAGCCTTAAAAACCAAAAAATCCGATAAAAAAGCCGTGGTATTGACGGGTGATGGCGAATTAAATGAAGGTGCAAATTGGGAAGCCATTATGTGTGCCGCACAGCATAAGCTGGATAATCTAACCTTGATTGTTGATTATAATAAAGTGTCCATGCTAGATTTTAGTAAAAACATTATTGACTTAAATTCATTATCCGAAAAATTCAAAGCTTTTAATTGGGATGTCTATGAAATTGAAGACGGTCATGATATTGAGCAAGTTTATAACACCTTGAAAACGGCTTTTTCAGATCAACAGCAAAAACCCAAAGTGGTGATTGCCCATACGGTGAAAGGCAAAGGCATCCCCTTTTTAGAAACACATCCCTTAAGTCATATCTTATCGGTGAAAGAAGGGGATATTGATGGCTTAGTGGAGGAGATTAAACATGCAGATTAAAGCGATGCGCGATGTATTTTTAGCGGCATTACATCAAAAAATGCACGAAGATGACAGCCTGTTTTTTGTATCGGCTGATTTTGGCGCGCCGATTTTAGATAAAATTAGAGCAGATTTTCCTGATCGGTTTATTAATGTCGGGATTGCAGAACAGAATTTAATTAATGTCTCTGTTGGTTTAGCGTTAGAAGGTTTTACCGTTTATGCCTATGCGATTGCCCCATTTATCACCATGCGTTGTTATGAGCAAATTCGAGTGAACATTGCCATTTTATCGCAATTAAGACCGATGAATATTAACCTAATTGGGGTCGGTGCAGGGGTTAGTTATAGCTTGAGTGGGCCTACGCATCATTGCCTTGAAGATTTATCAATTATGCGTACTTTACCGAATTTGGAAGTGTTTTCACCCAGTGATTATTTATTAACGGAAAGCTATGTTGAACGCACCATAGCGAATAAAACACCTAAATATTTACGTTTTGATGCGATGCCGATGTTGCCCGCATCTGAGTCGGTTGAGAACTTTGATGAGGGTTTTAGAGTCTTACAAACAGGCTCGAAAGCGGTGATTATCGCCACAGGTTACATGAGTCAAAAAGCGAAAAAAGTCGCGGCTGATTTTGATGTCATGGTGATTGATCTTTATTTTTTAAATGCCTATGACTTAGAAAAATTACAAGTCTGTTTAGAGGGCATTGAAACTGTGATTACTTTGGAAGAAGGCTTTAAAGGGGTTGGGGGTTTGGATAGTGAAATCAATTCTAAATTGAAAAATAAACAAGTGACTAATTTAGGCTTTGAACAAAAATATACCTTTGAAGTCGGTTCACGGGAATTTGTTCATGAAGAAAATGGCTTGGGTGAACAGGATTTGATTACATTATTAAAATCAGTTAAATAAAACATAATTTGATGAGAAATGAATAATACCCCATAGCAGCTAGATTAGGTTATATACTTTTTAAATAAAGGAGATTTCTGTACATGATAAAAATGTAAATCGGAGTCTAAAACATGTTTTGGACTCCTATATTTCATTGATTTATAAATAATTTATTTCTCATCCTATGTGTTGTTATGCACAGAGATACCTCTTAGTTGCTTTTATTTGCAGTTACGACATGATTAGCGACAAATGTTTTAATCCTCTGTCAATTCATCCATAGCCGACGGTAAGTTTAAAGTACGGCGCATTTCATCAGCATATTTAAACCCGACGCTTTTTACAGCTCCTTTAGGAAGCGTTTCAAGACTTAGGGCGGTCATGGTGATTGCTTTTCTAAAGGCATTTGATTTCTTTGCCATAATTGATAAAACAAATAAAGCCTCATCTTCTGATATTTCACTCCTATCAATCATTTTTTGAGCAAAGTTTGTTACTTTAATATAAGCTTTAATCCGTTTATTACGATTGATGAAACCGATAGATGGCATACTTTTGATAAATTTTTCATAAATTTCAACAGGGTTATTCGTGTTCATTTTATTTGGTTTTTGAAAAATAAAAAAAGTGATTATCAAGGATTTTTAGATAATTTTCAAAATTAATAAATTTATAGAGGCGAATTACGCTAATGAATGAACATTTTTTAACAGACATAGAGATTAAAGAGTTCAAATGTTTTAGTGATTTTGAGGCTAAAGGGTTTAAGCGGGTTAATTTGATTGGTGGGAAAAATAATATTGGTAAGACGGCGTTTATGGAGGCTTGTTATATTAATGTTCATTCTCAGGATGTAGCAACAATGCTTACCGCGATAGGAAGAGTTAAATATAATAGAGAAAAAATAAACTTAGAGGTAGACAGTTATCCAAATGATTTCTTTATAAGTATAGAAAAATATGATGTGAGATCTAATATTGGTGATAATAGTTTTTTAAAATCAACAAAAGATTTTCCATCAAAATATTTTATTAAACCCAATGATAACAAGGAAAAATATATCATTGTTCTTAGTGATTTAAATAATTTTGAAATACAGCACTGGGGTCATATTAATTTTATAGATAACGTTGGATTATCACATGAGAGTTTGTCTTTAATTTATAAAGATGTCCAAAAACAAGATAAAGAAAATTTACTGAATAAATATCTTAACGAGTTTGATAGTAATATTGAAAATTTTAAGATTATTGGTGATGATCCTCAGTGTAAAGTTCAAGGTGAATATCGAGATATAACCGAATTTGGCGATGGATTAAAGCACTATATTTCCATTATCTGTGCTTTATTCCAGTGTGAAAATGGCTATTTATTTATAGATGAAATAGATAATGGGATTCATTACACACAGTTAGATAGATTATGGGAAATTATTTTAATTTTATCTGAGCAAAATAAATGCCAAGTTTTTGCAACAACGCATTCAAAGGAAATGATTGATTCGTTTGCGCGAGTATCTGAAAAACTAAATGAACAGGATATTAGTTATACAACAATTATTAAAAATAGGGAAAGTAAACTTAAAGCCATTACACGTAGTTATGGTGGACTTTTGGGGAGTCTTGAGGATGAGCGTGAGGTTAGAGGACGATGAGTATTGCAATTATTTGTGAAGGAAAAAATGATAAAGATTTTTTATGTGAGTTTATTGATTTTTTAGAATTTAAAAAAAAGGTTGATTTTTATATTTTTAGTGGAAAAAGTTTTATTTTAAAATCGGATAGTCAAAAATATAAAGAGTTATTCAATGAACTTGAACAAATAGATAAAATTTTATTTATAGTTGATGCAGATGACCAAAAAAATGATTCTAATTATGGTGGCTTTAAAAATAC
Source organism: Methylococcaceae bacterium (assembly GCA_030626845.1). Classification (GTDB taxonomy): domain Bacteria; phylum Pseudomonadota; class Gammaproteobacteria; order Methylococcales; family Methylomonadaceae; genus WTBX01. Next base: position 40,773 of record DAOUTG010000011.1, read on the forward strand.
ACAAGCTGTTTTAAATAAGGTGATTAATGAGTTAAATTTAGATGAATTAAGTCAAACTTACATTATGTGTGACCCCAGAACTAAAAAAGGTTATTTGGAATCATTGATTCTTTCAACGCTTGAGGATGAACAACAAAAATGTATCCAATGTTTTTTGAAATGTACGGGATGGAAGCCAGAAAAAGGCGATAAAACCGTTTATCATCGCCTTTATAAAACAGGCTATCCCAATCCTCAGCATAATTTTAAGCATGAAAATTTTAATTCATTAAAAGGTATTTTAAAAAACTTTTTTGACAATTATTAAATCCTAATGCAACCACAATTTATTCACCTACGTTTACATACTGAGTTTTCCCTAGTTGATGGAATCGTTCGTATTAAACCGCTTATTAAACGCTTAACAGAACTTAAACTACCTGCTGTCGCTGTGACAGAACAAAGTAATTTATTTTCATTAGTTAAGTTCTATTCTGCAGCCACGGCGGCAGGCATTAAGGCTATTGTCGGTACGGATGTTTATCTTTATAACCCAGATGAACCTACAAAGCCCTTCCTTTTGACTTTATTGGTCAATACGCAACAAGGTTATGTCACTTTAACTGAATTAATTTCTAAGGCTTATCAAGAAGGTCAACATCTCGGTGTTCCGATGTTGAAAGAGTCATGGTTGATTGAAAATCATGAGGGATTAATTGCTTTATCAGGCGCAATGGAGGGGGATATTGGGCAAGCATTATTAGCAGAAAATAGTGCCTTAGCCCAGCAACACGCTCAAAAATGGGCAACTTTATTTAAAGATAGTTTTTATTTAGAGTTACAACGCATCGGAAAAGCTGATGAAGGACGTTATCTAAAAGCGGTTGTAGAATTAGCAACCGTATTGGATTTACCTGTGGTGGCGACTAATAATGTTCGCTTTCTTCATCAAGCTGATTTTACCGCCCATGAAGTACGCGTATGTATTAATCAAGGGCGAGTAATTGATGATGACCGCCGTCCTAAGAATTATACCGATCAGCAATATTTACGCAGCACTGAGGAAATGCTGGAATTATTTGCTGATATTCCAGAGGCGATAGCAAATACCGTAGAAATTGCTAAACGTTGTAATTTAGAACTAACGTTAGGTGAAAATTATTTACCTGATTTTCCTGTGCCTGAAGGAATGACTTTAGATGAAGTTTTTCGTCAAGCATCCAAAGAAGGTTTAAATCAACGTTTAAAAGAATATGCACCCATTGGTTTAGGTTCGTTTGAGGAAAATCGTAAAACCTATGATACACGTTTACAACTGGAATTAGATGTTATCTGCCAAATGGGTTTTCCTGGTTATTTTATGATTGTTGCCGATTTTATTCAATGGGCAAAAAAAGAATTAATTCCAGTCGGGCCTGGTCGTGGGTCGGGTGCAGGATCATTAGTCGCTTATGTATTAAAAATTACCGATTTAGACCCAATAGAATTTGATTTATTGTTTGAGCGATTTTTAAATCCTGAACGGGTATCTATGCCTGATTTTGATATTGATTTTTGCATGGAACGCCGTGATGAAGTCATTGATTATGTCGCCAGACATTATGGACGTGATAAGGTTTCACAGATTATCACTTACGGTTCAATGGCAGCGAAAGCGGTCATTCGTGATGTAGGACGTGTTTCAGGACATCCTTATGGTTTTGTCGATCGATTATCAAAACTAGTACCCTTTGAAATTGGGATGACCTTGGAAAAAGCCTTACTTGCCGTTCCTGAATTGAAAGACCTTTATGATACAGATGAAGAGGTTAAAGCCCTATTAGATAGGGGGCTTTCTTTAGAAGGTATTTCTCGGAATGCAGGTAAACATGCAGGGGGGGTGGTTATTTCTCCGACTAAATTAACCGATTTTACACCTCTATATTGTGATGAAAGCGGCGGTAATTTAGTTACTCAGTTTGATAAAGATGATGTTGAAGCGGTGGGCTTAGTTAAGTTTGATTTTTTAGGGCTGCGAACATTAACTATTATTGATTGGGCATTACAAACCATTAATGCTAAAAAAAAGAAGCAAGGAGAAGCATTAGTCGATATTAATAAAATTCCGCGTAATGACGTAACTACTTATAAGAATATTTTTCAAACCGCACAAACAACAGCCGTATTTCAACTTGAATCACGCGGAATGAAGGAATTAATTGGCAAGTTAAAGCCTGATTGTTTTGATGATATTATTGCCTTGGTGGCCTTATATCGTCCAGGCCCTTTAGAATCAGGCATGGTCGATGATTATATTAATGTTAAACATGGCGCAAAAGCAGAATATGCGCATCCCATTTTAGAGCCGATTTTACAGCCAACGAATGGGGTTATTTTGTATCAAGAACAAGTGATGCAAATTGCACGGGAGATGGCAGGGTATACGCTAGGTGGGGCGGATATGCTCCGGAGAGCGATGGGAAAAAAGAAGCCAGAGGAAATGGCTCAACAACGGGAAATTTTTACCACAGGTTCAATAAAAAATAATATTGATGAATCTCTTGCGACTTATGTTTTTGACTTAATTTCCAAGTTTGCTGGGTATGGATTTAATAAATGTTTAACTAAAGATACGTTAATAGCAAATTCTGAGACAGGGGCATTAAAAAAAATAGTTGACTGGTATAAACAACCCGATTTAAATGAAGTAATTAGTTTGCAAAAAAACTATAGCTTAGGTAAAGGGCAGGTCATTGATATTATTAAAAATGGGGTTAAACCTATTTTTAAATTAACGACTTCATTAGGTAAAACAATCACCGTAACAAATAATCATCCTTTCTTTACTGTCAAAGGATGGGTCAATTTAGAAAGTTTAAACGTGGGTGATAGAATTGCATCCCCTGCCTATTTACCTATTAACGGAAAAAAAACGTGGTCAAATTATCAACTGATTACTTTAGGTTGGATTTTATCAGAAGGAAATACCTGTCATCCAAGTGGTTTTTATTTTTATAATAATGATATTAATTGTGTGGAAGATTTCATTCATGCAGCAAGTCAGTTTAAAAATACAGTCCCTCGCAGTTATCAGCGTAAAGATAGAAATAATATCTATGAAGTCTATGTTGGAACAGGGCATAATGGGCGAATAAAAAAAGGGGATCAAAGAAATAAAATTGAGCGGTCTGGTGCTAGGTTATGGTTAGAATCTTTAAAATTAACAGGGATTAAAGCCCCTAAGAAAAGTTTTCCAAATAAAGTTTTTGAATTATCAAACGACTGTATTGCTATATTGATTGGACGATTATGGTCAGGTGATGGTTTTATTGCTATACCTAATAATACAACCCCTTATTTTGCAAGTTCTTCGTATCAATTAGTTATACAATTACAGCATTTATTATTACGTTTCAAAATTGTTAGCCGACTCACACAGAAAGAATTTCACTATAAAGAAGGACGTATAGGTTATACCCTACATATTCTGGGTAGACGTAGTATTGAAAATTTTATAGGCTCTTTTTCTATTCATATTATTGGCAAAAATACGCAATTAACTTATTTACAAAGTTATTTATCTAGCGTTGCTAAAAACTCAGAGTCTATTGATACTGTTCCTGCGGAAGTTCAGGAAATTGTCTATGAAGAAAAAAATCGCAGTCCCTATACTTGGCTGGAAATAGAACAACGAACAGGGGTTTGTGTTAAAGCGTTTTATGGAAAGTTAAAAAAACATAAAAAAGGTTTTCGCCGTCTCACTATTTTAAAACTCGCGGAGTTTTTTAATTCTGAAAAATTACACCAAATTATTCATCCTGATCTATTTTGGGAGCGAGTGATTAATATAGAAGCGGTGGGTGAAGACATGACTTATGACTTAGAAATTAAAACAAGCCATAATTTTGTTGCAAACGATATTATTGTTCATAATTCTCATTCCGCAGCTTACGCTCTAGTCGCTTATCAAACCGCATGGCTTAAAGCCCATTACCCTGCCGCCTTTATGGCAGCGGTCTTATCGGCTGATATGGATAATATTGATAAAGTAGTGATGTTAATTGAAGAATGTCGGCAAATGAAGTTAGACCTAGCCCCCCCTAATGTTAATGTGTCTAATTATCATTTTACCACCGATGATCCCCAAAAAATTGTCTATGGCATTGGCGCAATTAAAGGCGTTGGACAATCTGCGATTGAAGACTTAATAGATGAACGCAAACAAAAGGGTTTATTTTCAGGACTTTATGATTTATGTAAACGAGTTGAATTACGCAAAGTAAATCGCCGTGTTTTAGAAGCATTAATTCGCGCAGGTGCATTTGATATATTTGATAATAACCGTGCAGGACATTTTGCAGAACTTCCTATTGCTTTACGGATTGCCAATCAACATGGAAAAATGGCAGTCACAGGGCAAAATGATATGTTCGGATTGATGGTTCAAACCGAGAATGAAAATGAAGGGGATGAAAGCTATTCTACCGATGTTGAACCATGGGCTGAACGTGATCGCTTAGAAGGTGAAAAACAATCATTAGGTTTATATTTAACTGGGCATCCGATTAATCAATATCAACAGGAATTAAAACAATTTACTCATGGGA
>DAOUTG010000088.1 GCA_030626845.1 Methylococcaceae bacterium
TACCTTAACAAATGTTATCAATTTACCAGACGCTGAAATTCAAACAATTCAAACGGCTTTTTTAGCCTTGCCTAAAGAACAGGAAAACATGATAAAACCTATTTTTGAATTATTTGAAGAACGCTATAATTATGGGATATTACGCTGTATAAGAGCCGCACTTTCCCCAACTGATGAAAACGAACATGAATAATAAAAAAGAAATACGCTCAAACTATAAAATTCATCAATTATTCATTACAGTAATAACTGAACCTATTGGAATCTACTTAAATGAAATTTTCATTACTAAACCCTTAAATCCTTTTATTCTACTGTCACTTTACTGTAATAATGGCTTGTTACCATTTGCAACAGTAAGTAAACGATAGGCTAGAAGATCAAACATCTTCACGTACTTTTACTGAATTTATAGATCACAATTAAAAAAACGATTCATGCGATTCCAACTCTATTGATAGCTTTATATTCAAACAAGTTTTAGAGTTTTGAAGAGGACTCTGTTGTTACTCTTTTATGCGCCTCAAAAAAATTCTAATTAATAAAAAATATCAACATTATTCGGATTCAAACACGATTCAAACTCTCCATTTAAATTTTGTCGTATACAGAAATGTTTTTATATAACCTAAAGGTAGTCCTCGAATGATAATTAACAAAATAGCCAAAATACTTGTATTGGGTACAGCGGCATCATTAAGCTCTATAACAGTACAAGCGGCTGATAAAGAATTACTCAATATTCTATTGCAAAATGGTTCAATCAACCAATCACAATATAATACATTACTTAAAAAAGAAACCATCAGCAAAAAAGATGTCAATAGCATAGTAACTAAGCTGGATAAAAATGGTTTGCAATTTGAAACCGCAGACAAAGAATTTAAAATGAAAATTGGGGGTCGCTTACATGCAGATGCTTCTTTCCATAGCGGTGATAATGATATTGCTGGCGATTCTGCAACCAATGGGACTGAAATTCGTCGCGCCCGCCTTTATATAAAAGGTGTTATGTGGGATGATTTTAAGTACATATCAGAATTTGATTTTGCAGACAATAGCATTGCCATTAAAGATTTATTTGTAACCTATACAGGTCTTGACTGGTTAGATATTACTGCGGGTCATCAAAAACAAGCCATCAGTATGGAATTACAAGAAAGTTCAAATGATATTATGTTTATCGAACGTTCTTTAGTGAACACTATCACAGCTTCTGCATTTGACCGTGCGATTGGTTTAAACCTAAAATCATCGGGAAAAGATTGGTCAGCGCAAATTGGTGCTTATAGTGAGTCTATTGGTTCAAGTAGTTCAGATGGGGGAGATGAAGGCTGGGGAATGTCATCTCGTGTTACTTACGCACCCATCAATACTAAAAATCAGGTTGTTCATTTAGGCGCGTATGGTGGTTTTAGAGAAACTAGTGACAATAACGATATATTAAATGGCGGAAAAAACACCCGTTTCAGCTACGAAACAACGCATTCATCTAATTTAAAATTAACCGATACAGGCAAAATTAGCGACTCTGAAAACCTGTCAATAGCAGGGTTTGAAGCTGCCTATATGCAAGGTCCTTTTTCAGTACAAGGTGAATATGCCTACGCATGGTTAACGCGTGATGGAGAACCTAGTGTCGATTTCAATACTTTTTATGTACAAGCAGGCTGGACATTAACAGGTGAATCTCGTTCTTATAAAGGTTCTGATGGTGAATTTAAACGTCTAAAACCTGCTAAAGATTTTAGCTTAAAAAATGGCGGCTGGGGTGCATTAGAATTAGCCGCACGTTATGATCAAGCAGATATGACTTCAGAAAATATCATTGGTGGTAGTGAAAAAGCAGTTACCCTTGCTTTAAACTGGTATCTAAACCAAAACGTTCGTTTAATGGCTGATTATCGCAGAGCATTTGATGTTGAAAATAGTGCAATTTTAGCTGCTGAAAATTCAGGTGATCTTGAAGGCGTGAATACCTTTTCTCTCCGTGGGCAATGGGCATTTTAATCTAGGCTTAAAAAATTTTGGAGTACAAACTTGTTTTGTACTTCAACAATTTAAAGATCAAACTAATGTAAAGCCACCTGCCAACTACGACACCCTATTTCTAAAAATACAGGCGGAACATTGGTTTTATTACTTCCCACGCCCTTCATTCCTTTAACTGCTTCTGCATAACCACAAATCCATGCTATGGGACTTTCTGGGCTATTTTCTACCACCGCAGGTCTAAAACTTAATATTTTTCCTCTTGCATTTTTATTAATTCGATTGCCTAAATGGACATGAATAGCCCCATCTATCACTTCTATTTTTGTAAAGAAATTACCGATTAAATGCTTTGCCTCTGGGAAACCTGCTTGGGTATTATTACTAGGAAATTGGCGTGTTTTTTGATAATACTGATTAATATTATTTTTCATGCTATCAGAAATTTCTACCGCTTCACTAATCTGCGCTCTAATCACTCGACTTTGAAAGGTTGGCATCGCTAGTGTTGACACAATGCCCATAATGGCAACCACTATCATTAATTCAATCAGTGTAAATGCTTTTTGTTTGTTCATTAGCAACCTCCTTAATATAAGTCATCATCAATAGTTGTCTTATTTTCACCTAAGACTTCCATAGAGTCTGGATTTTTAATTTTATCATTACCCGCAACCCAGATAATATAATCTACATTTGAATTTTTAATGGTAGCAGGACGTAGACTCAATGTATTTTCATCGTCATTGCCTATATTTATTTTAGTATGAATTGCCCCTGTTTCAATTTCCATTCGAGTAACGTAACTCCCTTGTAATAACTCAGGTTCAGGTAAATATAATGTTTTATTATTTTTTGGCATTTCTCCATGATAAGCATAATAATCAGCAATATCACGTTTAAGAAACGTTGATAGTTGAAAAACTTCTGTAATTTTTGCCTTTGTCATATAGGTTTGATAGGCAGGCAAAGCAATGGAAGCTAATATGCCAATAATTGCAATAACAATCATTAACTCAATCAAGGTAAAGCCTTTATTTTTATTTAATTGATTCATAGTTTTTCCTAAATTACCGCTCCCATTGAAAAAATAGGCAAATACATCGCAATAATTAATATACCTACCAGTATTCCCATAATAACCATCATTACACTATTCATTATTTTTGATGCCTCGCTTAAATTTTTCTTAAGAATGAACGCATTTCTATTTACTAATTTTTGTAAAAGAATAAGATGATTAGTTTTTTCAAAGACTCTAAGTCCTGGTAAAATTTTATGAGGAAAAACCGCTTTTTCTTTTAGACAATCAACAAATGATTTTTTTTCCGCAACCGCATCCGCACTTTTATTTAAAGCCTCTATAATCATAGTATTTTGGCTTACCGTTGCCGATAATCGTAATGCTTGTTGCAACTTAAAATCATAACTTAATAACAAATGTAGCGTTCTCAGGATAACAGATGATTCTGTATATCTTGCGGCTGAAAAATAGAGGGCTAATTTAGAGCGAAACCGCTTATTCATTTTATGATTAAAACAACATAAACTAAGCCATATAAAACCAACACATACCCACCACCATTGTTGTATAACTTCTGATAATCTTACAACGAGCTGTGTCAATGCAGGTAACTCTGCTCCAAAGGATTGATATACTTCATCAAAAACAGGCACTACAAAAATCAAAAGTACCGCACTAACCATAAAAGCAACAACTAATGTACTAATAGGATAAGTTAGATGCTTTTTTAAGCGCTGTTTATACGAACCGAGTTCATCATCTAAAAATAAAATTTTGCTAAAATGTGCTGAAAGACTTGCTAATACCTTAATCTCTTCCTTATTTTTTTGTCCTTGGCGTAAAAGCGCGATGGCATAATCAGGTGCGTAGCCTGGGAACTGGCTTAGTCCTTCAATAAAATTAGGGGCGTTCAATAAAATAGCTAATAAATTTTGAGCAGCAGGTTGAGTTTGCTCTTTTGCAATAATCTGTAACGCTTCTTTTTCATCAATCTCCGCCTCTCTTAAAAAATAAAAGGCTTCAAATATTTCTGCAAATTCCTCTTCGCTCAGTGGTTTTTTTTTAATAAATAAATTTTTTATATTCAAAATTTTCTCCTGATATTATCGGCAAGCAAAAGGGAGCTGTTCTAGGGGAATAGTGGTTTGATGTTTTATTTTTTCTGGATTAATCGAAAAATGGGTTTTATAACCACACAGCCATAATGCAATCCCTGTATCCATTCCTTGCTTATCTTTTTGAATAAAGCCTTGAAAACTTAGTTGCTCGTGGTTATTTAGTCTACTGGTTGATTTTTCTACTACAATGGTTGCATTATTTTTCCAATAAGAAGCGCCAGTATTTCCATACTGATCGTCATTATTATCTTTGAACGGTTCTTCCCACTCCCCATTAATAGCATAATTAAGGGTAGTCCCCATTCTTAAATTTGAACCAAAAAGAATTAATTCAGTATTTTGAGCCTGTTCCATGTAATTCTGATAAATGGATAGACCAATAGAATTTAGTAAACCGACAATGAGAATAACCATCATTAGCTCTATGAAAAAAAGATAATCATTTTCGTCAATATCATTCATAGTTTTTTAATTTTTGAACCCTATTTTCTGATAACCCCGTTGTTTTACAAATAAGACTTAAATCCATTTTGGTTTCTAATAGTTTTTTTGCAATTTCTATTTTTTCTTTTTCAATACCTTGCTCAATCCCTTGCTTAATCCCTTGTTCAATCCCTTGTTCAATCCCTTGTTCAATCCCTTGTTCAATCCCTTGTTCAATCCCTTGTTCAATTGCAAAATCCAAACAGGCTTTATTATCCCAACGGGCTTTTATATCCTGCTGATAAGAAAATTTTTCGGCTTTATTCAATGCTAAAAACTCGGCAACATCAAAAGCTCCTTGTATTAATTCATCTTTTTTTAATCGTGCGGGAATTTCAGTAAGAGAGGCCAAGTTGTTTAAATAATAAAGCCAATAGTCTAAATGTGTAGCTAAATCTTCTTCTTTTTTACGAAATTTAGGCATTTCTAAATAATAGTAAGTCAGTTTGTCAAAAAAAACAGATTTATCATTACAGTCATGTAATTGAACTTTGGTTAAATATTTATTATCATGTCGATTTTCTTTGCGACGCATATCATCAAAGGCAAATTCGAGAATGCCAATGAAATATATTTTAGTCAAGCTATAATCCCAATCACCTTTTTCTGATTGTTCTTGAATAGGAAAAGAGGTGTAATAAATACTTCGATCTTTAAAATACTTTTGTTGTGAGCGTTGTAGTTCAACAATAAATTTATTATTTTTTTCATCGGTACAATAAACATCAAATATTGCTTTTCGATCAATAATATTTAATCCTAGTTTTTCTAAATTTCGATAACTAATATCAACAATTTTATCATTAAGGTCTAATAAATCATTTAAGAAACTAATTAAGAAGCGTTTATTTGTTTCATTACCAAAAATATGTTTAAAGCCAAAATCGGTAAAGGGGTCTATATATTTATCTTTTATCATCATGCTTATTTTTTATCCTTTGGTCGTTGAAGGTTTTTAAATCATTGATCGCTCTCATCCACCAAAATGGTGTAATGGTACACTGTTTATTTATCATTTTAATTGCTTATAATGACTTCCAAATATTTATGTCGTATGAAGATAGCACTTATACAACCGACAAGGCTGTGAATACTTTCACCGTCTCTTAACTGTCTACTGGATTTTCTTATTATATGTAACTATACTATGCGTACTTCAATCTGTACAATTATTACTGAGACTCTCATGGATGTTATAAGCTATACCGCTGTTCGTGCAAATTTATCTAAAACGATGGAGCGGGTTTGTAATGACCATACGCCTATCATTATTACTCGAAAACGTGAATCTCCTGTCGTTATGCTTTCCTTAGAAGATTATCAGGCTATGGAGGAAACGACCTATTTGCTCCGTTCACCCGCTAATGCTCGAAATTTACTTCAATCAATTGCAGTACTTGAAGACGGCAAAGGGATTAAACGAGAATTAATTGAATGAATCTTACCTTTGCACCTAAAGCATGGGACAGTTATCTTTACTGGCAAAAAACCGATAAAGCCATTGTAAAAAGGATTAGTGTCTTAATTAAAGATATTCAACGAAACCCTTTTGAAGGAATCGGGAAACCTGAAGCGTTAAAACATGCGTTGTCTGGCTTTTGGTCACGACGCATCAATGATGAACATAGAATTGTATACAAAGTGACTGAAGACAATATTTTAATTGCTCAACTTTGTTATCTCTATTAAAAACATGATGGTTTTTACGATTAGCAATATTAAATTTTATATTTTTAACCCTAATCAACTTACTTCGACCCCTTTGATCCTGGTGTTTGCTCCGATTTACATTTTTGTCATGTATAAAGATAAATTTCATTCAAACCAGTTTTCAAGTTTTAAATCTTCAAAAAAAGTGAAATCATTGGTGTTTCTGGTGACGAGGATTAAATTGTTAGTGACGGCTACGGCGGCTATTTGACTATCTATAAAAGGTGGCGTTAATCCTTTGGATCTTAATTTTGCTCTTTCTCTGTCTTGCCATTCACCTGCTTTGTTGTCATAGGGCAAGATGGTGATTGTTTGTTGTATTTGTTGAAAATAAGCTTCGATTTTGTCTCGGCGTTTAGAGGGTGGTAAGCAGTAGCAACCAAAAATTATTTCCTGCATGACGATTGAAGTGCAAACAATTTCGGCTTTGTGTTGTTTTAGTTTTTGTAAGACGTTATTATCAGGTTCAGGTTTTAAGGGTTCGGAAAAGATATTGGTATCAAGCAAGTAACGAGCTGTCATAGGTTTATTTCCCGCCCTGTTTCTTTTGAGCGATTGTTAAAAATCTCATCAACATTTTCGATCGCTTCAAAATCTGGAGAGCTTCTTAGTTCTTGAATGATGTCCCATAAGTTGTTTGGCTTTTGGGGTTGTTTCAGGTAGTCAATATAGTGTTGTAAAGCGTAATGTAGGGTTTCTTCATCATTTTTATGATGTCCTAAGTGGCGTGCGGTTTCAAATAATTGTAGGTCTTGTTTTACAGTTATGTTCATGGTGTTTACTCCGATGCTTTGAGTGGTTGCATCGTAGGGTGGGCATTGCCCACCCTACTTGGCTAAGTTCAGATATTATGGATGGATAGGTAAATCCATTTTGCTTTCTTGTGTGATTCTAATTAAAAAACGTAATGCTTCATTAACCGCTTTGGAATCAGGAAAAATTTCTGCAACATCGGCTTCAAGTTGTATGTTTTCAGTCATTAACTGTTTTCTTTTTGCGCCTACCTTTCTCACTCTTAAGCTATTTAAGTCATACTCAGGGCGTAAATCATCTGTTTCTGTTTGTTTAGTTGTATTCATAAGATTTTTTCTCTTTTTGAGTTACTTTCCTTGCGCTGATAATTCGAATGTTATCATTTCGTTCTGTGTAAGAGACCATTAACAAGTTTTGTTGATTTGAATAGCCAATCATAATGTATCTATGTTCTTCAATAGAATGGTCAGGGTCATAGAAGTCAATATAGTAAGGGTCATTAAATACTGTTTTAGCTTCTTCAAATGTTATTTGATGTTTTGACAAATTCGTCTAATAATACATCTACGGCTAAACGGTCTTTTATTTTAACGATTTCTATCCATGTTGCTTTAAGTAGATCGGTTTTTAAATTATCGGTGTTTTTATGAGCTGCGACTGATTCATCATAAACGGCTTGAGCAATGTAAATTTTGCTAAATAATTGTTGCAATAGTTCAAAGCGTTGCAGGCTAGAAAAGGCGATTAATGGGGTTGTATTTGAGACGATAATCATTTTTTATAATTGCAATTGTTTGACGGCTGCAAATTCTTCTTCTAGTTCTTCGTTGTTATAGTCGAAATAGGTTATGTGGTATTTGTGTAGTAAGGCTAGAAAATCAATACGGCTAAGGTTAAGCATTTGTGCGGCTTTACCTGATGAGATACGTTGTTGGGTAAAAAGTGATAAGACCAGCCATTCTTCCATATTGTTTTGAATGTCTTGGATACTCACGCCGTATTGAGTCATCGTGGCGGGTAATTTTATGTTGACTGTTGCGGTATTCATAATGTTTGCTCCGATGCTTTGAGTTGTTGCACCGTAGGGTGGGCAATGCCCGCCCTACTTGGCTGGGAATTCTTCTGCATAAACTGAGGTGCTAACCATCAGCGTTAATCCTAATATAATTTTTTTTATAATAAATTCTTTTGTTAGTTAGAAGTTTAAAAGTTAAATAAACTTTATATCAGCAATGATATAAGTGATGAAAAGA
>DAOUTG010000019.1 GCA_030626845.1 Methylococcaceae bacterium
CATCTTTAACTTTTTCAGCTTCTTTTTCTTTAGAAATATCACGCCAAACAGTATGTATAATCTGTTTTTTTTGATAATTTAATTTAGTCAATAAAACATCAACCCAAAAATCATCCCCATTTTTTTTACGATGCATCCATTCAAATTTGTTTGAACCTTTTTGAAGACATTGCAAAATCATTTCATTCGCTTTCTCACTTGATAAATCTCCATTAGGCTGATAAGGGGGGGATAAATCACCAGAGTGCTTAAGTAATGCCTGTTTATTATCGTAACCCATCATATGAAAGGCTTGTTCATTACAGTCAATAAAAATACCGTCTTCAATAAGAACAATGCCATAACTTGATTTTTCAAACAAAATCTCAAAACGTTCTTTTTCTTGCTTTAATGCGTTAGTTTTTTGCTTAAGCCCCTCTAAATCATTCCAATACATTTGAGCAAAGTGAAGTGCTAACAGAAAGTAGGCAAAAGCTCTTAAAGAATGCCAAAGCCACCAGTTTCCATCCCATAAAATTGATGTCTCAAATAAAAGACCCGCTAAACCGAAAAGACAAAAATGATTAGAAAAATAAAAGGAATCAGGATGATGTTGCTGATGATATTTTAGGGCGAAATAACCCCAAGCAACAATAAAACCTATACCACCCACTAAATTAAAAAATGCGGCACTTAAGGTAAACTTTTTATGTTCATCTAACATCGCTAATGACATTTCAGGGTATACAATTGACCAAATGCTAAACCCAATACAAATAATAGTTAGAATTAATAAAAATTCTTTGTGAGCAAATTTTTTAGAAATTCTTTCGGGTAACCAAATTAAAGCGGCAAAAAATCCACCAATAAGCGTTGCTGAGGAGTGTAGCCAAACAAAAGCCTGTCCAGGGGGAGTTTGAGAATGGGCTAAATCAAGGATTCCCATTGAAATAAAACAAGCAATTAACCAAATATAATTGATGGCTAAACGCTGCTGTTTAATCATCGTGGTAACAAAAAGTGCCAGTGTAAAAGCAATTAATGCACCACCACCTTCTAAAAGAACATGAAAAAGTTGATAATTCCAATGAAAAGTTGGGAGAAAATAAAATATAATTCCACCGAGTAACATTGGGATAATGGCGAGATAACTAGTTACCCAAAGCGATTTTAACATCAAGAAGCCCTTAGAAATGATTTTACTATTCAGATTAATGATAGTTATCAGTCCATTCTCTCTTAAAATTGGATAGAATACAAAGAAATTAACTTTAAAAAATGATTAACAAATGAAAATAGAAAAAAAATTTATCCCGCTAAAAATAGCGGTATTGACTATTTCTGATACACGGTCAGAAAACGACGATACTTCTGGAAAAACTTTAGTTGGACGAATTAATAAAGCAGAACATAAAGTCGTTGAGAAAAAAATAGTGCCTGATGATATTTATCAAATTAGAGCCGTTGTTTCAAAATGGATTGCTGAACCAAGCATTAATGCCATTATTAGCACAGGGGGAACAGGGGTAACAGGGCGAGATGGAACGCCTGAGGCTATTATTCCTTTACTTGATAAACAGTTAGATGGTTTCGGCGAAGTTTTTAGAATGATTTCTTATGAAGAAATTAAGACCTCAACCATCCAATCTCGTGCCATTGCGGGGGTGGCTAATGGATGTTATATTTTTTGTCTTCCTGGTTCTTCTAGTGCTTGTTGTACTGCTTGGGATAAACTCATACAAGCACAACTGGATCATCGAACACGCCCTTGCAATTTAGTGCAGCTTATGCCTAGGTTATTAGAACGATAATAAGCATACAGTTTAAAAATGCGAAACATATCATGCTTTTTCTAGGCTTCGTTGTGTACTATTGGTAATATAAGTCTCAAGTATAAGTAAAAATAGTATGAGAGCCTAAAATGAATAAACTATATGACAACAAATTTAATTACTGCATTTAATAGACAATGTCAACTTACCCCAGAAAAACTTGCCTTAAAAGAAGATAATCACCAACTTAGTTATCGTCAATTTCAGCAAGTGGTTAATCAACTCGCATTTTTTTTACAGCAGGAAGGCTACAACGAAAGACCGATTGCATTATTTCTTGAACGCGGTATCAATGCAACGATTGTGATTTATGCCATATTAACGATGGGTGCAAGTTATTTACCTTTAGATATAAAAAACCCAGCTAGTCGGCTTAATACAATTGTTGAGGATGCCAAACCACAATTAATTATTGGACAAGGCAAGCGACCCAATGAATTGTTTCAGTCACAAATTTGGCTAGATTTAGAGGAATTTGAAAAAACGAGTTTATTACCTAAAAGCGTTGTCGTTGAAACGGAATCTATTGCCGCAATTCTTTATACTTCAGGTTCTACAGGATCTCCTAAGGGAATTGCTTTAAGTCATCGAGCAATGACTAATTTTGTTTTCTGGGCGGTACAAACATTTAAGCTTAATAGTCATGATCGTATAGCAAGTCTTGCTCCGTTTCATTTTGATTTGTCGGTATTTGATTTATTTGCAACGCTTGCCACGGGAGCTACTATTTATTTTGTTCCAATCAAGCTGACACTTTCTCCAAGTCGTTTAACGGTATGGCTTGCTGAAATGCAAATCACCACCTTTTATACCGTTCCATCATTACTAAGTTTTATTGCTCTAAAAGGTAATCTTGTTAATGCTAACTTGAAACTATTAAGACAGATTTTATTTGCAGGGGAGGTTTTTCCCTCTCAACAACTTATAAAATTAGCCGGTTTATTACCCAAAGTTGAACTTTATAATTTATATGGCCCTACCGAAACGAATGTATGTTGCTATTGGAAAGTTGATAGAAAACGTTTAAAAAACCAAACCTCAATTCCAATTGGTCATTCTGCTTGTGGCTCGCAATTATCTACTTCAAAAGAAGGAGAAATGTGGGTTAAAAGCGATAATAATTTTTCAGGTTATTGGCAACAAGGAAAGTTGATTAGTCGAAATCCTAATGATGCCTATGCAACAGGGGATAAAGTATCTCAAAACGCTTATAAAGAATACTGTTATCACGGCCGTCTGGATAGAATGCTAAAATGCTCAGGGTACCGAGTTGAACCTGCTGAAATTGAAACAATTATTAATCGGGTTGTAGGTGTTATTGTATGTGTGGTTATTGGTATTAATGATAGTAGCAGTGGACAACGTCCCGCTGCCGTCCTGATTTTAAATAGGGATGCTAATCTAGCCATTGTTATCAAACAGATCAAACAACAGTTACCCAGCTATATGCAGCCTGTTAAATTCAAAATTTTAGATAATTTACCGAAATTATCAAGTGGTAAAACCGATTATATTGCTCTTAGCCAACTTTTTTAAATCATTATGAATTATGACTTTAGTCAAATCCCTTCGCAAGGCGATAAATACGCATCGCGCCTACGTCTCCGTCATTGTGGCAGACTTCAATTTTTAAAACATGCCGTTTCTACTGAATTAGGTGGACATGGAGATAATTTTACCAATCTAATTATAGTCCACCAAGAACTTGGAAAACAATGCTTAGATAGTGGCTTAATATTATCTATTAATGCCCATTTATGGGGTGCAATATTTCCACTAATCACCTATGGATCAGTTCAACAAAAACAACGGTGGCTACCCGCTTTATTATCAGGTGAAATGATAGCAGGTCATGCCATTACAGAACCTCAAGCAGGTTCAGATATCAAAGCCTTAACAACAACAGCCACGTTAACAGACCGGGGCTTTCTTTTGAAAGGTCATAAACGTTTTATTACGAATTGCCCAATAGCAGATACCTTAATTATTTATGCAAAATTAGATAATAAATTAACCGCTTTTTTAGTAAAAGAAGATGATGAAAAAGTATTTTTTACTGATAATCATCAAGTAATAGGCTGTGCATCTGCCACAATGGGGGATGTTCTTTTAGAAAACTGTTTAATTCCTCTTGATAGAAAACTAGGCAAAACAGGGGCTGGGACACTAATAATACAGCATGCACTGGAATTAGAACGTTCTTTTGTGTTTGCAGGTATTAGTGGGATTATGGATTGGCAATTGGATACGGTCATAAAATATAGCCGTGAGCGTAAAGTTAATGGGGCGCATTTAGGAAAAAACCAAGCCATTAGCCATAAAATTGCTGAAATGAAATTACGATTAGAAACGATCACTTTATGGCTTAATGAATGTGCGCGTTTAAAAATTAAAAATAAACGTTTAACACTTGTCAGCGCGCAAACCAAGTTATATGCCTCTGAGGCTTTTTTACAGTCAAGCTTAGATGCCATACAAATTATGGGAACAATGGGTTTATTGGAGACTAATAAAATGAATAACCTAGTTCAAGACGCATTGGCAAGCCGTTTATTTTCAGGCTCATCTGAGATACAAAAAAATATAATTGCAGCATTACTAGGAACAGGAGAGGGCTATAAAGGAGAAGAAAAAAAATGATTTTCCAGTTTTTATTTATTATCCTACTTTTATTTTCATCAAATATTAATGTTAATGCGGAAGGAAATTGCTCATTAAACGGAATACGATTATATGGAAAAGTTCAGTTTGTTAGCTCTTTTTCAGATATTAAAATTCAGTATGTGAGTGCTTTTCCTGATTTAAAGGTTCAATTTGTAAATGCTTTTCCTAAGAGTTGTGGGCAATGGCAACGTGTAGAATCATTTCCTGATTTTAAAGTACAAATTGTTAATTCTTTTCCAAATTTAACGATTAAGGAAGTTTATTCATTTCCTGGTATGAATTAAAGTATGAAATGTTTAAAAATTATTTTGTTAGCGAGTTTATTATCGTTAATCAATAGTTGTGCAACTTTAAGTCGTGAAGATTGTATGCAGGGGTCATGGTTTGAATTAGGGCTTAGAGATGGTCGACAGGGAAAAACTTTTACTCGTTTTGGGCAGCACCAAAAAGCTTGTTCAGAATATGGTATTCGCATAGATAAAAAACAATATAATGTAGGGCGCGAACAAGGTCTACAAGATTATTGTTTACTTGATAATGCCATTGAAATGGGTTTACAGGGTCGTCGCTATCAATCGGTTTGCCCTACTGAAATTCATGCTACTTTTTTACGCTATAATCAAGCCGCTTATGAGGTTTATCGCTGTCAAGAAGATTTAGAAGACTTAGATGATGAGTTATTTGATAAAGAAAACAGTTTGTTAAGTAATAAATTAACTGATGATGATCGCTCAAATATTCGGGTTGATATTCGAGATTTAGACCGTGAACGACAAAGAATACGTGATGATCTTTATTCAAGAGAACGCCGATTAGACTATTTGATTGAAAGAGGCTATTAAGCAGGCTAAAACATAGGTCTACTTATTTTTTAGTCTTTATAGATTTACTTTGAATAACAATGGGACAAAATAAAAACCCTAATATCACACCCGAAGTTACAACCTCTGCCAAAATTTGTAAAATCTTTGTTTGAGAAATCATTAAGCAACCAAAGGCTAAAGCACTAGTCAGCATAGAGGCTGCCATTGCTTGATAGGTCAAAGCAATATTCTCTCCCCGATTTTCTTGATAAAAAATACCATAATCCACACAAATGGCAGTCACTAATAAGAATCCTACTAAGTGTAAAAAACTAATCGCAACCCCTTGTAATGACCATAAAGCAAGAATAATAACAGCGGATAAACAAGCAGGTGCGAGTGTTTGTAAAGTCTTAACTAAGCTTCTATAACGAATCATGAGTAATAAACTAATAAGCCCTAAGCCTGCTAATAACATTATTTGCGCCCGATGTTGATAATCGACAGCCATTTTATTTAGCATGTCACGTTGACTAAAATAATGAACATTTTCATCATTAGAAAATATATTGTCTAAACGGGCTGAATTATGTTGACTTAACCAAATAATAAGTAAAACCTGTTGTGGGTGAATAATAATTTGATTGCTTAATAGTCGTCCTAAAGGCGTTGTTAATAACTTTTCAAGGGTTAAAAATTTATGTGGGGAATAATCCAAGCGACCTAAATGATGAACAGATAACCCTTGTAACTTTAGTGCTTGTTGCCATTGCTTAATAACAGCGGGTGTTACAGCCTTATCAAATAATTGGCTATTTATTTGTTGCTGCTGTTTGGATAAAACCCAAGGATATAAACCAAAATAATCACTTAAATCACCTTGTGTTTTAAGTTGATCCAAGATTTTATAAACTTGTTCACCTCGTTGTAAAACCTGTTCTACATTTTTAGCATGAACTAATATAAAACGCCCGGGTTCCATACTGACCATTCGTGAACGAATTCGTTTATCAATTACTTTTAAATCGTTAAGTTCTGGGGTTAGTTCTTGTAAATCCTGCATCCAAGTTAAATGACCTAATACATAAAAACACCCTAAACTAATGAGTATTAATAGACTTAAAAGTGCTGCTTGCCAGCGTTGACAAAAATCCAACCATACACTTAATAAGTTTAATTTTAAACACGACGCTTGTTGTTGCGTTTTTATCATCAAATGAGGTAGTAAATAACGGGTTAAAGCTAATGAGACTAAAATTCCCGTTCCTGCATAAACCGCCACTTGTTGAAAACCTGGATAACCTGATAATCCTAAAGCGAAGTAACCAATTAAGGTCGTAACGCCCCCCATTAACATTGAGGGAAATATTTTAATAATCGCATTAACACGTTGATTTTCAGGACTTACTTGTCCGTGTACCAATGCGTGAATAGGGTAATCAATACAAATTCCGACCAAGGTAGTTCCAATCGCCATTGTCATCCCATGAACAAAGCCAAAAATTAATTGTGTTATTAGAACGGCGCTACAAACAACCGTAATAAGTAAACAAGCAACCCAGAATAAAACCCGAAAGGAGCGAAATAAAATAAAGAAAAGTCCTGTTAAAGCAAATGATGAGAGAATACTAATAAAAGTAATATCGCTCTGCATCCGCTTTTGAGTGCTAACAGCAAACACAGGAACGCCTGTCATTTCCAATTTTGATGGACTATTAAACTTTTCTTTTTGTTGATTAAAAATAGTTTGAATTTGTTGTTGAATAATAACGTGCGTTTCAAATTCCATTCCTGATTTATCGGTTTCTAAAATTAAATTTTGATAATGATGATCCTTTTTCAAACTAGGTTTAAATTGTTCAGATAGATTTTTAAAACTGGTTAATGAGAGCAGTAAAGGGTCATATTTAACAATTTGTTTAACAATGTCACTTTGTGGAGATAAAAGTGCCGCTTTTAAGGCTTCTGCCCGCTTTTGTAAATTTTCAGGTTTAAAGATAACCGCTAAATCTGTTTGAGGATCGCGACTATAAAGTTGTGCTGCATGATGTTTATAAAGTGAACTAATAGTTTTAATCGTACTTTGCGTTTCACCTGCAAGCCAAACATCGTTAACCCCTTTTATATTTTTAAAAATGGTTGTAAGTGTATTAATAAACCTAGTATCAGCTAAAGATTCGGGAGAACCTATGGATAAAATATAACGTTTTGATAATGTTCCTGATTGAATTTCACTGGCAAGTAGTATTTCTTCTGCAGTTTCACCTGCAATAAAAAAAGTAGATAGATCGGTTTTAAAATTTATTGAAAGGAAGGTAATAGCAATCAAGAATGGCAATAACAAAAAAAAACTTGATTTTAATTTTTGCATTAAGACTAACCTTTTAATAATTTCAATAATTGATTAATTATTTTTTCGGTTGAATCATTGATCTTTTGAGGTTTTAAAGTAAATTCACTACGATCATTATCAGGGTCGATAATTAATAAATAATTAGCCGCTTGTTTAGCTAAACCTTGCATGATAACTTTAAAGGGCTGTTCTTCCTCATCGTAATCTTTGGCAGTTAAGGTGATTGTCCATTGATTATCTGTATTGGAAAACTCAAGGGAATACTGCTTTTTCAGGGCAATTAAATCACCATTAATCAGGCTTTTAAATGTGTTGATATGCAAGCTTATAGGAAGATCATCACTCATTTGAGTTTGATAGCGTTGATTATCATTTTTATTATAATAATATAGCTGGTTTCCAACGACTCCCATGATTTCAATGGAAGGTGTTTGTTGTGATTTGAGTAAAATATTTTCAGGCGTTGAATAAAAATAACCTTGACTAACCATATCTTCGGTGAATAAACCCATACTGCGTTTTTCTTGATAAGCGATAGCAATCGCCTGTTTAGGTTTCATTCTTGCAAAGACCGTTTCTAATGATTCGTTTGCAAAACCTAAAGACGGTAGTATCAAAAGAAATAATAAAAAATTTATTAATTTAGTCATAGTGTTTTAATTTAGTCATAAGATTTTTTACGGGTAAATATTAAAACTTAGGCTTTTATTCGAGCTGAACTAGCTAAACAGCTTACCCCATTTATAAAGGAAAGCAAGGTTTTAATGCGGATGTTTTCCCACCATAAAATAGCTAATAATAAAGGCTAATAAACAACAACTAGCAGCGACACTATAAACCATGGTTGCACCCAACTGATCCCAATAATAACCGCTAAAAAGACTTCCTAGCATTCCACCTACGCCAAAACTGGTACTACTATAAAGTGCTTGCCCTTTACCTTGATGTTTATTCCCAAAATACTGATGAATTAAATGAATACCCGCAACATGGGATGAACCAAAAGTGGCTGCATGTAATAATTGTGCAATAATAATCCAATAAAGTGAGTTTGCGGCAAAAGCAATGATTAACCATCGTGTCATACTTAAAAATGCACTCCATAATAAAATATGGCGTAATGAAAATGCAGCTAATAATCGACGCATAAAAATAAATAGAATAACTTCAGCAACCACCGCTAATGCCCATAATTCACCGATAAAACGATTGGAATAGTCCAGTTGTTTTAAGTAAATTGAATAAAAAACATAATAAGGTGCGTGAGCTGCTTGCAAAAACATATACACTGTAAAAAAAGCAATCACCTCAGGTTTTTTTATAATGTGCCAAAGTCCCTTATCTTCCATTTGTTGATGGGCTATATTAGCCTCTGGGGTAATCAAGGTAATCAGCCAAATAGAAATAAATAAAACTAGGCTGATAATAGGTAAGGTATTAATAGGATTGTCATCTAATAATTCTCCAATCCCCATTACTGCAACTACAAAACCGATAGAACCCCATAATCGAATTTGACTGTATTTATGCGGTTGATGTTTTAAATGAAATAAGGTCACCGCTTCAAACTGTGGTAGCGCTGCATTCCAAAAAAAACTAAAACCCGCCGTAATGATAGCAAACCATAAATAACCTGTTTTAAACAAAAATCCTATGAATAAAAAAGCAGCAAAAAATGAGGCAAGACGAATAATTTTAAGACTTTTTCCCGTGTGATCGGCAATAGCTCCCCAAAGATTGGGGGCTATGATTTTTGTTGCCATCATAACCGCTGAAAGCTCGCCAATTTCTAAAGCATTAAAACCTTTATTTTGTAAATAAAGACTCCAGTAAGGTAAAAAAGCACCAAGCGTTGCAAAGTAAAAAAAATAAAAACTGGAAAGTCGCCAGTAAGGGACAGTCATTTAGATTATACTCATCAAGAAAAATTAATAGTTTAGCTTAATCACGAAATTTAAAAGGATTAACTGCATGATACCCATTCGAGATTCAATTCCTAGCCGGACTCATCCTTATGTAAGCTGGATATTAATAGCAAGCTGTATTGCTATTTTTTTAAGTATGCAGTTTTTAATGACATTGCAACAGCAACATCATATATTATATTTTTATGGTGTTGTTCCTATTCGTTATTCTGACCCCCAATGGGCAATAAATTTTGGATTACCCCCCGCAGATTATGGGTTTTCATTTTTAAGTAGTTTATTTTTACATGGAGGATGGTTACATTTAATTTTTAATGTTTGGTTTATTTGGATTTTTGCTAAAAATATTGAAGATAGCATGGGGCATGGGTTTTTTTTATTATTTTATTTATTATGCGGCGTTATTGCTATGTTAATTCAGTGGTACTTTACCCCTGAGTTAGCCTTACCTATCGTTGGCGCATCAGGGGCAATTGCAGGGGTTTTAGGAGCATATTTTTTTTTATTTCCTCACGCACGTGTAGTTATCTGGATACCTATATTTTTATTACCCGTATTTGTAGAAATTCCAGCGATTGCTTTTTTAGGTTTTTGGATGATTTTACAACTGCAAGAAGCGATGACCTCGGTTTTATTTGAAGGTGAGAGTGCGGGGGTTGCATGGTGGGCGCATGTGGGGGGGTTTATGGCAGGTGCAATTTTACATCGTTTATTTTTACGCGAAAACACCGCGAATGAAGAGTGATAAATTTATTTTTTTCGATGATTAATAGAGTCCAAAAATAGATTTTGGACTCCAAGTTTATTTCTTTATTAAGCAATTTCTGGTTTGGAAATTTTATTTTTTCGAGGCATAAACTTTATTGCAATAATAATAGTAATAGCGACAGCAATTAATCCCCCTGCTAATAAAGGACGATAAGCAATCCATGCAAAAGCAATCGTTAACATGGCACAAGGTAACGTAATTAAAGCGGCTAGAATCTTTGTTCCCATCGCAATTAAATTACCCAGAAAAGGAAGGACACTCCCGAGTACTGCAAGCGGTTTAAACAACAAACTTAATCCTATCCACATCAATAATATACCCCCGATACGAATTCCCCAAGTTATCATCGTATTTTCTTTTTGTGCCGCCGTAAACATTACATTCGCATCCATTAATCCTAGTTTTAGCAAATCAATGGGACTGCCTGCTTGAGTTTGATAAGCCATAAAAGTATTGTATTTTTGTTGAGCAACTAAACTAATATCAGTCGGATTAACGACCTGAAAACTAATTTTCATATCGCCTACTTGCGGGTCATTAGGACGATCCCCTAAATAAAATTCATTGCCTGCTAAGGTTAATTTTTTACCCGATAGCGTGGTAGGAAGTTTAGCATCATGCAAACTTAAACTTGTTTTCGGGTCAATTGTATCAATTTGAGAAGCATTTAATTGAAAAGCTCCTAGTGTTACTTTTTGTGCCTGTATTGTTTTTTCTGGAAATAATCTACTTGGGTTATTATGACCAGACTCTTTAAACGAACTTGAATTAATTTCACTGCTATGCCAGCCTTTACTATAACTATAAGTTGTTTTGGTTTCTTTACTGCCCCCTACTTTTTCAGTGGTCGTACTTTCTTTATCTTCTTGCCATTGGTACATAGAAACATGACGGATTAATTTAATTGCAGTGGCAGATACATCAAAAACATCATCACGTAATAATTCTTTAGTCGTTGCAAGCCCTTGAGTATGCACCAACTTATTATTATTCGTAGGATCAATTGTTTCAGAAGAAACAGAAATGACTAAGGCAAGTCCTTCTTTTAAACTATTATAGCGTTCAACGGAACGCCCTTCATTCCACCAAAGCAATGGAAATGCGGCAATAAATAGGAGAATACCCAATAAAATACCTTTGATAGAGCCTCCTAGACGACTAAACCAATTTTCATTAGTAATTTCGGTAAAAGAATCATTCATTTGCAGCCTCTTATTATGGTTATTAATGAAGCCGTTATAGTAACAGTTGCTGATAAAATCAAACAACTGGTTAATTAGACCAATCTCACAGTTATTACAAATAGGATTAATATATGGAATGGGTTATTGCCATTTTTAGTGCGGTACTCTTAGATTTATATTTTGGAGAACCTAAAAATGGACATCCTTTAATTGCTTTTGGACGATTTGCATCGTTTGTTGAAAAGATTTGTCTTAAAACGCAGCTTTCTGATTTTCATCAAAGAATAATGGGGGTGATCGCATTAATATTTATCATAGTTATTCTTATAGTCCCCCTTTATTATTTACAACAAGGGGCTTGGTTTAATTGGCTTATTGCGCCTATTATTTTATATTTTTGTATCGCTGCAACCAGTTTAAAGCAACATGCTATCAGCGTATTTTCTGCTTTAGAAAAAAATGACTTAAAATTAGCTCGAAAAAAAGTAGCGATGATAGTCAGCCGAGATTGTACTAAAATGGACGCTTTAGCGGTTCGCAGAGCAACTTTAGAATCGGTATTGGAAAATGGGGCAGATGCTATTTTCGCACCTTTATTTTGGTTTGTTATTGGGGGCGTTTTAGGCGTTGTATTATATCGTTTAAGCAATACCTTAGATGCGATGTGGGGTTATAAAAATCAGCGATATTTATATTTTGGTTGGGCAGCGGCACGTTTAGATGATATTTTAAATTTTATCCCCGCACGATTAACTGCAATGAGTTATATCCTTCTTGGAAACACCCGTTTAGGTTGGTATTGTTGGTTGTGTCAAGCTAAATTATTAGAAAGTCCTAATGGCGGTGTCGTAATGACAGCAGGCGCTGGAGGTTTAAATTTAAAATTGGGCGGAACAGCTTCTTATCACGGAAAAGATAAAGAAAAACCTTTTTTTGGGGGAGCTAATTTACCGACTAATCATGATATTAAACGCGCAAACCGACTGATTAACTTAAGTTTAATTTTATGGCTTGCCGTGTTAGCCGTTATCAGTATATTTATTTAAATGAATCAAGAAATAGTAGAAAAAATCAATGCGTTATTACCTCAAACTCAATGTACTCGCTGTGGCTTTCAAGGCTGTGAACCTTATGCTAAGGCATTAGCGAATAATGAGGTCGATATTAATCAATGTCCACCAGGGGGAGATAAAACTATTCACGCTTTGGCACATTTATTAGATAAAACCATTAAACCATTAAACCCAAAGTTTGGTGAATATCAATTACCTCATGTTGCGGTTATTATTGAAAAAGATTGTATTGGCTGTGCAAAATGTCTTGTTGTTTGTCCTGTTGATGCGATTTTAGGCGCGTCTAAAATGATGCACACAGTTATTGCAGATGAATGTACGGGCTGTGAACTTTGTATATCCCCTTGTCCTGTTGATTGTATTGTCATGGAGGTTACTGAAAAAAAATATAAGCCTTCTTTAGCAAAACAACGCTATGAAGCTAAACAACAGCGATTGATTTCTTTGAAAGAAGAACAACAAGCGCGTACTAAGAAAAAAAAGGCAGCTTTAATGGCAATGATGAAAGCAAGAGCTACTGCCAAATTCTAATTGTAATATTCAGTTAATGCTTGTTCTATTGCCTGTTGTCTAATTTGCAGGCGATCCCCTTTAAATAAATATTTTTTTACTATAGCAGGAGAATTTTTATGCTGCCAAGCAATAAAAACAGTGCCTACGGGTTTTTCTTTGCTTCCGCCTGAAGGGCCTGCAATACCTGTCACTGAAATAGCATAATCTGCATGACTATTTTTTAAAACCCCTGAGACCATTTCTAATGCAATATTGGCACTCACCGCACCAAAGATGTCTAAGGTTTGTTGATTAACCCCCAACATTTCTATTTTAGATTCATTACTATAAGTTACAAAGCCCCGTTCAAACCAGTGTGAAGAGCCTGCTATTTCAGTGATAACGTGAGCAATTCCACCGCCTGTACAAGATTCTGCAACCGCAAGCATTAATCTTTGTTGTTGTAATTTTCTGCCTAATTCCGTTGCTAGGGTCATTAATTGTATTTCCATAATGTATCTTCACTTTGATTTCGTTAAAATAGCGTAATGACAACACAAAAAAATGCCGTACAACATACGCCGATGATGCAACAATATTTGCATATCAAATCACAGCATCCCGATACCCTAGTTTTTTATCGGATGGGTGATTTTTATGAACTTTTCTTTGATGATGCTAAAAAGGCGGCACAATTACTAGATATTACTTTAACTAGTCGTGGAAAAACCGCGGGTATTCCCATTCCAATGGCAGGGATTCCTCATCATGCAGCAGAAAATTATATTGCACGGTTATTAAAG
Organism: Methylococcaceae bacterium; assembly: GCA_030626845.1. GTDB lineage: Bacteria > Pseudomonadota > Gammaproteobacteria > Methylococcales > Methylomonadaceae > WTBX01. Next base: position 13,878 of record DAOUTG010000019.1, read on the forward strand.
CAAAATCAATCGGTTGCGATGTGTGAGCAAATAGGTGATCCTGCCACCTCTAAAGGGCCTGTTGAGCGTAAAGTGGTACGAATTATCACTCCTGCCACCGTCACCGATGAAGCTTTACTTGAGGACAGACAAGATAATTTATTAGTCGCACTTAGCTGGAAAAATGATACTTATGGTATTGCTTGTTTAGATGTTTCCAGTGGGCGTTTTATTTTACAAGAAGTCAAAACAACGGCCCAATTATACACTGAAATTGAACGTCTTAATCCTGCGGAATTATTAATTAGTGAAAATTGGCAACCGCCCTTAATTATTACGGAAAGACGCGGCTTATGTAAGCGTCCTCCTTGGCATTTTGACAGCGAAACGGCTAAACAGCGTTTATTAACACAATTTAATGTGCTTGACCTTAAAGGCTTTGGTTGTGAACAAATGAAACTAGCCATTGCGGCAAGTGGTTGTCTTCTCCAATATTTAAAAGATAATCAGCAAAATTTTTTACCCCATTTACAGGGGATTACCGTTGAAAAGAGTAGCCATTGTATTGAATTAGATGCGGCAAGTCGGCGTAATTTGGAGTTAGATTTTCATCCTACTGGCAACACACAATACACCTTATTTGGGGTTTTGGATAAAACGAGTACCTCGATGGGAAGTCGTTGTTTGAGACGTTGGATAAATCGTCCTTTACGCGATCATAATATATTAAATGCGCGGTATAGTTGTATCGAAAGTTTATTAGAACAATCACGCTATCAGTCGCTTCAAGAAATTCTTAGACACGTCGGCGATATTGAGCGTATTAGTTCTCGAATAGCCCTTAAATCAGCCCGTCCTCGTGATTTAGTAACCCTTAGGCAAACGCTTTCCGTATTACCTGAATTACAGCAGCAACTTAATTTAACCGAAAACCCACATTTAATTGCTTTAGCACAAAAATTGGGCGATTATCCCCCACTTTTATTATTATTAGAAGGTGCTATTATTGAAAATCCCCCCGTTTTAATTCGTGATGGCGGGGTATTGGCAGATAATTATAATAAAACCTTAGATGAATTAAGAAACTTAAGTCAGAATGCAGACCAATTTTTAATTGAAATGGAAGCCCGAGAAAGAAAAGTAACAGGGATTAAAAACTTAAAAGTTAGTTATAATCGGGTTCATGGGTTTTATATCGAAGTGTCTCGTTTGCAGAGTGATAAAACCCCTATCCATTACACCCGTAAGCAAACTTTAAAAAGTACAGAGCGTTATATTACCGAAGAATTAAAAATCTTTGAAGATAAAGTGTTAAGTGCGCGGGGAAAAGCATTAAGTTTTGAAAAAACGTTATATGATGAATTGTTAGGCATTATTGCTCAAGATTTAGCGGGATTACAACAATCTGCAATTGCTTTAGCTGAGTTAGATGTTATCAGTTGTTTTAGTGAACGTGCTGATAATTTAGACTTAAACCGTCCCGAATTAAAAACAAAAATAGGATTAAGCATTGAGGCTGGACGACATATTGTTGTTGAACAAGTCTCAAAAACCCCTTTTGTGGCAAATGATGTTTGTTTTTCACCTCAACGACGAATGTTAATAATTACAGGACCTAATATGGGGGGGAAATCAACTTATATGCGTCAAACAGCCTTGATTGTGTTATTAATTCATATTGGCTGTTATGTCCCTGCAAAATTAGCTAGTTGTGGTATTATTGATAAAATTTTCACACGGATTGGGGCATCGGATGATTTAGCTAGTGGACGCTCAACATTTATGGTTGAAATGTCGGAAACGGCTAATATTTTACATAATGCCACCGCAAATAGTTTAATCTTAATGGATGAAATTGGACGGGGAACTAGCACCTTTGATGGTTTGTCCTTAGCATGGGCTGCGGCTGAACATTTGGCAAAAATTACTAAAGCATTTACCTTGTTTGCAACCCATTATTTTGAATTAACGACCTTAGCCGATGAACATAAGACAATTTATAATTTACATTTAGAAGCCAAAGAACATGGAGATAAAATTATCTTTTTACATGCGGTAAAAGAAGGCGCAGCTAATCAAAGTTATGGCTTACAAGTAGCAGCATTAGCAGGTGTTCCTAGTTTAGTGATTGAACAGGCGAAATTAAAATTACAGCATTTAGAAAATAAAGCTTATCAAGAACAGCAAATAGAAAGTGATGAGGGGCAAATTGATTTATTTTCAGCCCAAGAGCATCATCCTGTTTTGAGTCTTTTAGCTGAGATTAATCCTGATGAGATAACGCCTAAAAAAGCCTTGGAATTGCTTTATAGGTTTAAGAATTTAGCATAAATGAATCATTTTCATTCAAAATAAATTACTTATAAATCAATGAAATACAGGAGTAAAAAACATGTTTTGGACTCCAATTTATATTTTTGTCATGTACAGTCAGTTTATATTTAATTACTTAAAATCTATACGAGGAAAATAATGGAAGCAAAAGTTAAATGGGTTGATGGAAGGATGTTTGTTGGTGAAACAGGCAGTGGTCATGCCGTTATTATGGATGGGCCTCCTAGTCATGGGGGACGTAATATGGGGATTCGTCCTATGGAAATGATTTTACTCGGTGTCGGGGGGTGTTCGTCTTTTGATGTCATTGAAATTTTACAAAAAGGTCGGCACAATGTTATTGATTGTATTGCTGAAGTAAGTGCCGAACGCGTTGATACTGTTCCCAGTATATTTAGTAAAATTCATTTACATTTTATAGTCACAGGATCTGATTTAAAAGCATCCGTAGTCGAACGTGCCGTAAAATTATCCGCAGAAAAATATTGCTCTGCATCCATCATGTTATCTAAAAGTGTCACTATTACGCATGATTTTGAAATAATCAATACCTAATTTAATTGTTTAACCCCTTTTCGGCACGTATAAAATTAGCATCATTTAAACGTTGCATTAAGCGTTGATAATTTTCCTGTTCTGCATTTCTATCATTTTGAAGATGCCAAAGATGTAGAACAGGCAATGCAAAACGTCCTTCTTTACGTTTAATTCCTAAATGAATTAAGCGAATCACCAAGTCAGAATCCTCATAACCCCAACCTTCAAATAATTGATCAAACCCATTCACGCTAATAAAATCATTTTTCCAAATAGCCAGATTACAGGTCATGGCTTTTTGCCAGCGTCGTGGATGGCATAAACGAAACGTTTCAAAGGGGAGATAAATCAGCGGTAATAAACGATTGATCTCACCTTGTAATCGCCATTTTATAAAATTAATTTTACTTTGCAGGTATAAAGGTAAATGTTTTTTTAATACCACTTGAGTAAAATTCTGACTCAACAATACACGATTTCCAGGCACAAAATAACCTTTCTTTGCAAATTGTCGATGACGTTTAATAAAATGAGGAAAAACAACACAATCGCCATCAATAAACACTAAATAATCACCCGCACTCATTGCCACTGCTTTATTACGTATTGTGCCTGCTCTAAAACCTTTATCTTCATGAAAACAATGTTTCAATAAAACAGGGCTTTGTTTGTCAAGTTGGTTAATTAATATCGTTGTCGCTATTTTTGAGCCGTCATCAGCAATAATAATTTCAAATGCTAAATCTTCCTGAGCAAATAAACTCTGTACACAGGCACTCAGTGCATCTTCCCAATTATAAGTGGTAATAATAACGGAGATTAAGCGCATGATTAGTTGCCTTCAGTTCGCTGTAAATCAAGTAATTTTAGATATTTATAATAAGTCCCTTCAGCATTAGAAATCGCCAACATTAACCCTTGTTGACCGTCTAAAAAAGCGGCTTTTAATAAATAGGTGCGACTAAATGTCCACAAGCCTTTGAAAATAGCTTGTATCAATGAGGTTCTTTTACCTTGTTGATATAATTTTCGCGCCCCTAAACTTGAATAAGTATTTATTTTATGCAAAACCTCATCAGGATTAATAAAAGCGTCATGTTCAAGAGGCTCTATCAATTGTTTAATCAGACCTTCGACAATAACACGTTCATGAACTAAATCTTCACTAAAACGTCCTTTGTTTCGTTTAAATAAACGCAATACATAATCAGGATACCAGCCCGCATGTTGAATGGTTTTTCCACAGTATTGAGAAAGACGGGGAATTTCAAAGCCATCAATCGCAACAGTTTCCATTGCTTGTATAATTTCATTTTGCAAAGCAGGGCTAACGACTTCATCGGCATCAATGGATAACACCCAGTTTCCCGTGGCTTTATTTAAAGCGCGTTGTTTTTGTAATCCGAACCCTGGCCAATCAGTAGAAAAAACTTTTTCGGTGAATTGTTGGCATAATTCAACTGTATTGTCCTCACTGCTTGAATCCAAAACAATAATTTCATCGGCAAAACTAACCGAGGCAAGACAACGGCTAATGGATGCCGATTCATTTTTAGTAATCACAATAACACTAAGCATGGGTTATTTTTTTCGTTGAAGTGTTTTTATTATTTGCCAATAAAATTCCGATAAAAAAGGCCAATAAATGTCCTTCTGGAAAGGTTTTAAAATAAGCGTTAAAAAGACTGGCTACCGTCATTGCGATTAAAAAGCTGGCTGCCATTTTGCCATAAAACGTATCTTGTAAACCTTGACGAACCGCAATAAAAATATAGCTTAAAAAGATCATTAAGCCAATAATTCCATTTTCCAAGCACACATAAAGATAAATATTATGGGGGTCAGTCGTAGTTAATGCTCGCCACCCTTGATAATGTGCAGTGACATATTGACCATAAACAGATTTAAAAGAAGACGTTCCATAACCTAATATTGGTTTTTGTTTAATCAGTTTTAAGGTATTTTTAGCAAAAATAACCCTCACCCCAATAGAACTAATATGTAGACTGGTATCATAACTGTTAAATTCTTTAATCCCTTCATCAACACGCTGTTGTAGCGTACTAGAACTTAACACTAACCCAATGAGTAAAATACTGGTTATAGCAATAATAATTGGCAGTTTTTTATAACTATATAGACTACCAATGGCAAAAATAACCGCAATTGGTAATGCAAAATAAGCGGTTCTTGCCCCGCTGATAAAAAAAATATTAAAAATAAATAAACAAATTGCTAACCCTAGAACATATCTTTTTAAGGTCGATGAGGTTTGATCTAGTAAAAAAATACAACCCAATAAGGCGGCTATAAAAGCGGTACTTTGGGTGGCATAATTAGTCATAAAGATTCCCGCATCATGTCCTGCACCTTCACGAACAACAACATCCATTAACCATAAAATAACACCTACAATCGCTGCGACTCCCATAAAGCTAATATAACTATTAATAAAATAATCTTTCCATTTTTGTGAATAAAAAAGACCTAATAAAATGAAAGTATAGATTAATTTTTTCCAGCTTAAAACAGTATTGAGCTTATCATTCCAACTGGTATCAGCATAAAGTGTGCCTATGAATAACCAAGCAAAAAAGATTAAAATTATTTTTCCTGTGGCTTGCTGATAAGCTATTTTTAAACTAGGGATGGCTTTACCTGAAAGCAACCAAGTTATTAGCATTAATACACAACCAACACTAGTAACCGCTGTTGAAATAGGGGCGGCAATTGCAATAATAATCGCCAAACAAAGACAGGAAAAATAAAATTTATCAGTAATTTTTTGATAACAGATCATAAAAATTTATTTTTAGGTAACAAGTTTAAATATCTATTTTTCAACAATAACATCCCCTAATTCTAATAAGGCAACCGATGCTACCGCAGACCCTGCAATTCCCTTAATTGAACCGTACATATGCGTAGTATTTAATAATACTTTTTGTAATTGTTTTTCGCGTTGTTTCCAGATTTTAGCCATTGCGCGTTTTTCAGAATCTAAATCTTTTTGCATTTGGCTAAAGCCTTCAACAATCCCCTCTACTTGCAACTTAAATTCATTGCCCGTCAGATAGCTATAAAGCATCTCCATTTTATCGCCTTTATTTTCCTGACTGGCAACCGCCTCTGATAATTTAATCACTGTTTCTCGTAAAACGGCTGACAAACCTTTAAACTCTTCAAAGGAACAGACCCATACGCCCTCTCTTAATCCCATTCTTGACATATTTGAAGGCATGGCTTCAGTAACGAGTACGCCGATACTTGCATTTTTTTCACGAATATCATTTTTGAATTTTTCAATCCAATTCGCTTGAAATTCTTTAGTCCGTTTACTTTCATAATAAATCGTGCCACAGTTTTGTTGTCTATGGGTATGAACAATTTGTAAACAATCTGCCCCTCGCGCCCCTTTTTTAATTTCCTCAATCGTATCTAAAGGAAAATTAGCGATAAGCCATTCTTCAATCGCAAGCTCTTGAACTTCTCCCTGCATTTGCGTTGAACCTTGTTCTGCTTTTCGCCTCATTTCTACGGCTAACTCTTTTTGTTCATCAAGCTGTTTTTGTAATTCTTTTACTTTGAATTCAGAGGCATCATCTACCTGCCGTTGAATTTTTAAACGCTCATTCGTTAGTTTCTCTGAAAATTCACGTTCTTTTTCTAAAACTACTTGCCCTCGTAATTCTTCTTTTTCACGTTCTAAACGCATTAGATCAGCTTTAGTTTGATTTAGTTCTTTTAGTTGTTCTGATTTATTACGCAATTCTTGTTGTAAACTATTTAGCTGACCTGAAACTTCAGTTTTCATTGCAGTCGTAATTTTTTCACGTAAAATTTGTTGCTCTTGCTTTAATTGTTTATTAAATCGCTGTGCAGACGCTGCCTCAATCGCATCTTTTTGTTCGTTTTTTTCACGCTTTAAACGCTCTATTTCTGCTTTAGCTTGATTAAATTCAGACAATTCATTGGACTTAAGGGTAAGTTCTGTTTGCAATGCTTCAATTTGTATAGAAGATTGCGCTTGTAATTTTTTGGTAAGCTCTGAGCGTAGCACTAACTGCTCTTCTTTTAAGCGTTCAGTAAAGCGTTGTGCAAAGTCTGCGGTAATCGTTGCTTTTTGCTCGTCTTTTTCACGTTGTAGGCGAGTAATATCGGCCTTAACTTTATTGAACTCTTTAAGTTGAGCCGATTTATCCGTTAATTCCTGTTCAAAAGCATTTAATTGGGCTGTATGCTCATAGTCAAATTGTTGTTTAATTTGCTGCTGTAAGCTTTGTTTTTCTTGTTGTAAGCGTTGCTGTAAAATAATATCTTGTTGACGAACTTGCTCATCTAATTGGGCTTGTTGTTGTAATAAGTTTTGATATTGTTGCTGGTAGTGCGAATCTTTTTTAGCTAATTCATTATTATATTTTTTTTGAATATCCGCTTCTATTTGGTGGCGTAAAATATCATTAACATCAATTTGATAATCACATTGAGGGCAAGTGATATTACTCTTTTGTTGACTCATATTACAATCCTTACAGTGTTAGCCAAAAAATTTTGGCAATATAAAATAAAATTGTTTTTGTGATCTATCTCTAATATTATAACAAAGCCTAAATAACTTGTATAAACCGTTATATTTATTACGCTTTAATGCTTATAATAACTTTAATATATTTTTGATCGGAAATTTGGCGAATGACATCGCTTGTTCGCACTCCTACATCACGAGTTATACTTTATACCGATACTTTGTAATCCATACTAAATGGACTTTTAAATCATGTATTGAATGGGATGACTTTCTATAATACTTCATGAATGAGAGTATACTAAAATTCTTTCACTAAAGTGCATAGTTTTTACTAATGATTGGAACAATAAAAAGTATTATTGTCGTCTGTAGAAACTATAGAAAAATAACCTGTCGAGGTGATATATTAAACTTTATTTTACCATTAACAATTTTCCTAGTACGGTAACAGACAAAAAAGAGTCTCTAATGAACATAAAAAGAACAGTATTATTGCTATTAATCGCCTCTATTATTCACCCTGTCTATGCAGGTAGTAATGATGCTTTAATTAAGTGCAAATCAGGCACAGGACGCACAACTTTAACGTTCCTTGATCAAGATATCCAAGGGCATTTTCAAGGTGGGACGTTTACAGTTGATAAAAAAAGTATTAACTATCTGCCGCAAAATGATAATAAAACCAATAAAAATAATCCCTATTCATGGATGACAGTGAATATGAAAGAAGGTGTTTATACCCTTGTCTATAATGACGGGCAGCATTCTTTGAACTTTTATGCGCTGCCAAGTAGCATGAAAAAGAAAAAAAAAGAAGGGATGGAAACCTATTATCAATTTAATGGTATTATTGAATCCCATAGTAGTGATCCACGAAACACATCAGCACTGAACAAACAAATTTGGTTAGCATGTACTATGAGTTATCAGATTTAATTAATATTAAAACTAAGAAGTTAATAGCCAAAAATGGATGCTAACGAACATCAGAAAAACCTTCTCCTCTAGGGTCGCTTGCCGCTTTTAATTCGCTCGTGGATTTTATTAATTCTACCGCCTGCATATTTCCATAGCGGTAGCCTCTGTTTTTTAATTTATGCCCTAGTTTTTTAAGCTCTTCTTTTTCGGTTTCACTAAAACTATTAGGTTCATGAAGAATTTCATCAGGACGGTATTGATGATGGAAACGGGTTAATTTAACCCATGAATCAGGTGAGTGACCTTCGGAAAAATCTAAGATGGCTAGTAGAATCATAGAGGTAATACGGCTTCCATCAGGTGTTCCTAGTACGCCAATATGGTCAGTATTTTCTAAAAATGTAGGTGTCATACTAGATAACATTCGCTTTTCTGGTGCAATCGTATTAGCAACTCCCCCCACTAAACCATAACCATTTGCCTCACCTAGGTGGGTAACAAAATCATCCATTTCATTATTTAAAACAATCCCTGTATCTTTTACAACAACCTTTGCGCCAAAAATATAATTTATACTTAATGTAGCCGCAACCCGATTACCTTCATTATCAATAATTGAAAAATGCGAGGTATCAGCCCCTTTTGTCTGCATGGTTCCATTTCCATCTAAAGCATCGCTGGGTAAAGCTTTATCCATACGAATACTTGTTCTTAAACCTGCGGCATAATCAAGACTTAATAATCGAGAAACAGGGGGATTAACAAAATCACTGTCACCTAAATATAATGCTCTATCACGATGAGCGCGGCGCATAGCTTCTACAATTAAATGGGTGCGTTGAATACGATTAAGTGAGCTAAGGTCATATGCCGATAAAATATTTAAAATTTCCGCTAATAAAATTCCCCCTGAGGAAGGTAAAGCGGCACTAGTGACCTTAATATCTTTGTAATAACTATAGATAGGCGTTCGCTCAACAATTTGATAGTTATCTAAATCTTGTTGAGTCCAGATTCCCCCCATTTGTCGAACGCCATCAATTAATTTTTTTGCAACATTTCCTTGATAAAACCCAGCTTTACCATGATTTGCTATTTGTTGTAGCGTTTTGGCTAAATCAGGTTGTTTTAATATAGATCCTTTAGTTGGAAGTTGTCCATTATTTAAAAAAATAGATGCAGCGGCAGGATTCTTTTTAATGACATCTGATTTTTCTTTAAGTAATCGCACATGGCGATCACCTATAACAAATCCTTCGGATGCATAACGAATGGCGGGGGCTATTGATTCTTTTAATGGTAATCGTCCATAATTGCTGGCTAAATGCACTATTGCCGCAGGCATTCCAGGAATAGCGGCAGATAATGCACCCTCTAGAGATGATTTATCTAAATACATGTCTTTAAAAGCGGCTAATGGGGCTTTTTCTCGTCCATCAATCATGGTTTCAAACTTATCTTTTGCACGATGTAATAGCCAAAATCCACCGCCACCTAAACCCGAACTAGTCGGCTCAACAACAGCCAAGGCAGCACTAACAGCTACCGCTGCATCAAAAGCATTACCGCCTTTCGCTAGAATTTCAAAACCTGCTTCCGTTGCTAACGGATGCGCTGTTGCAATGGCGGCTTTTGAATTATTTGCATAAGTAGGAGTTACCCCTATAATAGCGACTAATAAAACTAAGCTATTTTTTTTAAGCCAATGGCTGAGAGTATTTGACATATAGTTTATAGATTACACTGTCGTTTGCGTAGAGTAGGCATAGCCCACCCTACACAAACAAATTTTAAAAATTAATAAGTTTTCATTCACTTAGTATCGCTATTTTTAAGTAATCTGTAAAAACATCTGGAGTACAAAACATGTTTTGTACTCCAGTTTTCAACATAAACTCTAAATAACTTTAAGAAAATGGGACTCGTTTATTTTAGGCTTTTGCTAATTCAGCACGCATATCATCAATAACTTTTTTGTAATCAGGCTGGCTAAAAATTGCAGATCCTGCGACAAACATATCAGCCCCTGCCGCTTTAATTTCTCGAATATTATCAACTTTGACCCCGCCATCAATTTCTAAGCGAATATCAAAACCACTGTCATCAATTCTTTTTCTTGCTTCTTTTAATTTATCTAAGGTTGCAGGAATAAAAGACTGCCCACCAAAACCTGGATTAACCGACATTAATAAAATAATATCAACTTTATCCATCACATAATCAAGGTAACTTAAAGGGGTTGCAGGATTAAAAACTAAACCTGACTTACAACCTTCACCACGAATCATCTGTAAGGAGCGATCAATATGGGTTGATGCTTCGGGATGAAAAGTAATCATACTTGCCCCAGCCTTTGCAAAATCAGGAATGATTCTATCAACAGGGTCAACCATTAAATGTACATCAATCGGTGCGGTTACACCATGTTTTCTCAATGCGTGACACACTAAAGGCCCAATGGTTAAATTAGGGACAAAATGATTATCCATGACATCAAAATGCACTATATCAGCACCTGATGCTAAAACATTATCAACTTCTTCACCTAAGCGAGCAAAGTCTGCGGAAAGAATTGACGGCGCTATCCAATTATTTAACATTTTTTTATCCTCTTTTAAAATTGACTATTATAACTTTTCTAATTAGTTGGCGGAACATAACCTTCTGGCATTTCAAAGTTTTCTGAAAATAAAAATTTTTCACGTTCAGATTCTAAGAAAACTCTTGCCTTGACTTCAAAACTTGCCAGATGATGCTCATTAATAAGTATTGTCTGCATACTCATCCATTCTTGCCAAGCTTGTTTAGACGTATTTTCAAAAATTTTCTGGCCTTTTGCACCAGGAAAAGGCGGGGTATCTAAACCTTCAGCTTCAATTCCAAGTTTTGCACAGTGAATCATTCTTGTCATTTTATCGTTCCATAGTTTGTTGTAATAACTGCTTAATGGGGGCAGCGAGTGCTAAAGTATTAATTTCTTCTGCTTTATACCAGAGAGAAGGGCTAGTTTCCATCACAATATTTGTCAGGTTATGACTATAAATAACCAGTGGGGTATAGTCTAAATGATAATGGGTAAATGTATGTCTCTGTGTTTTTAACGATTTTTGTTGTTGGATTACCATATTATTTAAACAACACCAATTATTTACAGCCTCGATAGTTTCAAATTCAGGTAAACTCCATAACCCTCCCCAAATACCTGTCGGCGGACGTTTTTCAAGTAAAATTTGCTGTTGATTATTATGTAACATTAAAAGTACAATGGTTTTTATTGGCGATATTTTTTTAGGTTTAGAGGTGGGTAATTCGGCAACGATTCCTTGCGAATAAGCTTTACAATTTTTAATTAAAGGGCATTGTTCACATTTTGGTTTACTTCGCGTACACAATGTCGCTCCTAAATCCATAATGGCTTGGGTATAATCTGCCACGCGCGCTACAGGCGTATAAAACCGACTCAGTTCCCATAGTTTCTTATTAACACTTGCTGTTCCAGCCCAACCTGATATAGCTTGAAAACGTGCTAATACTCGTCTAACATTACCATCTAAAATAGCCGCAGAATGATTAAAAGCAATGCTTGAAATAGCACCCGCCGTTGATAACCCTATCCCTGGTAGAACAACTAGTTTTTCGACACTATTAGGAAATTCATCACTTTCTGTAATAAGAATTGCCGTTTTATGTAAATTTCTTGCTCTAGCATAATAACCTAACCCAGCCCAATGTTGTAAAACTTCATCTAAAGACGCATTTGCAAGGGTTTTAATATCAGGAAAAGCTTGCATAAAACGTTGAAAATAAGGAATCACTGTCGCAACTTGTGTTTGCTGCAACATAATTTCTGAAATCCAAACACGATAAGGGCTAATGGGGTGTTGCCACGGTAAGTCTTTACGCCCTTGCAGCTCAAACCAAGCTAACAGTTGTTGTTGAAAAGAGAATGCTTTCATTAAATAATGCAGATAAAATAAAAGGGTATCTACTTTAAATATCAGAGTAAAATAGGACTCATGAAAATCATTTTCTTTATAATTAATTAGTTAAAAAATATTGAACTATGATTTACCTTAGAATTTAAAGTAGATACATAAAAGGACTGTTTAGAAATATTAAGCAGTCCTTTGTTAAAATACGAAAAAATTAAACCGATACGCCATAACTAGATGCTAAAGGCCCTAACCCGCCTGCAAAACCTTGTCCTACCGCTCTAAATTTCCAATCATTACCATGACGATAAAGTTCACCAAAAATCATGGCTGTTTCGACGCTTGCATCTTCTGACAAATCATAACGTGCAATTTCGCTATTGTTAGAATCATTCAAAACTCGAACAAAGGCATTACTAACCTGACCAAAATTTTGATTACGCTTTTCAGCTTCATGAATCGTTACTGCCACTACAAATTTATCAACTTCACTAGGCACTTTAACCAAATCAACGGTAACCGCTTCATCATCTCCCTCACCTTCACCTGTTTGATTATCACCTAGGTGAATCACTGAACCGCATTCTGAGGTTTTATTATTATAAAAAATAAAGCTGTTATCAGAGACAATTTTACCTTCTGCTTTCAATAAAAAACCAACAGCGTCTAGGTCAAAAGCTGCCCCATCGGTTGCGCGAGCATCCCAACCTAAACCAATTTTAATGTGGGTTAAGCCAGGTGCTTCTTTACTTAAATTTACATTTCCGCCTTTTGAAAGTGAAACTGCCATTATTTTACTCCTAATTAATATTAATGATTATTGTGAAAGTGAACAAGTCATTGTTTACTTAAAAGCAATGATTCTACTTTTTTTTTAAAAAAAAAGCCACCTAATCGATGATGAAAAGTTCAATACTTATCACAGATAATGAAGAAGATTATGTGTTAAATTAACACTTTGAAAATATTACTTTTACTATTTATGTTGAAAAAATTCAATCTAATATTAGCCTATTTCTTACTCGGATTATTTTGTTTTAATCAAATAGTCAATGCAAATAGAATACCTAAAATAATAGGGGGTAGAGCATCAGATACAGGTTCATGGCCTTGGATGGTTGCTTTAAGCTATAATACGTTACCTCAAAATAATGATACTTTTTGTGGTGCAACCTTAATTGCAAAAGATTGGGTATTAACTGCCGCTCATTGTGTTATAGATCAAACTATTGACAGTATCTCTGTTGTTACTCCTAATCAGACGAATAATGAGTCATTATCAATTAAACAGATTATTGTTCACCCCCAATATAATGAAGAGATATTTGAACATGATTTAGCTTTAATTGAATTAACTAAGGCATCTCAAATTGTCCCAATTACAATTCTCTCTCCTCACACCACTCAAGATGCGAGCGAAAAAGAAGCGATTGCTTTGGGATGGGGAACAGTATCTGCAACTAAAACTATTTATCCTGTTACTTTACAACAAGTTAATTTAACAATTGATAGTTTAGAAAAGTGTTCAAATTTTATGGGGGATATTACGGAAAATATGCTTTGTGCTAGTGATAAGAACTATGAAAAAGATACTTGTCAAGGGGATAGCGGGGGACCTTTGATTGTATTTGATACCGAAAGTAATTCTTGGCGGCAAGCGGGGGTTACCAGCTGGGGCTATGGTTGCGCACAAACTAATAGTTATGGTGTTTATACACGCATTAAAAAGTATGCTAATTTTATTTCAACAATCATTTGTTCTAATAAAAAATATCGCACACTTTCATTGGGCTTAACGGTTGAAGGTAATTTGGTTACCGCAACGTGGACATCTTTAGATGATCTATCTAATTATCGTTTAAATTACGCACTTTTTTCAAAACCTGAAATAATTTATAGCCTTGATATGAATAAGTCGACTGAATTTTCAATTAACCTTCCTTCTGGAAGTGCTTATTTAGTTACAGTCAGTAGTTATGTTGATAATTGCTTGGGCGATTATTCAAATACAGGCACTTTTAATATTGAATAACGGTGACTTAGAAAATATGATGACTACACCCCTTTTTTTTGTTTATTTTTCATATAAATAGGTGCGTAATAATTTGCAAACGTATCAGTGGCAAACCTTAAACTAAGATTGGGGTAAAAAAATAATATAATGGCAATACACAATACCCATTCTATTTGTCGGTTATTTGTTATTTATCTTTATTACCAAACTTTAACGTTAAATTTAAGATCATTTAGATTATTTTATGACTCCCTCTATTTTTTTAATATTTATACTATTATTGTTAAACAGTTTTGATAGTGGTGCTAATTTACGCGCCCCTAAGAATATCTCTCGTCATCCCTCTTCGACACTATACCCCTTAACCCGTCATGCTAAAGTGCTACGAGAACAAATGAATATTGAATGTGACTGGGCGTTCTGCGAAGTTTCAGTTAAATACTTGATTGAAGCTCAACAAGATATTTCAGCTTTTGCGGATTTTATATTGCCTAAAAAAACAAAGGTTTCGGTCAAGGTTGGAAAAAATGCGGTTGCCGTACAAAAAAAAGCGATCCCTTATGGAAAAGATCCACTTTTTAAAGCCTCATTCCCTTTTATAGTCGCAAAAGGTCAACATGAAATCTTAATTAACTATCGTCAATCACTTTCTCAACAAGAAGTAGGCTATGGGTATTTTTCTAAAGGCTATTTTATAGGTGTGTTTCAATATGAACTCTGGCCATTAAATGAATGGCAAGTTGCTCCAGATTTTAATTTAGATTTAATCATTAAATTAAAAGCAGAACTATTAGGTAATTGGTGGGATCGTTTATTTAATCAGGCAAGTATTTATTGTTTTACCACGACCTTTAATCGCTGTGATGATGAACAAAACATCGTTAATGAAAAATGTAAAACCGTAACACCCCTTAAGTCTTTGGAAAAAAATAATCCCTCAATAGTTAAAATAAATATGGACGCTCCCCTTCCTGATCGTTTATTTTGTAAAATCAGTCCTGAATAAAAAATAAATCCTTAGCTCGTAGGATGGGTAGAGCGATAGCGAAACCCATCAAAGCGATGGAATAAAATGATGGGTTTCGTTCCATTTCACTATCGCTCATTACACTCTACCCATCCTACGAGCTTGCAACTATACCATAGCTTTTTACATAATTATATGAAAAATATAACCTATAACTTACCCATAAAATAAAAAATAGTTTAAGAATAACCACTACGACAATTATTTAATTCATCCTGTTTTCCTGATAATCTATGAACTTGGGTTTTAAATGTTCCATCAGGAAACAGTTGTAAAATTCGGTAGCCGGGATTTATAGAATCTAACGTAAAATTTCGACAATTCGGTTTAAATTGAAAACAGGTTGCAGGCGTGGTTAACATTTCAATCCCTTGATGCTGAGTTTCGATAACTTGGTGAACATGACCCGTTACAATTAATTTAACTTCTGGGTAGGGAATTAAACAATCAAACAATTCCGCACTATTTTCAATTAACATCGTATCCAGCCATTCGCTATTAGAAGGCAAGCAATGATGATGAACTGATAGCATTACATAAGGTTTTTTATTTAATCTAAGCGTTGTTTTTAAAAAACCTAATTCTTCAGGCGTTAAATTTCCCCCTGGATCATTAGGTTTTTTGCTATTGAGACAAATGAGTTGCCAATTATCTAATGTTATTTGCTTATCACAACTAATTAAATCTTTATTTAATAACCAAGTCATTAATGAATAATCATCATGATTCCCTGGCAAACAAACCGTTTTTGTTTGATAGTCAGAAAATATTTTATGAATACGCTGATAACTAGCAATACAAGGTTGTTGTGCTAAATCTCCTGATGCAAGTATTAAATCAAATTGTTGATAGCGTTCAAAAGCGTCAATCAGTATTTTTTTAAAATAATACTCAGTATTAACCCCTAATAAAGTATCTTCTATGTTAGGTAAAATATGTAAATCAGAGACTTGTAAAATGCAAATAGGTTGATTTTTAGTATTCATAATTAAAGCGAAATATCTTTATAAAGAATTTTTGAGTTTCTATCAGAATTATAATGAGACTTTAAAGAAACTGGCAATGATTGTTTATCAGAAATGTGAAATCCACGTTCTAAAAACCAATGACTTGTTTGTGTTGATAAAACCCATAATTTTTTTATCTCCTGCTGTTTGGCTTTAATCAATAAATAGTCGAACAAACGTTTTCCTCGTGCTTGGTGTTGATAATCAGGGTGAACAGCAAGACAACTCATCACAGCTTGAGAACTTTCTTTTAATAAATGAAACGCGGTACAGGCAACAATTAACCCATCTCGTTCAATAACACTGTAATCACTAATTTCCATTTCTAATTTTTCTCGTGAACGTCTAATAAGTTTGCCCTGTTTTTCCAAAGGGCTAATCAATTCAACAATGCCACCGATGTCATTTAGGTTGGCATCACGCAGGGTTTCAAATGTTGCAGCACTAATTAATGTTCCTATGCCATCTCGAGTAAAAAGTTCTAGCAATAATGCGCCTTCTTGCTGTCGATTAATTAAATGCACTCGATTAACACCTTGTTGACAACTTTGTATTGCCACTTTTATAATTCGGTAAATATCAGCATTAATATTTTCATATTGTTTTAGAAAATTTTGGGCTTCAATTGTCGTCATTTGTTGAATTATTTTTTTAGTTTTAGGAGAAATACAATCTTCTTCAGTCAATAAAACTAATTTTTCAGCCGACAAAGCACAGGCAACTTCCATCGCCACTTGTTCTGTCACTAAATTAAAAATTTCACCACTCGGTGAATAACCAACAGGTGAAATTAACACGACATTATTTTGATCAAGTTGTTGGTGAATAGCACTATGATCTACGCGCCTAACAACCCCTGTATAACAATAATCAGTCCCCTCAATAACCCCTAAAGGTTTAGCAACTACAAAATTTCCAGAGGCCACCTTAATTTTAGCCCCAGCCATAGGGGAATTAGGCAACCCCATTGATAATAACGCTTCAATTTCAATTTTGACTGTTCCTGCGGCTTCTTTAACACAATCTAAACAGGCTTTATCGGTAATGCGTAAATTATTTTTAAACTTGGGTACAATAGCTTGTTGAGCTAATCGTGAATCAATTTGTGGACGTATTCCATGCACTAACACGAGACGAATCCCTAGACTCCTCAATAAAGCGACATCATGGATTAAACTAGAAACATCATCAGCAATCATCTCTCCCCCAAAACAAATAACAAAAGTTCGGTTCCGATGGGCGTGAATATAGGGGGCTGAATTTCTAAACCAGTCAACAAAGTTATAGGATTTTTGCATAGAAAATAATGAATGTTTAAATGAAGAATTAAGTATAAAATTTGGGGTTCAGAAATTATTAAAGACAGTTGACGATTTTTTAAAATATAATGCGTTTATTGTCTCCCGATTTATATTTTATTATTATACAACCAAGGCAAGGTGAGAAATGAGTGACGTTGATCCATTTGAAGTTGTAGAAGTTGAAAAAGTTCCAGGGGCAACCTTTGAAGTGGTGCAGTATAAGTCTTTAAAAGGTTCAAGCGACTTAAATACCGCTGAGAAAGTTTTTTTTGCTAATCAAGCCAACATTCATTTAAAAATGATTCGGATTAAGCTTGATAACAGTGAAACTTTAATAGAACCTGGGGCATTATATTTTATGAAAGGAAATTTGCAACTAGAATCAACTACCCAAGGTATTAGTAAAGGTTTAATGCGTAAATTTATTACAGGCGAAACCTTATTTCAATCCCGTATTAAAGGGACGGGCGAAATTTATTTAGAGCCTAGTTTTGGACATTATTTGTTATTTAATATTGATGATGAGGCCTTAATTGTTGATAAAGGGGCGTTTTATTGTGCATCAGCCAAGTTAGATGTCAGTGCTAAGTTACAAGGCAATATATCTAGTGCATTATTTGGCGGTGAAGGTTTTTTTCAAACCCAAATAAAAGGGACAGGCATTGTCGTCTTAGTCTCTCCCGTTCCTATTGAAGAATTACTGGTATACGAATTAAAAGCCAATGAAAAGTTGTCTGTTGATGGTAATTTTGCTTTTGTTAGAACAGGTGGTATTAAATTTCATGCCGAAAAATCAGGAAAAACTTTATTTCAATCAGTCACCAGTGGCGAAGGGTTATTACAAACTTTTACAGGCCCTGGTGTTGTCTGGATTGCCCCGACAGAGGGTGTTTATGAACGTATCAAAATGTCAGGAGGTATTGCTAATTTAAGTGGAACACAAGGGAGTATGGGAACAAAAACTTAAAACAACTAAAGATAAAAAACTATTTTAATTATAAATTGAATGCAAATAACTTATGCCCACTGATATTTTAGACCTTAGTAAAGCCGCCATTCTTGCACCGAGTGGATTACAGTCACAACAAATAGATCAAGTCATGAATCAACTTTTATCGGCAAAAGTCGATATTGCTGATATTTATTTCCAGTCCAGTCATCATGAATCATGGGTTTTAGAATCAGGTATTATTAAAGAAGGGAGTTATAATATAGAGCAAGGCGCAGGGGTTAGAGCGGTTTGTGGCGATAAAACAGGTTTTGCTTATAGTGATCGTATTGAATTACCCACTCTCTTAGAGGCTGCCAACAATGTTAAAGCGATTGTTAGACAAGGACAAAATAGCCAAGTTGCACTAAAAGCACCTGTTGCTTGGAAGCCCTATTATTCTAATGCAAACCCATTAAAGTCATTTTCTGACCAACAAAAAGTTGATTTATTACGCCAAGTTGATAGCGAAACTCGAAAATTAGATTCAAGGATAGAAGAAGTTATTATCAGCCTTGGAGGGGTTCATGAACATGTATTAATTGCCAATCAAGATGGCTCATTAATTGCTGATATTCGACCCTTAGTAAGAATGAATGTGACCGTAATTATTGAAGACAAAGGTCGTCGTGAACAAGGAAGTATGGGGGGAGGCTCTCGTACTGATTACCATTATTTTATTAATGAAGAAACCGCCTTAACTTATGGTAAAGAAGCACTCAGACAAGCTTTAATTAATTTAGAAGCCATTGATGCCCCCGCAGGTACAATGACTGTTGTTTTAGGTGCAGGATGGCCGGGTATTTTATTACATGAAGCGATTGGTCATGGTTTAGAAGGCGATTTTAATCGTAAAGGAACGTCTGCTTTTAGCGGTAAAATCGGTGAACGTGTTGCTTCTAATTTATGTACGGTGGTTGATGATGGTACATTAGCGAATCGCCGAGGTTCATTGAGTCTTGATGATGAAGGCACAATCACTGAAAAAACCATTTTAATAGAAAAAGGGATTCTCAAAAGTTATATGCAGGACAAATTAAATGCGCGCTTGATGAAAGACGTATTAACAGGGAATGGTCGGCGTGAATCTTATGCCCATTTACCCATGCCAAGAATGACCAATACTTATATGCTTGCGGGGGAACATCATCCTGACGAAATTATTCAATCGGTTAAAAAAGGGATTTATGCTAAAAATTTTGGCGGCGGACAAGTGGATATTACTTCAGGAAAATTTGTATTTTCAACCACCGAAGCTTATTTAATTGAAAATGGAAAAATTACGCGTCCTGTTAAAGGGGCAACTTTAATCGGTAATGGCCCCGATGTATTAACCAAAGTTTCAATGGTTGGTAATAATTTAGAGCTTGATAGTGGCGTTGGAACGTGTGGAAAAGAAGGACAAAGTGTTCCTGTTGGTGTCGGGCAACCCACCTTAAAAATTGATAGCTTAACTGTAGGTGGGACAAGTGTTTAAGACATTAATTACCTAAATAAAACTTGCTTGCTACGCAAGGGGCAGTAGCTGTTTTGCAAGCTACAGCTAATAATCTCAATAGTTAACGATAAAGGACAGGGTATTTTGAAAACTTCAGATCAAATTGAAATAGAATCACTAAAAAATCGCGTTCAAGACGCATTGAATGAAGCTAAAAAACAAGGTGCAACCGCAGCGGAAGTAGGATTAAGTACCAGCAATGGACTTTCAGTCAGTGCGCGTTTAGGGGACGTTGAAACCATAGAACATGATGGTAGTCAAGGACTCGGGTTGACGGTTTATTTTGGTCAACGCAAAGGGTCTGCAAGTAGTACTGATTTATCAGGGAAATCTATTTGTGAAACGGTTAATGCAGCCTGTAGTATTGCCAAATTTTCTAGTGAAGATGAATTTTCAGGATTACCTGACCCTAAATTACTTGCCACTGAATTTCCTGATTTAGAATTGAATCACCCGTGGGCATTAAAAGCTGAACAAGCGATTGAACTAGCAATTGAATGTGAAGACGCTGCACGGGGTTTTCATCCAGAAATTACTAATTCAGAGGGTGCAAGTGTTAATAGTCATCAAGGGATTAAAATATTTGGTAATAGTTTAGGGTTTTTACAAGGTCAACAAGCAACTAGCCATTCCATAAGCTGTTCTGTGATTGCCCAGCGGGGTGATGATATGCAGACTAATTATTGGTACAGTGTGGTTCGTGATCCTAATGCTTTAGAAAATGGGGTAAGTATTGGTAAAAAAGCAGCGGAACGGGCGTTAAAACGTCTAGGCAGTCGTCCTCTAACAACACGCACGGCCTCTGTTTTATACAGTCCTGAAATGGCATCAGGTTTACTTAGTTCATTAATGGGGGCGATTAGTGGGGGTAGTTTATATAGGAAATCAACTTTTTTATTGGATTGTTTAGACACACAAATTTTCCCTGATTTCATTCATATCCATGAACAACCCTATTTAAAAAATGCTTTAGGCAGTAGTGCATTCGACGCAGAAGGGGTCGCAACAAAAAGCCGTGATATTATTACTGAAGGCATTTTAAAAAGTTATGTTTTAAGCAATTATTCTGCTAAAAAACTAGGATTACAAACCACAGGTAATGCAGGAGGCGTTCGTAATTTAAGCATTGATTCGGGCAGGGATAATTTTGAAGAAATGTTAAAAAAATTAGATACGGGGTTATTGGTAACAGAATTAATGGGGCAAGGAGTTAATCGAATGACAGGCGATTATTCACGAGGAGCGGCTGGGTTTTGGGTTGAAAAAGGTAAAATTTTATATCCCGTAGAAGGCATCACGATTGCGGCTAATCTTAAAGATATGTTTAAAAACTTAGTGGCAGTAGGAAATGATGTCGATAGGCGCGGTAATATTCGCACAGGCTCAATATTAATTGAAGAAATGTCGATAGCGGCGTAAAAGTTTAATTACGAAAAATGGCGATCAATCTTAAGATGGGCTGGATATAAATAAATCCTCTGTACATGACAAAAATGTAAATCGGAGTCCAAAACATGTTTTAGACTCCTATACTTCATTGATTTATAAGTAATTTATTTCTCATAATATTTTTTGTCATGTACAGAGAAATAAATCATATGATGTTGCATTTATACCTTTAATTCACGAAAGTTTAAAACCACTGCTTTAACAAAAATGAAGCTATTCTTTAAAATTTACCTAAACTTATTTAGTATCTACTTTAAATTTCAGGGTAAAACAAATATCAGACCTGCAAACTTTGCGCTTTTTGAGCGATAAGATTCGCCATAGACGGCATCTTGAATTCACCACTGACTCGATCATAAAC